>SSHE01000086.1 GCA_008017315.1 Acinetobacter sp.
CGCGTATTGTTCGTGCGACGAATAGCTTTAGCAAAGATTTTGGGGTGAAGTGGGGCATTTTATCACAAGGGATTACCAATAATAATAATCTCTTGGTGGGTGGAAGCGATACAACGCTATGGAACTTGCGTAAGCCAGAAAAAGATTCAACTACAGGGGGCTACAAATATACCATTGAACGTCCAGATAACTTAAACGTTGATTTAGGTGTGAAAAAAGATGGTGCTGGTCGTATTGCTTTTGGTTTAATCAATATGTCTGACTTTATGCTGGATTTAGAATTATCTGCTGCACAAGCGGATGGTCAAACCGAAATTGTGTCTACACCAAAAGTCATGACCATGGATAAACAAAAAGCGGTGATTAAGTCTGGTGTGGAATTGGCATATCAAACTGTAGAAGGTACAGGTACGAATCAGACTGTTAGTACTGAGTTTAAAGAAATTTTATTATTACTAGACGTTACGCCGAGTATTACGCCTGATGGTAAAGTCAGTATGCAATTAAATATTGCCAAAGATGCACCAGACTATTCACGGATGATCAATGGTCAGCCGCCGATTGATAAAAACCAAATTGAAACCAATGTATTGGTGAATAATGGGGAAACTGTGGTACTTGGTGGTGTATTTGAAAGTGCTGATGGTCACAATGTGAAAAAAATCCCATTCTTAGGTGATTTGCCTTTGATTGGTGGTTTGTTCAAGAATACCTCGAAACTAGATAGTAAAAATGAGCTATTAATTTTCGTGACCCCTCGAATAGTCAATGACACGGGTACAGCAAATCGTTAATATAGTGCCAATACAGTTTGTTGTAAAAGGTGGCACTTGAGTAGCCATAGTCAAAACAATAGAGATCTACCAAATATCTATTTGGTAGGTTCGATGGGTGCAGGTAAAACTACAGTCGGTCGTTATTTGGCAGAGTTATTGAATCGTCCATTTATCGATAGTGATCATGAGATTGAAACACGCACAGGTGCGAGTATTCCTTGGATTTTTGAAAAAGAAGGGGAAAGTGGTTTTCGTATTCGAGAACAAGCGGTTATTCATGATTTGACCCAACTCAAAAATATCGTCCTTGCTACAGGTGGCGGAGCAGTCACTCAATCAGAAAATCGGTACAATTTGCATCGTCGAGGTGCAGTCGTTTATCTTTATACTCCAGTTGAGATTCAATTGATTCGGACGCACCGTGACCGTAATCGACCTTTATTGCAAGTTGATCATCCCGAACAAAAATTACGTGATTTACTGCAAGTTCGTGACCCATTATATCGTGAAGTTGCACATTTTATTGTTGAAACAAATCAGGGCTCTGCTCGTGATTTGGCACAAAAAATACTACAATTAATCCGTGAAAACCCATTAACAGCCAAATTTTAAATGAATATGACAGCAATGCAAACCTTACATGTGGAACTCGGTACACGACGTTACCCTATTTTTATTGGTCAATCTCTGGATAGTACAGCATTACTTGCACCTTATATTGTCGGGCAGCAAGTGATGATCGTGAGCAATACAACGGTTGCTGCATTGTATTTGCAGCGATACCTTACACAGTTTCAGGAGATGGGCAAAACGGTTGCGACCTGTATTTTACCTGATGGGGAAAAGTATAAGGATTTTCAGCATTTGCATCTGATTTTTGATGCTTTGCTTGAAGCTGGCTTTAATCGTGATTGTACGCTGGTCGCATTGGGTGGTGGTGTGATTGGCGATATGGCGGGTTATGCAGCAGCATCTTTTCAGCGTGGTGTGAACTTTGTCCAGATTCCAACGACATTGTTATCACAGGTGGATTCCAGCGTGGGTGGCAAGACAGGCATTAATCATCCACTGGGCAAAAATATGATCGGTGCATTTAAGCAACCTGAAGCTGTGCTTGCGGATATGGCGGTGTTAGATACTTTGCCTGAGCGTGAATTATCGGCAGGTTTGGCGGAAGTGATTAAGTATGCGTTGCTTGGTGACGAAAGTTTTTTGGTCTGGCTTGAAGCCAATATGCCAGCGTTGATGCAGCGAGATATGCAAGTCTTGGCGGAAGCAGTGTATCGTTGCTGTGCACATAAAGCTCGTATTGTTGCCAATGATGAGACGGAAAAAGGTGAGCGTGCGTTACTTAATCTCGGACATACTTTTGGTCATGCCATTGAGTCTTATCTTGGCTATGGTGAATGGTTGCATGGTGAAGCTGTGGCGACAGGTATGGTCATGGCAGCGACTTTATCGCAACAAATGGGCTGGTTAAATGCACAAGACGTTGAGCGTGTTCAAGATATTTTACGTGCTGCAAAATTGCCAATTGTTTGTCCTAAGATTCCATTAGATCAATTTTTGGGATATATGTCACATGATAAAAAAGTATTAAATGGGCAATTACGCTTGATTTTACTTAAGAAACTGGGCGAAGCAGTCATTACGCGTGATTTTAGTACTGATGCACTGGCTTATGCGATTACTGCACATCAAAAAAGTACCGATTAAGATAAAGAGGTTATCATGCACATTGCCAAACAAACTTTACAGTTGATTAAAAATTCAACATGGATGGTTTTGGGGATTGCATGTGCAATGACAGCGTTGGTTTTATGGGGTATGCAACTTAAAACCTCTAAAATTGAAGAGGTGCATTTTGAAGAAGCTCAGGCACAACTGGCGGCACGTCCTGTACAGACCGAAGCGATAGGAATAAATCAGAATCTAGGTAGCTTTAGCAGTGAAGTACCAGCGATGAACATGACGCAACGAGAAACTGTGCCTGGTGAACATGCTGCAGAATTTCGTGGTTCAAAATTTATTGCTGACAATCAGAAAGCATGGACTTTGCAACTGATGAAAGTCAGTGAAGAAGATATTATTCGCTCGTATTTGGATAAACGAGAAGATAGAAAGAATTTTAGTTATTTACGTTTGCAGGATGAACAAAACCCTGAGCAATATGTATTGTTGTATGGTGTATATAAGAATGTACAGCAAGCGATGGAACAGTCGCAAAAAATGAATTTTGAATTGCCTGAAAGTGTGAAAATTTTACCCGAAAAAATATCAACTTATCGTCATCAAGTGAATGATTTGGGTAGTGATGAAGTGGCTTCTGGGGCAAAACTATATACGGTGGTTCTGAGCAAAGCTGCTTTGCCTAAGGTGGTAGATTTATCGATAAAAACACCATCCATAGATGTAGATATGCTGGCAGGCAGTCGTATTACGGTGCAACGTAAAGACCAAAGTGGTGAAATTAAGAGCATACAGACTGAAACCTCAACTGTTGCCACAAAAAATGAACCCACCCGACCACAAAATGAAGCACCAACACTTCATGCACCAAAAACGCCACCAAAAGAATCACAAGTGATTGATCCATTCTGAGATTTTGCACCAAAATAATGCTTTTTTGAGTGTGTGTGTGAATTTTCTGCCTATAATGGGGCGTGTTTAATTGTTTAGATATCATATATGGTTGATAATTAATATTATTTATTAATGTTTTATTTTGGCATGGTTGTTGCTTTAGTACTTAAGCTAAAAAGACCTAAATACCTTATTCAATGTGAAATATTGTGTTGAATGGAGGGATTTGCTAGAAAATGTTCAAACATAGTGCGATTTTAATTTGATTTAAAAATTGCGATGAATGAAGATGAAACATATTGACGAAAATGAGTTGATACAGTGCCGCATTTTAGGTCTATGCTAGATTGGATTAATTTGACTTTTCATACTGAAGTCATCACTGAAGAGAAGGGTACGCTATGCACACGCCATCGCTCAATACGGTAGCTCCCACTGAACAACCACAAGGTTTGTATCAGCCGCATGAATTTAAAGATAACTGTGGTTTTGGTTTAATTGCACAAATGCAAGGCGAACAAAGCCATCATTTGGTGAAGACCGCCATTCATAGTTTAAGTTGTATGACGCATCGGGGCGGTATTGCAGCAGACGGTAAAACGGGTGATGGTTGTGGTTTGCTGTTGGCGATGCCGAAAGCTTTTTTCCGTAGTGAGGCGGAAAAGTTGGGTGTCGTTTTAACCGAAATTTTTGCTGCAGGGACGGTGTTTTTAAATCTTGATCCTGCATTAGCAGCGAATGCGCGCCAAATTCTCAATCAAGAAATTGAAGCGGAAGGCTTAACTGTTGCTGCATGGCGTAAAGTGCCAGTTAATCTGGATGTTTTGGGTGAAATAGCTTTGCGTTCTTTGCCTGCATTTGAGCAAGTTTTGGTCAATAATCCTGAAAATCTCAATGAGGCGGATTTTAACCGTAAATTATTTTTAGCTCGTCGTCGTGCTGAACAACAATTACAAAACGATGGCTTGTTTTATATCACCACTTTAGCATCCACCGTGATTAGCTATAAAGGCTTGATGATGCCTGAAGCGATTGCGGATTTTTATACCGATTTAGCCGATGAGCGTTTACAGTCGCATATCTGTGTGTTTCATCAACGTTTTTCGACCAATACTTTACCACGCTGGCCTTTGGCACAACCGTTCCGTTATTTGGCTCATAATGGTGAAATCAATACTATTACGGCGAATCGTAACTGGTCGGTGGCTCGTACCCCAAAATTTGAAAATCCGTTATTACCCAATCTTTTAGACTTAAAGCCATTGGTCAATCGTACAGGTTCAGATTCATCCAGTATGGATAATATGCTGGAAATTTTGGTTGGTGGCGGTATGGATTTATTCCGTGCCTTGCGGATGCTGGTGCCGCCTGCTTGGCAGAATGTGGAAACCCTTGATGCGGATTTGCGTGCCTTTTATGAGTTTAACTCAAAACACATGGAAGCATGGGATGGCCCTGCGGGTCTGGTGATTCAGGATGGTCGTCATGCGATTTGTATGCTTGACCGTAACGGTTTGCGTCCTGCACGCTGGGTGATTACCAAGAATGGTTATATCACTTTAGCCTCTGAAATTGGCGTTTGGGATTACGAACCTGAAGATGTGGTGTCTAAAGGTCGTGTTGGGCCGGGGCAGATTTTAGTTGTGGATACGGTGACAGGTAAACTTTTAGATACCGATAGCATCAATGATCATCTAAAAACAATGCGTCCATATCGTGAATGGTTGCGTGAGCGTTCGTTAAAATTACAAGGCGACCATCAGCTTGAAGAAACTTTATTGGATAAAGGTTTAGCTGGTGATGCGTTAAAAGCAGCACAAAAAATGTTTATGGTGACGTTTGAAGAACGTGACCAGATGCTCCGCCCGATTGCGGAAAGTGGTCAGGAAGCTGTGGGTTCAATGGGGGATGATACCCCAATGGCAGTATTATCTCGTCAGGTGCGTCATGTGTCGGATTATTTCCGTCAGCAATTTGCACAGGTGACAAATCCACCAATTGACCCATTGCGTGAATCTATCGTGATGTCATTAGAGACATGTTTAGGGCGTGAGCAAAACGTCTTTGAACAAAGTGCCGAACATGCCGATAGAATCATCATTTCTAGTCCTGTGTTGTCTAATTCCAAAATGCACATGCTGCGTACTTTGGTGCGTGAAGGCTATGCACAAGCGGAAATTGATTTAAATTATCCTGAAGCAGAAGGGTTACAAGCAGCGATTACTCGGATTTGTGAGGAATCGGCACAGGCAATCCGTGATGGTAAAACTTTATTGATTCTTTCCGATAGAAATATTCGTGAGGGTTATCTACCTGCCAATGCGGTGATGGTGACAGGTGCGGTGCATCATTATTTGATGCAGACAGGTTTGCGTACCGATGCGAATCTGATTATTGAAACTGGTTTTGCTCGTGACCCGCATCAATTTGCAGTTCTGCTCGGTTTTGGTGCAACGGCGGTTTATCCATATTTAGCCCATGATGTGATTAATGATTTAGTGGCTAAAGGTGAATTGTTGGGTGACCCAATTCAGGCACAATCCAATTTCCGTAAAGGTATTGATAAAGGCTTACTGAAAGTCTTATCAAAAATGGGGATTTCAACTGTTGCATCTTATCGTGGCGGACAGTTGTTTGAAGCTGTGGGCTTGTCTAAACAAGTGGTTAATCAATGTTTTGTTGGTGTGCCAAGTCGAATAGAGGGTGCAACTTTTATTGACCTAGAAAACGACCAGAAAAAACTTGCTGAAACTGCGTGGAAAGCTCGTAAACCGATTGACCAAGGTGGCTTACTGAAATTTGTTTTTGGTAAGGAATATCACGCTTTTAACCCTGATGTGATTAACAGCTTACATAAAGCGGTGCGTTCGGGCAAATACGAAGACTTTAAAGAATATGCGGAACTGGTGAATACTCGTCCGATTGCCACGATTCGTGATTTATTTAAACTCAAAACCGACAATTCAATTCCTGTGGAACAAGTAGAATCCATTGAGGCTATTTTACCTCGTTTCGATTCTGCAGGGATGTCGCTTGGTGCTTTATCACCAGAAGCCCATGAAGCGATTGCGATTGCCATGAATACCATTGGCGGACGTTCAAATTCGGGTGAGGGCGGCGAAGACCCTGCACGTTACGGCACCATTCGTAACTCAAAAATTAAACAGATTGCCTCTGGTCGTTTTGGGGTAACGCCTGCTTATCTGACTTCTGCCGAAGTGCTGCAAATTAAAGTGGCACAAGGGGCAAAACCAGGTGAGGGTGGTCAATTACCAGGCGGTAAAGTCAATGGCTTGATTGCTCGGTTACGTTATTCCGTACCAGGAGTGACTTTGATTTCACCACCGCCACATCATGATATTTATTCGATTGAAGATTTGTCGCAACTGATTTTTGACTTAAAACAGGTCAATCCACAAGCGATGGTGTCGGTCAAACTGGTATCAGAACCAGGTGTGGGAACGATTGCAGCAGGGGTTGCCAAAGCCTATGCTGATTTTATTACCATTTCAGGTTATGACGGTGGTACAGCCGCATCACCATTATCATCCATTCATCATGCAGGTTCGCCATGGGAATTGGGTTTAAGTGAAGCCCATCAAGCCCTACGAGTCAATGATTTGCGTGGTAAAGTCCGTGTCCAAACCGATGGCGGTTTAAAAACTGGTCTGGATGTGGTCAAAGCTGCAATTCTTGGGGCGGAAAGTTTTGGCTTTGGTTCTACCCCAATGATTGCACTCGGTTGTAAATACTTGCGTATTTGCCACCTGAATAACTGTGCAACTGGTGTGGCAACCCAACAGGACAAACTGCGTCACGACCATTATATCGGTGAGCCTGAAATGCTGATTAATTTCTTCCGCTTTATTGCCGAAGAAACACGAGAATGGTTAGCGGCTTTAGGTGTATCTTCGCTGAAAGATTTGATTGGTCGAGTGGATTTACTGGATATCATTCAAGGTGAAACCGATAAACACGCTCACTTGGATTTAACGCCACTATTACAATCGCATCCAGCAGCAGAGGGCAAAGCCCAATATTGCCAAGTGCAAGGTAATGCACCATTTGATAAAGGTTTGTTGGCGGAGCGTATGGTCGCTGATATGTTACCTGCGATTGAAAGCGGACAGGGTGGCGAGTTTAGCTATCGTGTCGGTAACTGTGACCGTTCGATTGGGGCAAGATTGTCGGGTGAAATTGCCAAACGCTTTGGCAATATCGGCATGGAAGAATCTCCTGTAACGCTAAAACTTGAAGGAACAGCAGGGCAATCACTCGGTGTGTGGAATGCAGGTGGTTTGCATATCAAACTTGAAGGTGATGCCAACGATTATGTCGGTAAAGGGATGGCAGGTGGTCGTATTTCGATTTTCCCACCAAAAGGCTCACCATTCCAGACCCAGCATACAGCGATTATTGGCAATACCTGTATGTATGGTGCAACTGGCGGTAAACTGTTTGCCGCAGGTACTGCAGGTGAACGCTTTGCGGTGCGTAACTCAGGTGCATTTGCGGTGATTGAGGGTGCAGGCGACCACTGCTGTGAATATATGACAGGCGGTATCGTGACGGTGTTGGGTAAAGTTGGGCATAACTTCGGTGCAGGCATGACAGGTGGTTTTGCTTATGTGTTAGACTTGGACAATAATTTTGTGGATTATTACAATCACGAATTGATTGACCTGACACGTATTTCCACCGAGTCGATGGAAGAACATCGTCAATTTTTGATGAAAATCCTTGATGAGCATATTCGGGAAACAGGCAGTGCTTGGGCGTATAAAATCCGCAACGAGTTTGACTTTTATAGCCGTAAATTCTGGTTGGTCAAACCAAAAGCAGCCAATTTATTAACGTTGCTAAAAACCACCCAAGCCGACCCACAATAATTCCACCGCATTTGATATAGGCAGGGCTGCTTGATTCAACCCCACCCAACCTCCCCTTGATAAGGGGGAGGCGTGTCACGGGAGGTGTAGAGGGGGTAGATTGAGCGCTACTGTATTGGAGAGACACATGGCAACACGCCTTAATAATGACTTTCAGTTTTTGGATATTGCTCGTCAAGACCCAGACAAAAAAGATATTACTGTCCGCAAAGCAGAATTTGTGGAGATTTATAAACCGTTTACTGCCGAAATTGCAGCCAATCAAACCCATCGCTGTTTGGGTTGTGGTAATCCCTATTGTGAATGGAAATGTCCAGTCCATAACTATATTCCCAACTGGTTGAAACTGATTGCCGAAGGTCAAATCTTTCAGGCAGCAGAATTGTGCCATCAAACCAATACCTTACCCGAAGTTTGTGGGCGAGTATGTCCACAAGACCGTCTATGTGAGGGGGCTTGTACCCTAAATGATGGTTTTGGTGCGGTCACGATTGGTAACGCAGAAAAATATATTAACGATACTGCGTTTGCACTTGGTTGGCGACCTGATATGTCGCAAGTGAAATGGACAGATAAAAAAGTTGCGGTGATTGGAGCAGGCCCCGCAGGTTTGGGCTGTGCTGATATTTTAGTCCGCAGTGGTGTAAAACCAGTCATCTTTGATAAACGCCCTGAAATTGGCGGCTTGCTGACTTTTGGTATTCCAGAATTTAAAATGGAAAAAGACGTGATGAAACGCCGCCGTGAGATTTTCGAGGGCATGGGCATGGAATTTCGTCTCAATACCGAAATTGGTACAGATGTGACCATTGACCAGTTACTTGCCGATTATGATGCGGTGTTTATGGGTATGGGAACTTATACCTATATGAAAGGCGGTTTTCAGGGCGAAGATTTAGACGGTGTATATGATGCTTTGGATTTCCTGATTGCCAATGTCAATCGTTGCCAAGGTTGGGAAATCAATCCAAGCGAATATATCAGCGTTGAGGGTAAAAAAGTCATCGTGTTGGGTGGTGGTGATACAGCGATGGACTGTAACCGTACCTCAATTCGTCAAAATGCAGTCAGTGTAACTTGTGCTTATCGCCGTGATGAAGCGAATATGCCTGGTTCTGTGCGTGAAGTGAAAAATGCCCGTGAAGAGGGCGTAAACTTCCTGTTTAACCGTCAGCCGATTGAAATTGTCGGTGAAAATGGCAAAGTGACAGGGGTTAAAGTGGTGACAACCCAACTGGGTGAACCTGATAGTCGTGGTCGTCGTAGTCCAGAACCTGTACCCAATTCGGAAGAAATTTTACCAGCCGATGCAGTCTTACTGGCGTTTGGTTTCCGTCCTAGTCCTGCCGATTGGTTTAGCAATGTGAATATCAATCTGGATGGTTCGGGTCGAGTGCTTGCACCTGAACAACAGGAATTTATGTTCCAAACGTCAAACCCGAAAATTTTTGCAGGCGGTGATATGGTGCGTGGTTCTGACCTTGTCGTTACAGCGATATGGGAAGGACGTAAAGCAGCAGAGGGTATTTTAGATTATTTGGATGTGTAATAGATCCCTTGCAAAACCTCATTTGTTTTTATTTTTGCAAGAGGTTTAAGGTCTATTTTTAACGCAACCTATTCTGAATGGATGAACGACTTCTGAAGAATAGTGTGTGGATAGAGTGGTTTTAGGGACTGATTGTTGTTGAGTACAGCAATCAGTCCTTTTGATCTGTGGGTGTAGCGTTTGGCATGTCACATTTTAGGCAATTGAGCATCACACCGAGCATGTGTTCTCGCCCTTCGATTGTGATCACCCAAGGGCGATTTTGCCAAGGTGGATTGTGGCGGACATGTTGTCCATGCCCACATGCCAAATCAGCTACCCAGTGCTGTTCTTCATCTTGATGAAAACCTATAATCGCCTGTTGCATAGCGAATATGACCTAGGTAAATTGTTCAAATTCAACAACATCGTGTGCACAAAACATTTGAATTTCGGGGTGTAAGTGTCGAAGCTGTTTGAGGCGTTGCAAAGTTGCGAGACGCTTGTTTTTGTCGGATTGTGCTTGTTTTTCAAACAATTCCAAGGCTTTTGGCATGGTGTTATGTTCACCAATCTGGCTGCGGTGAAAATACGCGTCACCACAATGTAATAACCATTGTTTGTCTTGTTTTACTGCAATACCGACATGCCCTAAGGTATGTCCAACGAGAGGAACCATGTTGAGTTCAAAACCAAGCTGTTCGGAACAATTAAATGCAGGTAATCCAAACCAATCATGGTGTGGCGTATGATAACGCTGCCATTTAGGTTGATGGGAAAATTGCAATTCACGATAGCGTAACTGGTCTTTAAAACTCGGATTGAGTGCAGTGAGTAATTCTTGATGATACACATGAATTGTCGCATGAGGGAAATCTGCCAGACCACCGACATGGTCAAGGTCTAAATGGGTCGGGAAAATATCGGTGACATCTTGTGGCGAAAAGCCTAATTTTTTAATTTGATAATATGCAGTTTCGTTTAAATCGAGTTTAGGGCGAAAAAGATGGGTAAACATCCGCCCTAAACGATGATGCGGTTGTTGGACATCCTTAATACCTAAACCCGTGTCCACCAGTACCAATTTATCATGACTTTCAATCAGCAGGCAGTGGCAGACCAGTTTTCCAGCTTTACGATAGCTCCCTGTGCCATTGATGAGTCGTTCGCATATCGGGCAAAGCGTACCGCAATTTAAATGATAAATTTTCATCGTATATTGTCATCCATAAGGCGAAGCTTATTTTTTGTTAAAAGGTAATTTGGATATTTGTACCGAAAAAACCGTAAAATTGCAATATTTGTTGCAGGTCATTTAGTAAATGGGCAATAGTTTGTTAAGATGTCGGCAGTAAAAATTTTGATTGAATGAGGAGAAATACAATGTTGATGATTCCAGCCATAGACTTAAAAGATGGTAAATGTGTTCGCCTAAAACAAGGACGTATGGAAGATGATACAGTATTTTCTGATGATCCTGTGGCAACTGCACAACATTGGGTGAATGAAGGTGCACGCCGCTTGCACTTGGTGGATTTGAATGGGGCTTTTGCAGGCACACCGATTCATAAACCAGTGGTTGAAGCGATTGTCAAAACACAGCCAGAGTTACCTATTCAAATTGGTGGTGGGATTCGCTCATTAGAAACTATTGAGCATTATTTGGAAGCAGGTGTATCTTTTGTCATTATTGGTACCAAAGCGGTACAAGATCCTCGCTTTGTTGAGCAAGCCTGTCAGCAATTTGCGGGGCATATCATCGTGGGAATTGATGCGATGAACGGCTTTGTGGCAACCGATGGCTGGGCAAATGTCACCGATGTGAAAGCGATGGATTTAGCCAAGCGTTTTGCTGATGCTGGTGTATCAAGTATTGTCTATACCGATATTGCTCGTGATGGCATGATGCAAGGGGTGAATGTTGAACAAACCATTGCTTTGGCACACTATTGTGGGTTGCCAGTGATTGCTTCAGGTGGTGTGACCAATCTGGATGATGTGCGTGCATTGAAAGATAAAAAAGGTATTCTTGGCGTGATTACAGGGCGTGCGATTTATGAGGGTACGCTCAATCTACGAGAAGCACAGTTATTGCTGGATGATGACCAACTGTAAATCTATCCAACATAAAAAAGCCAGTGTTTAAAAATCACTGGCTTTTTGCTTGATGAAATACAACATTACATATTGGATAAAATAGAAGATTTTACGTCATTCATGGTTGCATCAATGGATAACATCACTGCATCAGAACATTGCTTGATGGCGGTATCTGGGTCTTTTAAGCCATTACCTGTTACGGTGCAGACAATCACCGAACCTTCTGGGATTTTACCGTTTTTCACGTCACGAATTGCACCGCCGAGTGATGCCGCCGATGCAGGCTCAACAAACACACCTTCATACATCGAGAGTAAACGCTGGGCTTCTAGGATGTCGTTATCTTGTAGTTCATCAAACCAACCACCAGATTCATTCATCACCGCATGGGCATGATTCCAACTTTGTGGATTGCCGATACGAATCGCTGTAGCAATGGTTTCTGGGTTTTCTACTGGAGCACCACGCATAAAGGGTGCAGAACCAGCCGCTTGATAGCCAATCATTTTGGGACGTGCGGCAACGGCTTTTTCACCAGAGAATGAGTGACTTTCAGGCTGATACACCACACGGTTGCTGGCGTGTAAGCTTGCATCTACGGCTTGCTCAGAATAACCCATCCAGTGAGCGGTGATATTGCCAGCATTACCAACAGGTAGGCAATGATAATCAGGTGCTTTGCCCAATTCTTCTACGATTTCAAAGGCTGCGGTTTTT
Organism: Acinetobacter sp.; assembly: GCA_008017315.1. Classification (GTDB taxonomy): domain Bacteria; phylum Pseudomonadota; class Gammaproteobacteria; order Pseudomonadales; family Moraxellaceae; genus Acinetobacter. Next base: position 12,594 of record SSHE01000086.1, read on the forward strand.
TGACCTTGTAAACGGTATGGATTAATCGAGTTTACGATGGTGACGGGTGCTTGATCTGCCACTTCTTTGACCAGACGCATACCATCATCGAAGTTACCACGGATTTGCATGGTGATTGCACCATACATCATGGCTTGAGCCATTTTCCCCATAGCAATTTTGCCTTCTGGAATGAGGACAAAGGCTTTGATGCCTGCACGTGCCGCATAGGCAGCAGCAGCAGCAGAGGTATTGCCTGTCGATGCACAGATGATGGCTTTTGAACCTTCTTCAACCGCTTTGGTGACGGCCATAGTCATACCACGGTCTTTAAATGAACCTGTTGGGTTTAAGCCTTCGTACTTGACATAAATCTCTACATCTTTGCCGATGATGCGAGGGATATTTTCCAATTTAATCAAAGGTGTGTTGCCCTCACCGAGTGAGATAGCACGAGTAGTAGCAGATACAGGCAAACGATGACGGTAGCGTTCCACTAGACCAGTATAACGATGGGCATTCGACATGATGATGTTCCGAGGTAAGGGCGAACTGTATTCGCCTATATATAATTGAACGGGATAAATATGGGCGAACATGGCTCGCCCCTACCATAAATATTAATTTTCCAGAGATTCTAAACGAATTCGCACAATTTCGCCACGAATTGCTGGTAAAGCTTGAATTTTGGATAAAGCGTCATCCATTTTGGATTCGGTGATAGGATCGGTGAGAATCACAATCGGAATCAAATCTTTTAGGCGAGATTGCTGCATGATCGCATCGATACTAATGCCCGAACGACTTAAAATCGTGGTGATGTCTGCCAGTACGCCTGTTTCATCTTCGGCATTGACACGTAGATAGTACCCTGTGGTCATTTCTTCTCGTGGAAGAATTGGCAAGTCTGCCAAGGCCTCAAATGCAAAATGTGGTACTGTACCTGCACCATCTTCGGTATAAGAAATATCACGGACAATGTCGATAATATCGGCAACGACCGCCGACGCTGTTGGCCCTGCACCTGCACCTGCACCATAGTACAAGGTTGGCCCTACTGCATTGGCTTGTACCAGTACGGCATTTTTAACACCGTTTACATTGGCAATGAGTTGTTCTTCTGGAATTAAGGTTGGATGTACACGCAGTTCAATGCCTTTTTCGGCACGACGTGCAATCCCCAAATGCTTGATACGGAAGCCTAAATCTTCGGCGTATTTGACATCTTGTGCGGTGATTTTGCCAATCCCTTCGGTATAGACTTTATCAAATTGTAACGGAATACCAAAAGCACATGACGCGAGAATAGTGAGTTTATGTGCGGCATCAATCCCTTCAACATCAAATGTCGGATCAGCTTCGGCATAGCCAAGTTCTTGAGCTTCTTGCAGTACATCGGCAAAGGTACGCCCTTTTTCCCGCATTTCAGACAGGATAAAATTGCCTGTACCATTGATAATGCCTGCTAACCATTCAATTTTATTGGCCGCCAAGCCTTCACGAATCACTTTGATGATTGGAATCCCACCAGCAACTGCTGCTTCATAGGCGATTTGTACCGCATTATCATCTGCTGCTTTAAATAATTCATTGCCATGTTCGGCAAGTAGGGCTTTATTGGCGGTGACGACTTGCTTGCCATGTTTGATGGCCTCAAGGATGACATCGTGAGCTGGATGAATCCCGCCCATGACTTCAACCACCACATCCACATCGGGTTGGCGGACAATGTCCATTAAATCGGCACTTTGCTGGATACCGTTTAAATCTAAATCAGGACGTGGGCGGCGGACACCAACATGCGTGATTTGAACTTCACGCCCTGTACGGCGTTTAATTTCCATGGCATTTTCTTGTAATAGCTTAAGAACGCCACCACCAACAGTACCTAGACCAAGTATAGCCAGACGAACTGGTTTCACGGCACACTCCATTATCATATAAAAACTTTGCCTAGATGATAGCTAAAAAGCCTGCTTTACTCTAGGGTATCCGTTTAAATTTATGGATTATTTCTCATCCAAACGTTTTAATAGGTCGGCTGGTTCGATATAACCACCAAGATAGCGACCATCTTGACTATACACTGCAGGTGTACCATTTACCCCGATGTTCATACCTAGCTGATATTGTGCCTGTACAGGATTTTGACATGCCGTAGCGTGTACCTCTAAACCTGCAATCGCTTGGTCAAAGGCCGCCTTACGATCCTCACTACACCAAATATTTTGCATCGTTGGGAAAAACTGTTCACCACGAGGCCAAGCGATATAGCGAACTTCGATACCTTTTTGGTTCATCTCGGCGATATGACCATGGAATTTGTGGCAATAAGGACAGCTTGAATCGGTAAAGACATAAACCGTATGTTTGGTCTTGCCTTGAGCTGGATAGACAATTAAATCCTTGACATTGAGTGCTGCAAATTTGGCTTTGTTGTCACCTGCCTGTAAATCTTCGCTGACATGATGAATTTTCTTATCACCTAAGCGGATGATATCCCCTTGAAATATATATTTGCCATCAGCACTGGCAAGTACCGCAGGAAAACCCTCCAGAGTGACCCAATACATATTGGCAATTTCGGTATTACGGATATTGAGAATTTTGGTTTTTAAACCTGCCTTGTCAAAATTGGTTTGCAAGGTTTGTATCAGTTGTTGTTCGGTATTGCGTTCTAGTAAGGTAGAAGCTTCGCCAGAAACAGGTGTGGTCGCAGTGATTTCATTGGATGTGTTTTTTTGTTCATTTTTGGAACATGCACTCAACGTCATGATTACGCTAAGGGTGGCGATGCCAAGGGCAAGTTTGGAAAACTGCATATCAATGCCTTGTAAAGATGAAGAATTAATCGGTGGTTAGCATAGCAAAAAATAGGCAGAATTGACTAGAAAAATCATGTGTGATAAATGCAAAGGGGGAGATGGGGTTATGCTGACGTATTTGAGTCAATATCGGCTATATTTGACGGTTTTAAACATTTATTTAAAACAGAAAATCCGTGTTTCTAAGTAAAAGAAAGATAAGTGATTGGAAAAACAAAATTTTATTGACAAAATCGTTTTTTTTTAGTTTTGGAGGGTTTTATGGGTATTTTTGTAATTAGCAACAGACAATTTTTTAATCATTGAGTCATTATGGATAATTCATCTTTAACATTAGGTACAGACCCTCGTAAAAAACCAAACTTTTTTCAACGCTTCATGTTTTTTATGACATTGCGTCAATCGGGCAATAATTTACTGACTAATGGAGCAAAAGGCTATCTGATAGCCATGTCAGTCATTGTGATATTGGTTGCGGTTGCCGAAGGTGTGGCATGGGGTTATTTTGGTACAGCATTTATTCCAGCTAATCCGATGGTGAGTGGCTTAATCATTGGTGTATTTGTCTTTTTATTGATTTGGTTTTTTGACCGTATGTTGCTGACTTCAGATTTTATGGAGCATGAACATCGGTTACGTTTGAACGGTGGTGTTGAAACACAGGCAGATATCGCAAAGGCGAAAAAAAGCTCAGTTTTTTTAACAGGCTTTTTTATAGCACGTTTGGTTATTGCATTGGCATCTTTGTGGATTGCTGCACCTTATGTCACACAATTAGTATTTAATGCTGATATTCAGAATAAACAACAAGAATATTTCCATCAAGCAGTTTTGGAAGTCAAACAAAAATATCAAGATACTCAGCAAGCTGAATTGCAAAAACTAAGCGAAAAAATTGAGCAAAAAAATAATGAATATCAAAAAGAAATCGCAGGTGGTGTGGGGAGCTTGTCGGGTTATAAAGGAGTCGGTGTCACTGCAAAAGCCATCGGTGCGGAATTAACAGACTTAAAACAGCAATATCAACAATTAGACCAAGAGACCAAACAACGTCTTAAACAAATTGAGTTAGCCTTAAAAAACCGTGATTATGCAGAATTAGCTGCTTTAGATATTCGTGTCGATAAAGATAGTCCGATTCTACGTCGTAAGGCGATTAAAGATATTGAGCTACAATACCCGCAAGAATTTGCACAAGTAGAGCATACGGTACAGGGTTTATTGCTAATTTTAGCGATTATTTTATTGGGTATGAAGTTGATGCAATTCACCACAGTGAAATTATACTTTTCCAGTAATTTGCAGTCTAAATGGAATCAATATTGTTTGGGTAAATATGATAAATACTTACCTGAGACTGACCAACGTCATGTTTTACTCAACAGTCATGAAGCTCTGCCCGAAGAGTTTGAACGGATGATGATTGAATTACATCAACGTAAGGCTGAAATGGAAGTGGAAGAAAAACGTATTAAAGAAGAGGAAGAAGCACGAGCAGAGGCAAAGGCAGCAGAAGAGAAACGTATTAAAGAAGAGGAAGAAGCTCGAAAAAAAGCAGAAGAGGAAGAACGAAAACGTAAGGAAAGAGAAGAAGAAGATGCCAAAAATGCATATTTCACACGGATAGCTAGAGAAAAAGCAGAAATTGAGCATCGTGAACGCTATAAAGAAATGGTTGAAAAAGAGGTTGAAAGTGTTTTAGCTCTTTTGAAAGAGGAGGAAGTTCAATATTTGCAGAATGATGGTGCTGAAATTCCAAGACTACAACAGGAAGAAACCGAAAAAATTGATGAATTGCACGAAAAAGAAAAGCAGTTTAAAACCCAAGAAGAACGGATTGATGCAAAAAATCAAAGAATTGAGCAAACAGAATCCGATATTGAGAAAATTGAGCAAAAAATTGAAATTTTAAGCCGTGGCGAAAATGCCCATAGTGTGGAGACTTTAGAAGTCATTGACCGTTATTCTCAAGCATTGATTCGCCATCAGGAAATCTTGCGAGGACAGCGAGCCGAATTATTGGGCTTTCAAAGTAATCAAAAATTCTACGAGGAAAGTAGTCAATTATTGCGTAATCGATTGAAAGATATTCAACAACAATTGAGTGAGTTACAACAACCGTTGCGTGCGATTCAAAAAGCCCGTTCGGATGTACATACTCGAAAAATCGGCTTGCTATCTAAACAGGGATTGGAGGATGCACCAATCGAAAAACCATCAGAACAAGAATGGGGATTTTTAGCTGACAAAATTAGGGGGCAACTGACAGAAACCTTACCTATACCTGATAGCATTAAATAGGTGTAGTGAGATGTTGTGGGTAATCGCTTTGATATTGCTAACTGTAATCATGGTCGTTGGTATTATTGCAGTTCGACAGTATCGCCTTACCCAATTAAGACGAGAAATACAAAACAGTTATCCGATACAAAGTTTGACCAATAAAGGCGAATTGGCTGCAATGGTAGGGCTAAGTACAGTTGAGTTATGTTGGCATTGGGCAAGTATTGATTCACAAGTAATTGATGCTGCGAATTTTAGTAGTACACAAGACATCAGTAGCGGTTTTGATTTTGCCCAATATATTCATCACTATGTATCCGATATGGATGCCGAATCTTTACTTGGATTTAAGCGACGTTTGATGGGCTATGTCGGTGAGCAAAATGTGACGGATTTATTGATTGGGCAAGGGCATATTGTTGAAGTTGCACAAACGTCGAATCAACCCGTATGGGATTTATTGGTTGATGGTCAAGCTGTTAATGTTAAAACGGTGCAGGATATTGCCAGTATTAAAGCACAAGCACTCGCTCATCCTGATACGATTTATCTCGTACCCGAAGATGCTGTTGGACAAACAGGAGATAATATTGTTTGCTTAGATGGGTTTAATCATGAACAATTACAAGAAGTGACTAATCAAGCTGTGGATAGCAGTATGGATTCAACAGATGCTGTCATGAATGCTGCGAGTCATTTACCTATTGTGCCATTGCTATTTTCTGTGATGCGTAATCGTAAAGCTGTAGAGCAAGGACGTGATAAAGATGTAGCAGTAAAACATGTCATTTTAGACACATTAGGACGTGGTGGCGGTGCTGGCATTGGTGCATTGATTGGCGGTACGGTTGGTACAATTGCAGGACCAGTTGGAACAGTCATTGGGACTGCATTAGGTGCGATGCTTGGTGGTATGTTTGGTCAAGGGATTGCCGAGGACATAAAACAAAAACCTTTGGAACAGGCTTTGGTAAAATTTGAACAGCAATTACAAAAATTTGGTGCAACTTATGCCAATAGGCTGAAACGTGTATTGCATATTTTACAGCAACCGTATGTTCGTCAACAAAAAGCCTTGCAGCAACTCAATCAACTGTTTGAAGCAAAAAAGAATAATATACGTTGGTGGTTTTTTCCTGATTTTCAAAGTGTCTTACTTGAACAAACTGCTATTTTTGCACAACAACAAGTAGATAAACAAAAAATAATATTGGCAAAAATTGAAATGCAATTAACAGATGCACACGAACAGCAAGATTATCGACCATTAGGATTGGTAATGCTGAATGTGCCACACATGCGTGAAATTTTGGGTGTTGATTTAATGGCATTACGTTATTTGAATATACAGCGTGAAAAAGTCTATTATGAACGTAGTCAATTGTATCCAGAACAGTTTCCATGTAAAAAGTAAGATTAAAGGAAAATGGTTAAATTATCGAAGGTGGAATTTCCCCCTTTACGCAATTTTAATCATGTGTTTTAAATAAAACTTAGGATGACCTTATTTTAAAGATCATCATCCTCAAAATCAAAAATCCTAGTTTACACTAGGACTCTTGACTCAATATTTTACATATTAGGATAATTCGGGCCACCGCCACCTTCAGGCGTGACCCAAGTAATATTTTGTGATGGGTCTTTGATATCACAAGTCTTACAATGGACACAGTTTGCTGCATTGATTTGGAAACGCTTAGAACCATCATCATTTTCCATGACTTCATAGACACCAGCAGGGCAATAACGCTGTGCGGGTTCATCCCAAGTTGGTAAATTCACCTGAATTGGCGTTTCTGCATTGGTCAATTTCAAATGTGCAGGCTGATTTTCTTCATGTACAGTATTGGAAATAAACACTGAAGATAAGCGATCAAAGGTAATCTTACCGTCTGGTTTTGGATAGTTTGGTTTAAAGCTAACAGCAGCTTGTGGTTTTAATGCAGCAAAGTCCTGTTTAAGATCATGTAATGTAAATGGTACCTTAAAGACGTTCTGGTCGATAAAGTTAAATGCACCGCCAATCCATACGCCAAATTTATGTACTGCTGAACCGAAGTTACGTGTGTTATATAACTCTTCTTTTAACCATGAATTGTTATATTTTTCGGTGTAAGCAGTGACTTCTTTAATAAAGTGGTCATCGCCCTCGGTGACTCGTGCAATCGCAAGATCTCCACCTTTTTCTGCACCAGCTTGGATGGCTTCAAATACAGCCTCTGCACAGAGCATACCTGATTTCATTGCGGTATGTGAACCTTTGATTTTTGCCATATTCAGGAAGCCTGCATCGTCCCCAATTAAGCAACCGCCTGCAAAGGTCAATTTTGGTAAAGAATTAAAGCCACCTTTTACGACTGCTCTTGCACCATAAGAAATACGCTTGCCACCCTCTAGGTACTGTTTAATCAGTGGATGGGTTTTCCAGCGTTGCATTTCCATAAATGGATACATATGTGGATTTTCATAAGATAGGTCGATAATCATGCCTAGGCTAACTTGGTTATTTTCAACATGATATAAGAACCAGCCACCTGCTGAACCAGTTTCCGCTAAAGGCCAGCCCAAACCGTGCATGACCAAACCTTCTTTATGTTTGGCTGGGTCAATTTCCCATAATTCTTTAATCCCAATACCATAATGTTGTGGGTCGGCATCTTTATCAAGATTGTATTTGGCAATCAGGCGTTTACCTAAATGACCACGACAGCCCTCAGCAAATAAGGTGTATTTGGCGTGTAGTTCATAGCCTGGAGTAAAGTGTCCTGTTGGCTGACCATCTTTGCCAATGCCCATGTCACCTGTCTGGATACCTTTAACCGTTGTGCCGTCTTCATGATACAAGATTTCTGATGCGGCAAAACCAGGGAAGATAGACACTTCCAGCTCTTCAGCTTTTTGTCCTAACCAGCGTACAACATTACCTAAAGACACGGCATAGTTGCCTGCATTGTGTAGTGTTTTAGGTACCATCCAGTATGGCATTTTTTGCGATTTGGTATCAGAAAGCAGGAAGTAGGTTTCATCACCTGTTACAGGGACATTTAATGGTGCACCCTGTTCTTTCCAGTCTGGGAATAATTCATTTAAAGCACGTGGTTCAAGCACCGCACCTGAGAGGATATGTGCACCAACTTCGGAACCTTTTTCCACGACACATACAGATAAATCAGGTAAGTTATTTTCAATTGCAAGCTGACGTAAACGAATTGCCGCAGAAAGACCAGATGGTCCCGCACCTACGATAACTACGTCAAACTCCATCGCTTCACGTTCGATGTGTTCCATGTAGGACTCCTCATATCATTGTCGGTGGCAACCATGTTGATTTTGGTGCTGCCATGAGAATATTTTGAATAGACACAAAACTAACAGCGTGTCATATTTGTTGTAGCGTAGTATAGTTTCAAAGGGCGATTAAGCCAATTGGCACTACTGGGAAAATTTAATGTCAATATAGCATAAATCCAGTAACGATAAGGTTTTATTGTCAAAATGTGACGCTATGGTCAATGGGGGTTTTATGGTATCAGAAGCGAATTTCCAAAGTATTACGCAATATTTACAGCAATTTGGCGATGAGCGTCGTATTCCGCCTTTAGAGCAATGGCATCCGCAATATTGTGGTGCAATGGATTTAGTCATCAAGGCCAATGGGCAATGGTGGCATGAGGGGCAGCAGATTCGCAGACAAAAGCTGATTGATTTATTTTCGAAAGTGTTGTGGCAGGAAGACGGCGAGTATTATTTAAAAACACCTGTAGAAAAAATAAAAATTCAGGTTGAAGATGCCCCATTGTTGATTGTTGCTGTGGATCAGGTTGAAATAGAAAGTGTGCAATATTTGCAATTGACTACGCAAAATCAAGATATTGTGCTGGCTGATAGTGAGCATTCGATTTTTATGCGTGCATATACTGATGAGCAAGGAAAAATCGTCATGCGTCCTTATTTGCATGTCCGTTTTGGTTTAACTGCTCTGATTCAGCGTAATGTCTTTTATCACTTGCTCAATTATGGCGAACTCATAGAAACAGCACAGGGTACTGGCTTAAAGTTAAAGAGTGGTACGGCACAATTTATATTGGGAATGGAATAAAAAAAATTTATGCAAGCAATTCAGCCATTACAAGACCATTTGGAAGTCATGCCAAAACCACAGGCAGATGCACCCATTGGGATTTTTGATTCTGGAATAGGTGGTTTGTCGGTCGCATTGGAGGTTTTGAAACATTTGCCACATGAACGCATCGTGTATTATGCCGATACCGCCAATGTGCCTTATGGCGGGAAAGCAGATGATGAAATTCGTGAGCTGACAGCACGAGCAATAGACTGGCTGTATCGACAAGGCTGTAAAGTGGCGATTGTGGCATGTAATACGGCATCCGCCTTTAGTTTGGATTATTTACGTAAATATTATGGTGAGCAATTTCCAATCATTGGCTTAGTCCCTGCGGTCAAACCTGCGGTGATTCAGTCTAAAACCAAAGTCATCGGTGTATTGGCAACCCCTGCGACATTTCGAGGAAAGCTGATTCAGGATGTAATTCAATACTTTGCTGTACCAGCAGGCGTTGAAGTACAACCGATAGTGAGCTTAGAACTTGTGCCTTTGATTGAACAGGGTAAAAGTTTAAGCCCTGAGTGCCTAGCAGTATTGCAGCAGAGCTTGCAACCTTTATTGGATAAAGGGGCAGACCATTTGGTACTAGGTTGTACCCATTATCCATTTTTAAGACCTGCGATTGCACAGTTATATGGCGAGAGATTGACACTGGTGGATTCTGGCCAGGCGGTGGCACGACAATGTGGACGTATTCTGGCGAAATATCAGCTTTTAGCGACACAATTTAACCCATCTATGCCTCGGGTAATGTGTGTAATGAGTGGTCATAATGCTCAGGTCATGCAACCCATTGTAGAACATCTGACGGGGCAACAGGCAGATTGGTTATTGCTAAATCTTGTATAGTAAGAAACATGATTGCGACAAAATGAACATTCATTGAATCGCTGATGTAAAAATCATATAATGAAAAAGTGGAGAAATGCTTTATAATGTGGTCATCATCACGCTTTGTGTGGTGTATGCAAAGCGGCTTTATCCGTCATGGTATGAAAAGAGCGATAAGTTTAGGCAAAGGACTTTGTAAATGAGTGAAAAACGTTATCACGTCTATATTTCTACGTCCTTGAGTGATGATGTAAAGAATGAGCGGCTAAAATTACAAAATACCTTATTAAATCTGGGTGTTTTTCCGTGGGAGTTCAATGAGCGTCGTACCTCATTGAATACAGCTCAGGCACGTCGTCAGATTGATGAATGTGATTATGTGATATTTTTGCTGGGTGCTAAATATGGTGATTTATCGGCTTCGGGTATCAGTTATACTCATTTAGATTTCATTTACGCCTTAAACAAGCAAAAAACCATCCTGAGTTTTATAGATGCCGCTCCTGAGAAAAGACCGATAGACGAGCGTGAAGAAAATCCAGAAATTCTAAAAAAAATCCAAAATTTTCGTGGGCAGATAGAGCAGGATAGTCAGTATTGCTATCAATACAGTCATTTGCTGGATTTAGAGCGTGCGGTGAGAAGTATATTTACTAAGGCAATCAAAGAATCCCCGACTTTGGGTTGGATACGCCCCCAAAATAATGATGTATTGCAAAATGAAATTGTACGTTTGCGTCAAAAAGTGACTGATTTAGAACAACGCTTGGCGAGGACAGAAAGCGAAGTGGTCATGGCTCAGCAAGATAGTACGGTTTTAGAACAACAAAAAGTGACTGTTAGCTATCGTACCCATGCTTATCAGGATGGGAATTTTAAAGACTTACACCCACATCGTGATGTGACGTGGTTGACGATTTTACAGATTTTAGCACCGCATTTTAGCGAGCCTGTATTGGAAAGTACATTTTTACAAGTTTTGAATAAGTATCTGGACGAGACTGCACTGGAAGATGCACGCAAAGAGCTGCCAAGAGCACATGCGGTTGCCCGTACCCAAATCGATACACGCTGTTTGCAACAAATTAAATTGCAAATGAAATGGAATCACTGGATAGAGCCACAAACTGAAGGAAGCCTGAGTAGCAAAACCTATTGGCAGCTTACGGCTGATGCTAAGAAACTTTTAGCCAAACAAAAGTAATTGCATGTCGTTGTCTTGATTAGAGTATAAAATATGTCCCTTAAACCTGAAATCGTCATTATTATGGCCAACCTAGGGACACCCGATGCACCGACTGCCCAAGCAGTACGGCGTTTTCTGCGGCAGTTTTTATCCGATGCACGTGTCATCGAGATGCCGAAGCTATTGTGGTGGTTGATTTTACATCTGTTTGTGCTGCCCTTTCGCCCAAAACGTGTCGCACATGCCTATGCCAGTATTTGGCAAGATGACTCACCGATGCGTTGCATCCTTTTGCGACAAGTGGCGGAAGTAGAAAGGGTGCTCAAATCCACTTATTCTGAATTGAATATTCAGGTTATACCCGCAATGACTTATGGACAACCTGCAATAGCGGATGTGTTACAACGGCTCGAACAGCAGAATATTGACCAAATCATTCTATTCCCATTATTTCCACAGTATTCCGCAACATCTTCTGCACCTTTGTATGATGCACTGGCAAAATGGTGCTTAAAACAGCGTAATTTGCCTGCCTTAACGGTGATTCGTGATTATTATGCTCATCCTGATTTTATCGCAGCACTGGCGAAAAGTGTGCGTGATGATCAGGCCATACATGGTCGGGCAGAAAAATTATTGATGTCCTTTCATGGGATTCCACAGCCTTATGCGGATAAAGGCGATCCTTATGCCGAGCGTTGTCATGTGACCGCACAAAAGCTTGCACAGGCTTTGGGTCTAAAGGATGATGAATGGGCGATTAGTTTTCAATCTCGTTTTGGCAAGCAGGAATGGGTCAAGCCTTATACCAGTGAATTGCTGGTCGAGTGGGCAAAACAAGGGGTAGCTTCGGTGCAGGTGGTGAGTCCAGCATTTTCTGCCGATTGTTTGGAAACATTGGAAGAGCTCGCCGTGGAAAATCGGGATATTTTTTTGGCTCATGGTGGAAAAAGTTATGCGTATATTGCTGCATTAAATGAGCAACCTGAACATATCCACGTGCTTACAAAATTGATTGCTGTACAGCTTGATGCAGCCCAGTATAGCTTTGCCCAGTAGAGATTGAGGAAATTATGTTACGTTGTCAAATCGTTCCAGTAACGGCATTTGCCCAAAATTGTAGCATCATCTGGGATGATGAAACTATGGAAGCAGTGTTGATTGATGCAGGCGGAGAACCTGAAAAGTTAAAGCAAGTGATTGAAAAATTAGGTGTAACTGTAAAAGCATTATGGAATACCCATGGACACCTTGACCATGTTGGGGCAGTGGGTACATTGGCAAAAGTGTATGCTGTTCCTGTGATTGGGCCACAAAAAGAAGATTTGTTTTGGATAGATGGCTTGCAAAATGTGTGTCGTAATTATGGTTTTCCGATTCCTGAACCTGTCACGGTGACAGAGTGGTTACAGGGCGGTGAAATTCTGAAATTGGGGCAGTATGAATTTGAAGTACGTTATACGCCAGGGCATACCCCAGGGCATGTGGTGTTTTATTGTCAGGCAATGAATATTGTGTGGACGGGTGATGTGTTGTTTAAAGGCTCAATTGGGCGAACCGATTTTCCAAAAGGGGATTTTGATACCTTGATTCATTCCATCAAAACCCAGCTGTTTACCTTGCCAGATGATACTCAATTTATTTCGGGACATGGTGAGATCAGCACCATTGGTTTTGAAAAGAAATTTAATCCATTTGTCGCAGGAAAGGCAGGTTAAGACGTTCACATGATTTTGTGAAAAAATACGCAACATCACTGGGATGTTGCGTATAGGATAAAAAGAAGCGAGAACGTTAATAAATGCTTTGTGCGGTACTTTGCAGCGTTTGGTATAAATTTTCAGTTTGTGTGCTTAGGCGTTGCCAAGCATTGAGCTGGTGTTCACTCATATTTTCAACCGCAGCCAATTTGTAAACATTTTGATATTTGGTGGCGTGTTCGGTCAGTTGCTGGCGGAGTTGTACCGCACTGGTTTGTGACAGAATTAATAAACTCAGACTGTTTTTGGTCTGTTCAAGATAACGATTATATTGGGAAATCATCGCATTTTTCTGTTGTACATCTTTTTGCTGTTTCAATGCAGGTAAGGCACGATTCATTTGCTGAATATGGTTCTGGTAATTTTTCCATAATGTTTTGAGCTGCTGTGTATCCAGTTCGGCCTTTTGCTGAATATTGGCTTTGGTGACTGGCGTGCTGGCGGCGAAGCTGGCATGGGAAAAACATAGTAATATTGCCCATAACATGGACTTTAGAATATTTTGCATATCATGAATTCCTATGGATATACATATACCACAAGTAGAAATAAAACCCCTAAGATTTATTATACACAAAATAAGAGTAAGTGACAACATTTGTCACTTTTGGTTAAAAATGAGTTAATCTTGATCGTATTCTGGGGTAGTTTGTGCGTTACTCTCCTGTGTTGCAATACGATAATCTTCATTTGCCCATGCACCGAGGTCGATGAGTTTGCAACGCTCACAGCAAAATGGGCGAAATGCGTTGTTTGTCCATGTGCTGGGTTGCCCACAGCGTGGACAGGGAAAAGTTTTTGCGGCTGGTGTAGTCATGGTTAAAATCTTTCTGGATAAACACAGACAAATTGTAACGCAGTTGTTAGACTTATGCCCAGTTTCCTGTTTTTGCTTGTTTGTTATGTCTGTGCCTGCTATTCGCCCATTCCAACCACAATATTTAACTGTGCCTCGTGATTTTCAACCGATCGCCAATATGGCAATTTGTCTGGAAATTGGTGCAGGCAAAGGCAAACATGCCTGTTTATTTGCCCATACTCATCCACAATATCCATTGCTGGCGATTGAGCGGACGGCAGAAAAATTTCACGCCATGCAAAAAACACATCAGGAGTTAGGGTGTAAAAATTTACAGCCTATTCATGCGGATGCGATTCCATGGGTAGTACATGCGTTATATCCAGCACAAATTGAACAGGTCTTTATCCTGTATCCCAATCCAGAGCCGCATAATCCTAGTCAGCGTTGGCTCAATATGCCATTTTTTGAATATTTATTATCTCGAATAAAAGCAGGCGGCACGATTACCCTTGCCAGTAATATTGCCGAATATATCATCGAAGCAGAACAACAACTTACAACGGTTTGGCACTTGCCTTACGAGTTGCAGCGTATAGCGGAAGATTCGGCACGTACGCATTTTGAAGTGAAATATTTACAGCGTGGCGAGTTGTGTCAGCAGTTGATCATCACCAAGCCACAAAATTATCAAACACGATTTGATAATGTGTTACCACGTCTGGGACAACACGCATGAAACCAAAAATTGCGATTGTGGGTGCAGGACCCGCGGGGTTGGCATGTGCGGAAGTCTTATCTCAGTATGGTCAATATGATATTTCGATTTATGAGCAGAAACCCTCGGCAGCACGCAAGTTTTTGATGGCAGGTAAAACAGGGCTGAATATTAGTCATCATGAAGATTTAGTTAGCTTTATTGCACGTTATGACCATGCCAAGCAGTTAAGCCCAATGATTGAAAAATGTCATGCCCAAGATATTCAGGCATGGATGCAGGGTTTGGGAATTTCTTCTTATGTGGGGAGTTCTGGGCGGATTTTCCCCAATGAAATGAAAGCTGCACCATTACTGCGAGCATGGCTTAGACGTTTGCAAGGGCAAGGCGTAGCGTTTTTTTATCGTCATCAGATAACTCAGATGCAACAACATCGTTTGCATATTTTGAATACATCTACAGGGCAGACGCATATACAAGATTTTGCGGCGATTGTATTGGCATGTGGGGCGGTATCGTGGTCACAATTGGGCAGTGATGGTCTTTGGCAAAATTGGCTCAATACAGAACACATTACGCCATTTCAAGCCAGTAATGTCGGTGTTTTAGTGGATTGGTCGCCATTTATGCAGAATTATTTTGGGCAACCGTTAAAACGCATTCAAGCATGGGTCGATGATGAGCCTAAGCAATTCGGTGAGATGGTGGTGAGTCATTACGGGCTGGAAGGTGGGCTGGTCTATCGTTGTAATCGGGCATTACGTCAGCAGTTGAATGCCAATGAGCCGATGCAAATGTGGTTAGATTTGTTACCTGATGTATCGCAAGAGCACATTGTGGATAAACTTCTGCAAGGCAAAAAATTATCTTTAAATACACTATGGCAAAAAGTCGGTTTGGATAAAACTAAAATTGCTTTATTACGTGATATTGTGGCCAAAGTAGATTGGCATGACGCTGCAAAAATGGCACAACATATTAAACAATTACATCTCACAATCGTCGGATTTCGTCCGATTGACGAGGCAATTAGCTGTGCTGGAGGAATCCAATTTACAGCATTGGATGAAAATTTAATGCTCAAAGACAGTGCACATATTTTTGCTTGTGGGGAAATGTTGGATTGGGATGCACCCACTGGCGGTTATCTATTAACCGCTTGTTTGGCTACTGGACGTTGGGTGGGCGAAGGGGTGCATCGGGTTTTAGACCGTACTCACCCAGCCTGAAGACTTATCTCACCGTTAAAGCCTCACCCTCAAACGTGATGCCATCCCATCCATTTTGCATAAATTGGCGGATGTTTTGATGGTCTGTCCCTTCTGGAGTATCCAAAACCGCCTGATAATGCTCGGCAAATAAATTTAATGTATCTGCCTGATTTAAGCCATTTAACTGTGCAAAACAGAATACTTTGGCACTGCCTTGATTCTGCTCGGCGGCATTGTGCTGCGTGCCATTTTGAAAAGCGGTTGGGGTATGCTGGTAACGTGCATCAATATAAGCAATCACATCGGAAAATTTTGCAGTACCTGTTTGTAATTGCAATAATAAATCTAAAGCCATGTTGAACAAATTCCATTCATAAGATGAGTATAAGGTTAGCAAGGAATAGGAGGATGAACAACGTAAGTGAGTATAGGATTTGTGCAATCCCTGCTGTGATGGACGATTTTATATTTGCATCCTCGTTGTGGGCTGCCGTATAGTGTGATGAATTGAAAAATATGGATTTTAATCACAATGAAAAAAAATACCGTGCTGATTACAGGTGCATCCAGTGGTTTGGGTGAGGCATTTGCCCGATATTGTGCCAGTCAAGGGTGTCATTTGGCATTGGTGGCACGTCGGCTGGAAAAATTAGAACAATTGGCTGAACAATTACGAGAACGCTATGCGATACAGGTTGAAGTGGCTCAATTGGACATCAATGAACATCAGAAAATCTTACCGATTTTTATGGGTTTAAGCGATTTGCTGGGGGGTATTGATACTGTCATGATTAATGCAGGTATTACCAAAGTACGTCGTCTAGCAGATGAGCGTTTGGATAAAGATATTGATATTTTTAATACCAATGTGATTGCTGCGATTGCCTGTTCGGATGCTGCACAAAAAATGTTTCAGATTCAAGGCGGTGGTGGACACCTCATGGCGATTTCATCCTATAGTGCATTTATGGGATTGCCACAGGCAGCAGCATATTCTGCCAGTAAAGCGGCGGTTGCGAGTTATTTTAATGCGATTCGTAGTGCATTGTATAAACGTAAAATCACCTTGAGTGTGATCTACCCTGGTTTTGTGCAGACGGATCTACTCAAAGGCTTTAATAGTGCTCTGCCGATTATTGCCAAAGCGGATGATGTCGCAAAACAAATGTATGACGTGATGCTGAAGAAAAAAGCCGAAGCGATTGTGCCGCCTTTGCCTTGGAAAGTGTTGTATGGTTTGCAGCAAATGACCCCAAAACCTGTATTACGCTGGGTGAGCCGATTGTTGTAAAGGGGCAGATGAATGTCGTGGTTTTTGGTGGCAAGTGGTGGAGCAATCGGTGCTGTATTGCGTTACTCATTTAGTGTATGGATGATGCCTTTGACACAGGGGCAATTTCCTTGGGCGACATGGTGGGTGAATATTCTGGGCTGTGGTTTGGCAGGTATATTTCTGGCGATGAGTGAAAAATTTCCTGTATTACAGGGAGATGGCAGATTTTTTGTCGTGGTGGGGATTTTAGGTGGCTTTACCACTTTTTCCAGCTTTGGTTTAGAAACCTTTAATATGTTGCGACATGATGATTTGACCTTGGCATTGACTTATGTCGGGAGTAGTTTGCTCTGTGGATTTTCAGCATTAAGCATTTTATATTATCTGTCTAGGCAGGTATTATTTTAGCACTGTATTTGCATTTGATATGAATGCAGCGTGAGTGAATGGGCTGGACAACGTAGAACCAGTCACAATTTTATCGATGATTTTATTTTACACATTTGGATAGACCACATGGCTGAACAGGGCAACACAACAGCAGAACCATCTTTGGCAGCATTTGAACAGGCTTTGCGTACACGAGTGCAGCAGGGCGATGCACTGGCATGTTATCAAATCGTTGAGCATTTCGAACGTAAGGCATTTGCACCTAATCAACTGGAAGCTCAAAATCGGATTAACTTACTACAGGAAGCATCCAATAAAGGCATTGGTGCTGCAAGTCTGTTGTTGGGGCAGTGGTATTTAACAGGGCATTATGTACCAAAAAATCCTGCACAAGCGATTTTATTCTTTGAACATGCTGCCAATGTATGCAAAGAATCTTATGGTTTTTATCGCTTGGCAGAGATGTTCCAAATGGGTGTTGAAGTCAAAGCTCAGCCTGAGAAAGGTTTGGATTATCTAAAAAAAGCGGTTGCCATGTACAATCCCGATGCGATGTTTACCTATGCCAATCAACTGCTCAAGCATGATGCGGATAAGGCATTGCAACTACTGAAAGAAAATTATAAAAGACATCAACATAGCCAAAGTCTTGTGCTGATGAATGATGCCCAGCAGTTGAATCAGGATAAGGTTTTGCAATTTTTGATTGCACATGCAGGGCAAGATGCGTTGATCAGTGCATTATTGGCAGCACGTTATGTGCAGCAACAGCAATTCGAACAAGCATTGCCACTGGCAGATTTTGCGGCAAAACAGCATCATCCAGTCGGTTGTTATGTGCGTGCCTTACTCGAGTTTGAGCGTGAGGGTGGCGATGCCGAAGTCGGTCATCAGTTTATGTTGCAGGCAGCACAATCTGGACATATAGAAGCAGCCTATCGTGTAGGACTAACCTTGCTCACGCAGGCACAGCAGCAGACAGATCAAGCGATTGAAGCGAATCTGTTGCAACATGCCTTACAGTTTGTGGCACAGGCAGCACAGGCAGGCTTTGCACCTGCCCAATTTACTTTGGGGCAATGCTGGTTGCAGGGTGTCGGGGTTGAACAAAATCAGCAAGAGGGCATGGCTTGGATTGAGCGTGCGGCACAGCAGGGGCATATTGATGCCATGTTTACGCTGGCACTAAATTTACCTATGGAACATGCACAACATGTGCCATTATTGCAGGCAGCAGCACAAGCTGGACACCATAAAGCAATGATTTGTATGGGGATTTATTGTCAAAACCACGCACAACCAGAGCGAGCGATAGAATGGTTTGAACATGCCAAAGCACGGGGTGATATGCGTGCCCATTATATGCTTGGAATGGCATATCTTGAGGGGACTGGTGTGGCAGCTGATAGTAAACAGGCAGTAGAATTGTTCAATGCTGCAGGTGAAGCTGGCGATATGGATGCGTATTTTGCGTTATATCAGGCTTACCGTGATGGTAAGGGTGTGCGTAAAAATAAGAAATCGCAAGCAAAATATTTGAAATTGGCACAGGATGGCAAGCACCCTGAAGCGTTAAAAGTGGCAGAATAGTGATGCACGAGATTGCCCCGAGAGGGGCATATCTATGATGTGGGTGGTACTATACTTTCAAATAAATCAGATAGATTGTCATGTACTTTTAGGCTGATTAAGTTCCAATAATGCCCAGATACCGTGCGATTCACCATTAAAGTTTCAGGCGAAGGCTGGAAACATTCCCAATATTTTAAGGATTCTTTGACCAAGGCTACGCCATCATGATGTGATGAATTTGCGGCAAAATCATAATTCGTTGTGACAGGACGCATTAAAATCTCAACCCACGCCAGATACCAATCTTGTGGTAGTTGTCCTTTGCTAGTACGGACATGTAAGGCTCGTAGTTGCTCTTCTATGGCGGCGACATTTTGCTGTCGTGCGGCATGAATCAACTGTTTATAGGTATTCACAATATCGGTATTTAAAGTTTTTACACCACCGTAATCATAAATAAGCACGCTACCATCTTCACGAAAGGCAAAATTCCCTGGATGTGGGTCACAATGAAAACGCTTTAAATAGAAAATTTCCTGCCCCATCGCTTGAAATAAACGTCTGCCTAATTCATTGCGTTTGTCTTGTGACCATGTGCTGGCCGTTTCGATGCTGTCACCTGTTTCTTGACTTAAAGTGAGTACTCGGCGTGAGGAATATTCGGGATAAACTTGCGGAATGATAATTTTGTTGTCGAGTTCTGCGTGAAAAATGCGAAAGACTTGTAAATTTTGAGCTTCAATTTCATAATTTAATTCGGTATATAAACTTTCCTGAATTTCCTGAAAAATTTCATCCTGTAATTTACGGTCAATTTTTAATACACCCATTAAACGCAAAGCCAATTTTACCTGTTTTAAATCACTTTCACAGGCTTGATCGACCCCAGGGTACTGTACTTTTACCACAACAGCTTGGCCATCTTTTAGTATAGCTTTATGCACTTGTCCAATAGAGGCAGCGGCAAAGGGTTCGGTATCAAAGAATTGGAAAAGTTCATTTATGGGTTTGCCGAGTTCTTTTTCCACTTGTGCCTTGATTTGAGCAAAGGGCATAGAAGGGGCTTGGCGTTGTAATTTTGCAATCGCCGTTTGTACTTCAGGTGGAAAAATGTCTTTATATTGTGAAGCAATTTGCCCCACTTTCATCACCGCACCTTTCATTTCACCCAGTGTTTCGGCAATTTTTAGCCCTATTTCTGAATACAGTTGCGAACGTGCTTGCAGCTTTTTTTCTTCATCAGCATTGATGTTCTTGATGGAGTTGGAAATTGTTTTAGTTGCAATACTTGCGGTCATCCCTGCAAGTTTCATAAAACGCCGACTTGCTGATGTATTCGCCATGAAGCCCCCTGATTGAGAAAATATTAAAAATCTTAGTCTTTGCAATGTACGTCCGTTAGCATTTTGATGCAAGTGTTGTGATGTGAAAAATGGTGATGGTATTTGTATTTGAAACGGTTTTTCGAACTGGTTACAATGTTGAGATATATGCAATACAGAGAACATCATTTCTTTGCAAGAATTACAACAATTACAGTCCACAGATTTGCTCAAGAATATTTATCTGACTGCATTTCAAAATTATTTAGGTTTTCAAAATTTTCATTGGGTTTCATTATGATACAAAAGCAATTCGACCTTTTTCAACTATCTGTTGATACTTTGCTACAACCCAGTGTCATTGAACTTTTTGCAGGTGCAGGTGGCTTGGCATTAGGTTTTGAAAAAGCAGGCTTTCATAGTGTATTACTCAATGAAATTGATAAATATGCCTGTCAAACCTTGCGTCATAATCGCCCAAATTGGAATGTGATTGAATCCAGTATTCATGCGATAGATTTTACCCAATATCGTCATCAGGTAGATGTTGTGTCGGGTGGATTTCCATGTCAAGCCTTTTCTTATGCAGGTTTAGGCAATGGTTTTGCTGATACTCGAGGGACATTATTTTTTGAATTTGTAAGAGCTGTACAAGAAATTCAACCTAAAATCTTGGTTGCTGAAAATGTCAAAGGTTTGGTTAATCACGATGATGGAAAAACTTTAGCAACAATTAAAAATGTGATTGCAGAATTAGATTATATTTTGATTGAACCACAAGTTTTAAAAGCAATCTATTATCAAGTGCCACAAAAACGAGAACGCTTATTTTTAATTGCGATTCGTAAAGACTTAATTCAGCACATCTCGTTTGAATATCCACAGCCAAGTGCTGAAATTTATACCATGCGAGATGCGATGTTCGCAGGTCGTTTATATGATACTGATGTGCCAAAATCAGAAGGACAAGTTTATCCAGCCAAGAAAAAAGCGGTTTTAGATTTAGTGCCAGCAGGGGGATATTGGCGAGATTTACCCGATGCCATTCAACGAGAATATATGAAAAAAAGCTATTTCCTCGGTGGGGGGAAAACAGGTATGGCAAGACGATTATCTTGGGATGAACCCAGTTTAACTTTAACCTGTTCGCCTGCACAAAATCAAACAG
>SSHE01000070.1 GCA_008017315.1 Acinetobacter sp.
ACCTTCTGCACAAGCAATTCAAACGATTCGTTTTGCTCAGGATGATATCGCTGTTCGTTTGCAAAAACTACGTGATCAATCTATAGATGAAGATAATCCTATATTGATTGCAAGGTTGCGTCAGATAGCGGCTGGTCAAGAAATATCAGCACAGCCTGTGGTTGCACCAGTTGTCATACCAGAGCCATCATCTAGCCAAATAGATGAAATCGAATTGACCGTTCCTGAAGAAAATACTCAGGAAATGCAAGCGTTGCTTGTGGATGAACCTGTTGAAATAGAACAGCTTATTGTAGAGCAGCAACAGACGCTACCTGAAGAAGACCATAATGTAAATAATGCTGTTGAAGATGCTTTACCACCAGTCTTGGTGAAAGCATTTGAACAGGCGGATGATGCACAAGTTGCAATCGTCGAAAGTTATTTGGAAGAAGCTGAGGAGCTACTTGAGCAGGCGGATGCAGTATTTGAACAATGGCTTAATGACCGCTCAAATCGTAATGTATTATTGACCTTGCAACGAACCTACCACACGATGAAAGGTAATGCTCGAGTCGTGAATGAGGTGGCGATTTCTGTCATTGCAGGGCAGCTTGAAATGGTATTTGAGCAATTTTCATTATATCAATTTAGTTCAAGTCGATATGATGAATTGCTACAACAAGCACAGCACTGGTTACGCAATGCTATTTTTAAAGGGCAGTCTGAGGGTGAGAACGAATTAAAAGCTCGTCTGCAAGCGATTAGATATGAAGACTCGCTCATTCCTGCCGATGAAGTATTAAGTAGTACAATCGACTTTGAAGGTACAGATCAATACGCTTTTGTTGAGGGAGATGGTTCAACGCCTCCATCAATGTATGCGGAAATCAAAAAAGTACAGGAACAGGCACAAGAACAAATTCGTATTTCTGCTGATTTAGTCGAGAAGATGATTGACTTATCGGGTGAAAATGCAATTAACCGTTCTCGTATTGAATTGGATTTAGGTCAAATGACCTTTACTTTGTCAGAGATGGAGTTGGCCATTCTTCGTTTGGCGGATCAGTTACGCCGAATGGAGGGAGAGTTGGAAACACAAATTCTCACCAAACACGAAGTATCAGGACAGCGTTATGAATCATTTGACCCATTGGAAATGGATCAATATTCTTCATTAAATCAGTTATCTAAATCTTTGGTCGAGTCGGTGACGGACTTGGTTGATTTTAAAAACACGTTATCCGATAAGATTCGTGATACCGAAAGTCTGTTGTTGCAGCAATCTCGTATTCAGAGTGAACTACAGCAAAATTTGATGGGCACTCGTCTGGTGCCATTTGCACGGCTTGTTCCACGATTACAACGTTTGGTGCGTCAGACCTCAACCCAATTAAATCGTCCTGTGGATTTTAATATTGAGAATACCGAAGGTGAATTAGACCGTAATATTTTAGAACGTCTGGTTTCTCCGCTGGAACACATGTTGCGTAATGCCATTGACCACGGTATTGAAGATCAGGAGCAACGTGCACAGGTAGGCAAAGCGGCAACTGGTCGTATTACCTTGAATATTGCTCGTGAAGGTAACGATATTCTGGTGATATTCTCTGATGATGGTCGAGGTATTGATGTTGCTGCGGTGCGGAGTAAAGCAGAGCAAAATGGACTCATTACTGCCAATATGCAAGTTAGTGATATTGATGTCATGCAGTATATTTTTAACTCTGGTTTGAGTACTGCGAAAAAAGTGACTCAGATTTCTGGACGTGGTGTTGGTTTGGACGTGGTACAGAGTGAAATTAAAGCATTAGGTGGACATGTTAGTGTAAATTCTGAACTGGGTAAAGGGACAGAGTTTACCATTCGTGTACCAACCACAGTGGCCGTGAGTGATGCCTTGATGGTGAAAGTTGGTGAGCAACAATTTGCTTTACCATTGGCACAAATTGAACGTATTGTTCGAGTATCACCTGTCGCTTTGGCTGAATATTATGAGGGTACATCTGAGCAATTTGAATTAGATCATCAGCTTTATCGTTTGCGTTATGTTGGCGAGTTTGTGACTGGGCAGGCAAGACCGATATTGAATAATATGGGTTCATCCATCCCTGTGATTATTTTTAATAGCGGTGGTCGTTCTGTGGCATTGCAGGTTGATCAGTTGGTCGGCTCTCGTGCCCAAATCGTGATTAAATCGATTGGCAAACAGATGTCATCCGTTGGTTTTGTTGGTGGTGCAACCATTCTTGCTGATGGTCGAGTGAGTCTGATTTTAGATGGTTCTAGTATTGCACGTCGAGTCTTGACCACAAAACGTCCGCAACAAGCTGAAGTGGTTGTACAGCAGTCTGCCGAAACACGCACAGCACGTCGTCGTACGATTATGGTGGTGGATGACTCAGTTACAGTACGTAAAGTAACCTCACGTCTATTAGAGCGTAATGGTTTTGATGTGGTTACAGCAAAAGATGGTATTGATGCGATTGAAGTGCTTGCAACAGTTACCCCTGATTTGATGTTGCTGGATATTGAAATGCCTCGTATGGATGGTTTTGAAGTTGCAGCACATGTGCGTCATGATTCCAAGCATAAGCAACTGCCGATTATCATGATTACTTCACGTACAGGTGAAAAACATCGTGAACATGCGTTTAGCTTAGGGGTCAATCAGTATATGGGTAAACCGTTCCAAGAATCTGAATTATTGGAGAATATCCAAAATATTCTGGGTATCGTCAAAGTTAGTTAAGAGAACACATAGACTTAAAGGAAGCTTGTATGCAACAGACAGCTGTGCATGACTCAACGCAGGATTTGTCGCAAGAACAGATTCAACGGTTGATTGCGACTTCAACTGGATTCATTGAGGCGTATGTGATTCCTGTATACGATGATGTCGCCATTTTGCTACCACAGAATGTGGTGCTTTCCGCCATGAATGTGCCAGCCAATGTTAATGAAGTGGAATGGCATGATAAGCATTTGCCAACCTATATCGTGCATCGACCTGAGTTGCGTGATGTGACTGCATTGGTGATTGAGGGTGAGGATGAAGCTTCTCGTTTTGCCTTGCTGTGTGATGATATGCCTGCTGCAATGCGACTACGTATTTCAGGTGTACTGGATTTAGATAAGGCAACGCCAGAACGAGTTTATCAGTATGTCAATGTGGATGGTCAGGAATATCAGATTCCTCATTTACGTAATATTCAAAAACACTTAGCCGCTGCAAAATAAGTCTTTTAGCTGTGGGTATCTCATAAATTATCCACAGCTAAAATCTACATAAATTGATTACGCCAATAAATTGACTAAAATCTGCTCATAAATTTCAGCCAATGGTTCTAAATCATCGACATTGGTATGTTCGTTGATTTGATGAATGGTGGCATTGAGTACGCCTAATTCAATGACTTGTGCACCTGTTGGGGCAATAAAGCGTCCGTCTGATGTGCCTCCACTGGTCGAAAGTGTCGTTTCTCGTCCTGTTACTGTATGAATAGCTTGTTTTGCTGCATTGACCAGTTCTCCAACTGGAGTAAGAAATGGCAAACCAGACAGTGTCCAGTCGATGTGATAATCCAGTTGTTGCTGATTTAAAATGGTACAGACACGTTGTTTGAGCTGTTCGGCTGTGACTTCCGTAGAGTAACGAAAATTAAAAGTGACGGTTAAAGTATCAGGAATGACATTGGTTGCACCTGTACCTGCCTGAATATTGGAAATCTGAAAGCTAGTTGCTGGAAAATACGCATTACCATTATCCCAAACTTCTTTGCATAGGATATCCAATGCTGTCGTTGCAAGGTGGATTGGATTGCGTGCTAAATGTGGATAAGCAACATGCCCCTGTTTGCCTTGAACGGTTAAAACGCCATTGAGAGAACCACGCCGTCCATTTTTGATAATATCGCCCAATTGTGCCGTACTTGACGGTTCACCGACCAGACACCAGTCGATTTTTTCCTGTCGTGCTTGCAGTGTTTCTACGACTTTTACTGTACCATGAATAGAAGGTCCCTCTTCGTCGGACGTAATCAGATAAGCGATAGAGCCTTTATGATTGGGATATTTTGTGACAAAGCGTTCAGTGGCAACCACCATGGCTGCCAGTGCGGTTTTCATATCTGCACTACCACGCCCATATAGTTTGCCATCCCGAATTTCGGGAGCAAAGGGTGCAGAATCCCATGCGTCCAGTTTTCCTGTGGGGACGACATCGGTATGTCCAGCAAAGCAAAATAAGGGAGCGGTTGTGCCTTTGCGTGCCCATAAATTATCCACGTCCTCAAAACGCATGGGTTCAATCTGAAAACCTACTTTTGCGAGACGTTCTGCCATGATATTTTGGCAATTATGGTCAATAGGGGTGACAGATGGTTGTTTTAATAATTCTAAACTTAATGCGAGCGTATCTGAAAGTTGCATAAGATAAATAGTAACTTTGCTGGTCAATGGAAGGCAAAGTATAACAATTATCCGCCGAGTGTGTATTTGATTTTAGTGAAATAAAAATAGATCTCTCGCAAAAATTAAGCCTTGCCGCTCAGGTGGTGAGAGTGTGTTGGAGATAGTCTTGAGTTTTTGCAAGAGACCTATTCTAAAATATTGGGTGTGTAGCAAGGATGGTAAATGAATGAATTGGGCAATAGACGCAACATCAAGAATTGTTCCGTACTTTGATTGTAATATAGCCCATTAGTCCACCAAATGGGGTTGGAAGAAATATCAGAGTGACATGGAAAAGGGCAGAGCCATTCCTGACGAGATAGATGTCGCCATCGTCCTGTTTTGGGAAAGTGAGCACACCATATCCCAAGGCGACGTTGCGGATTGAGCCAATCTGGAATTGGGGCATGAGTAACTGGCAAATAAAATTGTCCTTTGATGACCGCATAGCGTTTTTCAATGCAATGGTTTAATGCGGTATCAAATTGAAATTGTTGATCAAGAAGATGGGAAAGTTTATGTAATAGGGTATCTTCTGGATTTAAGCCAATCCATGTGCCTAGCTCAAGCGTAGGTGCTGCTAGGTAATACTTTAGACAGACTTCCCAGTGTTCGATATGCTGTGTTTGTTGATTACGCAGTAAAAAGTCCATTTCTCCTAGCGTTTTACCATTCGCATGATGCTGAATACTATGTCCTAATAACTCAAAATATTGATTTTCCTGATCTTGCAACCAGAACCAAAGTAATGCTTCAAAGCGTAAACCAAGTCGTGTACTTTTAATTTTGGTTAAAAAATTTAATAATTCCTGTGGGTGTTGATCCAGAAAAATGAGGCGTGGTAGATAAGCAGTAAAATATTGTTGCCAAAGTAAGCAGGAGTGTACGTCAATGCTTTTTGCAGCATGTAATTGGTGAGGGAAATATTGAATGAGGTTCGGGCTGGCAATCGCAAAGGCAAGCTGTCGCACGATAGGCGTAGAAAATCTTTGCCATGGTTCATAATAATGAGATGGAAACATAGGCAATGTGCTCATGGCATAGCGATAGATTTGAGAAAATCCACAAATCATTTTCAGAAAAACTTTATACTAGCAAGATTCCACCATTGAGCGAAGAGAATGCGGGTGATATTTTGGCGGTGTCTGGTGATCTTTTTCATCATATTGGGCATTATTGGGGCAGTTTTGCCAGGAATGCCCACGACGGTATTTTTGATTCTGGCAGCATGGGCGGCCTCTAAAGGTTGGCCGAGTATGGATGCTTGGTTATTGAATCATCATAGATATGGTGCGACACTTCGAGCATGGCGTGAACATGGCACAGTACCAAGGCGAGCAAAATGGATTGCCAGTATGATGATGTTTGGCAGTGGCATATTGATGCTGCTTACACCTGCACCTTGGTGGGTCAAGGTTTTTACCAACGTGACCATGTTTATTGTTGCAATCTGGTTATGGCTACGTCCTGAGGAGAAAAGATTAATTGAGAATTAATCTTTTCGACGCAAGAAGTGCAAGAAAACTAATTGAGAATTAATCTTTTCGACGCAAGAAGTGCAAGAAAACTAATTGAGAATTAATCTTTTCGACGCAAGACAAAGTAAGGCATCGAGATGGCGTTATTGTGATGTTAATTATTTCGTCACAAAGCATAATCATGTCGTTCTAGTGGAGTAAATGTCTTTATGTGTTGGAACAATGCTGTCATTTATCGTTTGTAGTGTCCTGATTTGCTTAAAAAAACAACTAAATGAGGCGAAATAACATTAAAGTTATTATTTTTTAATCAAATGATGCAAAAAAATATAAAAAATCCATAAAAGCGTTTGACAGCACAAATAGATTCTCTATAATGCACCTCACAAACACGGTACTTGGTGAGTTGGAAAATTAATTTCCCCCTTATACTTTGTTTGAAGCGGTGCTTCAAACATGTTCAGGGCGCTTAGCTCAGTTGGTAGAGCGTCTGCCTTACAAGCAGAATGTCGGCGGTTCGATCCCGTCAGCGCCCACCATAGACTGTGTGGAATTAAAAGGCAGCGGTAGTTCAGTTGGTTAGAATATCGGCCTGTCACGCCGAGGGTCGCGGGTTCGAGCCCCGTCCGCTGCGCCATTTACAAGTAATCTAAAATGAGTCGATCCTCGCAAAAAATCATAGATTTTTTCTTGCGTTCGGGCAAAACGGTGTTTTGCTTACCC
>SSHE01000029.1 GCA_008017315.1 Acinetobacter sp.
TCAAACAGTGGCTGAAGTGAACACGGAACTATAGAGAGATATTTCTTTTAATACTGTGCCGTCCGATACTTCGGATTGTCTTTTGTTGCGCCAGTGCGTTAAGTCCTGCGGCGTGATCTGCGTAATGTCTTTGCGACCAAGTAAGCCAAATCGCTTCTCAAATGAATCTAGCTGCTCACGAATATATTTTTTAGATTTAGAGTCTTTGCCGTGTGCTTTGTAGTAAAGATTGAATAGATCGTGAAACGTGGTCACAGTTTTACGCTGCGCTTCAATTTCTTCTTTTGGCGTGGAGTTGGCTTCAATCAATCTAGCCATTGCCCAATGCAAGCACTCCTGCTCGGTATCGCGCGTGCAATATTCACGCTTGCCATTCAGCATGATTGAGATTGACCAACTGCTGCCACGCTGTCTAGGTTTTGGTAATTTCATTGCTGCTCACCATTTATGTAAAGTTATGTAAGAAACGAGCGCCACGTTTTTTCAAACAAGGTTAGGCACGTTTCTTGACACAAATCCTGACACAATGATGACACAAATTGAGTTTTAGTTGTTGTCTATTTCGCAACAATGGCAACAAGCAAAAGGCAATAAAAAAGGCTTACAAGTACATGAAATTACTCGCAAACCTTTGATAAATATATGGTAGGTATATCCAGACTCGAACTGGAGACCTCTACGATGTCAACGTAGCGCTCTAACCAACTGAGCTATACACCTAGAATGGAAGCATTCTAGCATTTTCCACATCACTGGCAAGTTTTTTTATCATTCTGAGATTTGATTGTATATTTCCCAAGCAAACTGAGCAATTGTTTCAATTGCATCTCGGCTAAGCTTTGGACATACACATGCTGTGTATAAAGTCGTATGATATTCTGCAAATCATCATCCATCCCTTGCTGTGCTTCAATCCGCTTTAACCACGTCAAAACAGGTTCATAGTGCAAACGCTGTAGATTCACTCGGTGTAAGCGTTGTGATAACCGCTGTAATGCCAAATCCACTTTAGATAAAGCGACTTTTTGACTACGAGATAACCACCACACAACCAGCCCAATACTTGCCGCAATAGCAATGATTAAAAAAATCAACTGTTTGGATAAATTATCCAGCGACAATTTTTTCAACCAACCCTGCTGTTTCGTTTGGTCAAAACCAACCACCTTACTTTGCCATTGATAATTCATATAATCCGACCACACTCGGGCTTGGGTCAGCCATTGACGTTGCCAATTGCTCAATCCTGTACCCTCATATAATGCCTGATTGTCCATGGAATAATCCTGCATGCCTTGTTCTACACGTTCAGGGGCAATCGCAGCAGTCGGATCGATACGCTGCCAGCCTTTACCTTCAAACCAGACTTCCGTCCACGCATGGGCATCCAGTTGTCGTACTTCCCACGATGCACCATCAGGTGCAGCTTTGCCCCCCTGATAACCCACTACGACACGAGCAGGAATCCCTACCATACGCATCAAATTGACATAAGCCGAAGCATAATGCTCACAAAACCCAGCTCGTGTCCGAAATAGAAAATCATCAACCCGTTCATTTTTTAGTAATGGCGGAGATAAGGTATAAGAAAAATTCTCCTGTCGAATCCACGTCAAAATAGCCTGTGCATAACGCTCAGGCTGCCGTCCTGATTGGGCAAAGAGCTGCTCGGCAAAAGTTTGGGTTTGCGGATTGGCAGTTCGTGGCAGGGCTAAATTATGCCGCACTTCCATCTCGGACAAAGTCAGATTGGCAATAGGATTTGGACTCAGTAATTGCACATTCAATTGACGACGCTGATTTAACTCAAAAGGCAATTGTAGGCTTAAATCAGGTTTAAACTGTAAAGGTGGTTTTGCAATACTATAGTCCAGTGCATACACCCAACGCCCAAAAGTTGGTTCAATAATCATCTGATAATTAAGCCGCTTAAATTGCGTCACATTGACAGGAAGCGTGTACCAACTGGGTAAAGTGAAACCAGCCTGTTCAGGCTGCACAAAAGTCGCAGATTTGGTGCGATAATTTTGCGTCCATGTCACCCCATCAAAATCTTCCAAAACCATTGCACGCCAATAGAGTTGTGATTTTTCTGGCATCTGACCATCTTGATTGAAAATCACCCGAAAAGCCAAGGCACTCGATTGGCTTAATTGGGCGATATCCCCAGGTGACATCGCATCACTGACTCCCGTTTTCGCCTGTTGATGAGGTGCTGGAATGCTCCAAAGTGGTGGAATACGTGGAAAAAATAAAAACAGTACAATCATCAATGGTGCAGCAATCAGTAATAATTTCAATACTGTGCGTACTGCCTGCTGACGTAACTGCTGGACTGACACATCCTGAATCAACACTTCTTCATAGGCATTATGATAGCTTTGTAATTGATACATACCATAAAAACAGGCAAAAACACCCATCAATACCGCCACCGCCAGCAGCATACCTTGTCCATATAAAAACACACTAGCAAGTACAAATAAGGCAAAGTTAAATTGAATAATCGCATCACGGTAGTTTTTGATTTCAAATGCTTTACCCAGTAGAATCAATGCCAAGGTCGCACAACCTGCATCCACACCAAAGAAAGTACGATACTGCAAAAAAATCAATGCCAAACCCAACAAAACCACACTATATTGTAACCATCGATTTTGTGCCTGACGAAAATGCCCTTGCTTCAAAAGTAAATATTGCCAAAGAAATAGCACCAATAGCATCAATATAGTTAAAGCCAGTGGCATATAAAAAAAGTGCGGCAATAACACCACAAATAACGCCAGCACAATCGACTGTTCATTTTTTTGATTCAATGCCGTCCACACTTGTGACGATATGGGTTTAGACTTTGCAAACATTAAGGCTCCTGTGCCAGCATACGCTTGGCATGTTGAACATGTTGCTCACCCTGTCCGAAAGCCAAAGCCTGACTCGGCAATTGCAAGCTAAAACCTGATTGTTGTACATCCGCTTGTTCAACCAGATACATTAACTGACTTAATTTTTCCTCATGTAATGACGCTGTCATTTCTTTATAATTAAAATGTAATTGATTTTTTTGATACTGTTCAAACTGCTTCACCAATAAACCACGACCTTTGGCATATTGTTGCCATGCAATCCGATTTAAAGCATCACCCGACTGAAATTCTCGCAAATGACTAAAATCTTCTGTACCCTGCTGCTGTTCCTGATTGGGTGCAAAACCAAAATGCTGTAAATTAACTTCTAAAGGCTGCGGTGCAATCCAGACTTCGGCTTGTGAATATGCCAAACTCCATGCTCGAATAATGCCAAAGGGATACACACTATAAAAATACAAACGAGATAAAGGATAACGCCCACGTTTGACAGGAAGATGGATAAACTGCACCAGCAAAGGCGATTTTAAAACCGTCATTTTTTTTGCCTGCTGTTCATATTCACAGCGTAAATGCAAATGTAACTGATGAGCTTGTGGGCGAAACTGAAATTTAATTTCAAGTGGCTGCCCCACCTGCCCCAAACTCGCCACTTCATTACTCAGTGTCAATCCATACAGCTGTCGAAACGCTAGATAAAAACTTAATACCACAAGGCTGGAAAACAAGAAACATAATGCCAGCACCAAGTTATTACCATAATTGACCCCAGCAATAAAAGTGATGATTATCAATACTAAAAACAAATAACCCTCACGGCTAAAAAATACCAATACATCACGCTGTGCCAGTGTTTTTTTATCCAACAGTTGGAATCTTCGATTTAACCAATTTTGCCAATATTTTTTTACCATTGCATCGCATCTTTAGATTGGGATGGTTTTAAGTGCATGTTGTACTTCGATTTCAGATAAATGAATCCGATGTGCAACCACGACCGCAAATACGGCTTGCACATCTTCATGAATCACATAATGTCGTCCTTCAACAATCGCATAGGCTTGGGCTGCACGTTTTAACGCCAATAAACCACGCGTGGACAATCCCATCACTTTGCTACGTGTCCATGCTGCCAATGCCTGTAAATAATCAAGAATGTGTTCAGATAAAATCACTTGTTCACGTAATTGTTGCAACTGCAATATCGTTTCACTCTCCAAAATTGCTGCACTATGACTCAGCATTTCCCGACGGTCTTCACCTTTGAGCAAAGCACGTTCCGCCTCCGCCGATGGATACCCCATAGATAGACGCATCAAAAAACGGTCAAGTTGTGATTCAGGTAAAGGATATGTCCCAGATTGTTGTAAAGGGTTCTGTGTTGCCAATACCCAGAATGGTTTAGGCAATTCATGGCGTAGCCCTTCAATCGATACCGCCCCTTCTTCCATGGCTTCTAGCAAAGCACTTTGAGTTTTTGGACTACTGCGATTAATCTCATCGGCAAGTAAAATCTGACTAAAAATCGCCCCCTGATTAAACTCAAACTGGGCTTTTTCAGGATGAAAAATATTACTGCCCAAAATATCACTTGGCAGTAAATCATTGGTAAATTGAATACGCTGATAATGCAATCCTGATAAAGTTGCCAGTGCTTGTGCCAGCGTGGTTTTCCCCAAACCAGGTAAATCTTCAAATAAGACATGACCACCAGCAATTAATGCACAAACGGCAAGTTTAATTTGTTGAGGCTTATCCAGTACGATGTCATTTAAACGATTTAAATAGTGTAAAAGTTTAGGATGAATAACCGCCAACCGTTCCGCAACCTTATCACCTTGTGTGGCATCTGTCTGCGTATCAGCATTATTCTGCATTGTCTTTGACCAAAGCATTTTTTATCCTTCAAAAAAAATAGCGTACTGACTCAAGAGTACACTATTTTGTATATATTGCTAATATTTAACTCACAGATACTCATAGCAAATGCACGCTACACTTATTGCTATCGTATGGAATACAGCCTATTTTTTATCATTGATCAAGGTTAAAATTATGTTTGGATTTGATTGATATAAAGGGCGAACCACGTCCGCCCTACACACAATACTTTAACTCGCCTGTTTTAACGCAAAATCACGCCCAAATAACAAACGATTTCTAAAGCCATGAATTGAGCTTTGGTCACTGATTAACTCAGCATACCACGCCCCATCTTCGGTATCACCAAACAACACCGCCCCGATGATTTTATCTTTTTGGATAATCAAGCGTTTATAAATTTGGCGTTTTTCATCATTGAGGATAATATCTTCAAAATCTTCTTTTGGTTCGATATTGCCTGCCGAGAACACATCAACACCACTAACCTTTAATTGTGTTGGGGTCGGTAAAGTCTTAAAGGTTAAGCTACCATGTTCGGCTAAATGGGTCGCACACACAAAGGCTTGTCCCCAAAGTGGCTCAACTAGACCGAAAATATTGCCACGATGCTCAATACATTCACCAATGGCATAAATACTCGGATCAAACGTCTGCATGGTATCATTGACCACCACACCACGATTACAACGTAAACCTGCACTTTGTGCCAAGCTGATATTTGGGCGAATCCCTACCGCAAACACCACCATATCGGCTAGAAGTTGCGTCCCATCTGCCAAACGTACACCAACCACATGCCCATCTTGCCCCAAAATTTCTTCGGTGACAGCTTGGGTGATGATTTTAATGCCTTTTTGTTCGATGCTATGTTGTAGCATTTGACTGGCTCGTCCATCGAGCTGACGTTCCATGATTCTATCCATCAAATGTAAAACCGTGACATTCATACCACGCTGTTTTAGACCATAAGCCGCTTCTAAGCCAAGCAATCCGCCACCAATCACCACTGCATTTTTTTTGCTTTGGCTAATCTCAATCATCGCATTAACATCGTAAATATCACGGAAACTGAGTACACCTTTTAAATCACTGCCTTTTATCGGTGGCATAAATGGACGTGAACCTGTGGCAAGAATCAAGCGGTCATAAGCAACTTGTTTACCCGATTGGGTATGGATTTTTTTGGCTCTACGGTCAATTTTTACCGCCAAATCCCCTGCAATAAATGCAATGCCTTTGTCTTTATACCAATCAGGCGAATGTAGCATAATCTGTTCGATGGTCTTTTCACCTGACAGTACAGGCGATAGCATAATACGGTTATAGTTGCCCCACGGTTCTTCACCAATGACGGTAATGTCATACATATCGGGCGACATATCCAGTAAGTCCTCAAGGCAACGCATACCTGCCAAACCATTACCCACCAAGACGAGTTTTTGTTTATCCCGTTGTCCTGCAATATTGGTAAGAATGGTTTTTTGGGCTTCGGAACTGACCCATACTTCACCCTCAACGATTTTACACGGATAAACCGCCAAATGATGCTCGGCATCTTCCAGACAGCGACCTGTGGCAAGACTAAAATGCTGTTTATAAATTGGG
The DNA here is from genome assembly GCA_008017315.1 of Acinetobacter sp. Lineage (GTDB taxonomy): Bacteria > Pseudomonadota > Gammaproteobacteria > Pseudomonadales > Moraxellaceae > Acinetobacter. The sequence goes on from SSHE01000029.1 coordinate 6,354, forward strand.
GAAGCAATCACTCGTTCGCCTTGAATATCACCGATAATGCCCCGTGACATCACATTTGCCCCACTAAATGGGTCGTGATTGCTTAGAGCATATACTCGTTGTTCTTCACCGACCCGAAATAGTGCAATTTGCTGCTCACCCACTAAAGCACATACCGCCGTATTGGGTTGGATTTGTGCCAGTGTACAGACTTTGTGCCATTCAATTTTAAACATGTTGTTCATTTAATTTATTCCTCACTGGGCGTATGCAATACGCCCCTTGTATCTTATTGGGCGAACACAGTTCGTCCCTACGCCTCTGATTAAACCTCTGCCACTGCAATCCGTTTTACATCACGTTCTGATGGTTTGAGTGGGCGGATTTGACCACGTTCCTGCGTAAACTGGATATGTGGGTCGGCTTGTTCTTGGGCGTTAATAAAGGTTTGGAATCTAGCACGGACTTTAGGGTCGGTGACTGCGGTATTCCATTCATCTTGATAGGTTTGTACAACATGGGTCATGCGGCTTTCTAATTCAGTCGCAATACCTAAACTGTCCTGTACAATCACGTCTTTAAGATAATCCAGTCCGCCTTCTAAGTTGTCACGCCATACACTGGTACGTTGTAAACGGTCAGCAGTTTGAATATAGAACATAAAGAAACGGTCGATATAACGGATTAAAGTATTGGTATCCAAATCAGACGCTAATAATTCCGCATGACGTGGTTTCATACCGCCATTACCACAAACGTATAGATTCCAACCTTTTTCAGTGGCAATTACGCCAACATCTTTCCCTTGTGCTTCGGCACATTCACGGGTACAGCCTGACACTGCCATTTTTAATTTATGTGGCGAACGCAAGCCTTTATAACGATTCTCTAGGAAAATCGCCAAGCCCACCGAATCATCAACCCCATAACGACACCAAGTTGAACCGACACAGGATTTCACCGTGCGTAAGGATTTACCATAAGCATGACCTGACTCAAATCCTGCTGCAATCAATTCTTCCCAAATGAAAGGCAGTTGATGCACCTGTGCACCAAACATATCAACCCGTTGTCCGCCTGTAATTTTGGTATATAAACCATATTTTTTGGCGATTTGACCGACTGCAATTAAACCATCAGGGGTCACTTCACCGCCTGCCATGCGTGGCACGATGGAATAAGAACCATCTTTTTGGATATTACCAAGGAAATAATCATTACTGTCCTGTAACCCTGCATGGTCTTTTTTCAGGATAAAATCATTCCAACAAGAGGCTAAAATATTGGCAACCGTTGGCTTACAAATATCACAGCCCAAACCATGACCATGTTTAGAGATGAGTTCAGCAAAAGATTGAATCTCATTGACTCGAACCAAGTGATACAACTCTTGACGAGAATATGGGAAATGTTCACAAAGATGATTATTCACCGTCACGCCTTGACGTTGCAATTCAGATTTTAACACCTGACCAACGAGTGCAGAACATCCACCGCACGCTGTTGCGGCTTTGGTGCATTTTTTTAATGCCCCCAATGACGTTGAACCCGACGCAATCGCATCACATAAATCGGCTTTGGATACGTTATTACATGAACAAATCGTGGCAGAATCAGGCAATAAATCAACACCTGTTCCCCCACCTGCTTTAACAGTGCTACCACCATATTGCGGCACAATTAAACTGTCTGGATTTTCAGGTAAATCCATGCTATTTAACATCATTTGTAACAAGTCGCTGTATTCTTTGGCATCGCCAACCAACACTGCACCAAGTAATTTTTTATTCTCTTTACAGACCACAATTTTTTTATAAACTTGGGTCATTTCGTCCTGATAAAAATAACTAATCGCTGTCGGTTGCATCGCATGAGCATCACCGATAGAGGCAACATCAACGCCCATCAATTTGAGTTTGGTACTCATGTCCGCCCCTGCAAACGCAGCAGTTTCCTGTTGCATCACATGTTTGGCGGCAATGCGTGCCATGTCATAACCTGGGGCAACCAAGCCGTAAATTTTGCCCTGCCATAAGGCACATTCACCAATGGCGTAAATATTTGGGTCACTGGTTTGGCAATAATCATTAATGATAATCCCACCACGTTCGCCTACGCCTAAACCTGCCTGACGAGCCAACTCATCACGAGGGCGAATCCCTGCCGAAAATACGATTAAATCGGTTTCCAGTTCCGAACCATCAGCAAACTTCATCGCATGTAAATGCTCTTTACCCTGTTCAATGGCTTGTGTGGCTTTTTGGGTATGAACCGTTACGCCCAAATCTTCGATTTTATTGCGTAAAACTTTACCACCTAAATCATCAATTTGTACCGCCATTAAACGTGGGGCAAACTCGACCACATGGGTTTTCAGTTGCAAATCGGTTAAGGCTTTGGCTGCTTCCAAACCAAGCAAACCGCCACCAATCACCACACCACTTTTGGCGTTTAAACTTGCCGCACGAATCGCATCTAAATCTTCAAGGGTACGATAGACAAAACAGTTTTGGCGGTCATTGCCTGAAATTGGCGGCACAAATGGATATGAACCAGTGGCTAAAATTAGCTTGTCATACGCCACTTGCTGCCCTGTTTTGGTGGTGACCATTTGGGCTTCACGGTCAATCGCAATCGCTTGGCTACTGAGGTGTAAATCTATACCATACGCATCAGCAAAATCAAAACGAGCTAAAGATAAATCCTTGGCTGATTTTCCTGAAAAATATTCGGTTAAATGTACACGGTCGTACGCTAAACGAGGTTCTTCGGCGATCAGGGTAACTTCCACATCATCCTGTACATTTTCCAGTACAGCTTCAAGGAATTTATGCCCGACCATACCATGACCAACAACCACTAATTTCATTTCTATCTCTCCTCAAATCACTCAATTACGCTTTGGCGATGCTGTTGCGTTCTGCAATGGCTTGCTCAAAAAGCAGTTGTTCTTTTTCTTTATGTTCGCTACTAAATCGGATAAACAACACCGATGTTCCAGCAACAAACACCAGAATCCCTAATGCCAATAAACAGGTTTGAATATCGACCATACCTTTTAATAAAAACCCTGCAGCAACCGCTCCAACATTACCGCCAGCCCCGATAATCCCTGCCACACCACCGAGCGAATCACGGTCAATAAATGGCACAAGTGCATAAGTCGCCCCACACGCCATATGGGTAAACAGGGCAAAAATGGTCATGCTGATAATGGCGAGCATGGCAGAGTTCATTTGTGAAAATAGAATCAGGAATAGCCCTTCACCTAAAATCAATAGAAACAAAATTTTAGTACGACCATCCAGACCTTTTTTAAGGGCAATTTTATCGGACACAATACCGCCCAAGGCACGGGCAAACAGTGCTAACAACCCGAAAATTCCCGCCGCCAACCCTGCTTCTTTTAAACCAAATTGAAAATTACTGACGTAATACATCGCCACAATGTTATGAATAAAAATCTCAATCCCAAAACACGCTGCGTAAGACACAAATAAAATCCACACTCGATAATTAGCAGCGGCTTGTTTTAAAATCGCTAACCCACCTTTTTTCTCACTTCCTACGGCAACACCCATCGCCCGTACATCTTTAAAGTCACCTTGAGGACTATCTTGAGTAAATTTCCAATACATGACCCCAACAATCACCATCAAAATCCCAGGGACAAGTAAGGCTGCTCTCCAACCCAGTGCAGCATCTACCCCTATCATAATTAAAGCGGCCATCACAAAAGGCATTAAGGCTTGCGTTGCACCGCCACCAGCATTACCCCAACCTGCCGCAGTTGCATTTGCTGTACCGACCACATTTGGGGCAAACATAATACTGGTGTGATATTGCGTAATCACAAAACTTGCCCCAATCGCCCCAATCAACAGACGGAAGAATAAAAAGGATTCATAACTATTCGCTGCTGCTACACCAAATACAGGAATACTACCTATCAATAACAAGGCGGTATAAGTACGGCGAGGGCCATATTTATCACACAGAGGCCCAATGATTAAACGCACGATAATGGTGATGGTCACTGCAGCAATATTAATATTGGCAATTTGGTCTTTGCTTAAATGAAATTCACCCACAATCACAGGCATTAGTGGTGCACAGGCAAACCATGCAAAGAAACACACAAAGAATGCCAACCATGTCATGTGAAAAGCACGCATAGCAGGGGTAGAAAAATTAAATAGGTTGATTGATGTGGCTTTTTTGGCGGATAAATCAACAGACATACATCTTCTCCTGAACTGAACTTAGAACACATCAAACCCACCTTTATACAAGGGAAAATCTAATGTTGTCAGAACGGGCGACTTTGACCGTTAGCTAATTTTTTAAGTCATCTTTGAATCGATAAGTAATTAGCAATATCCATGCCATGTTTTAAAATACAATCCTGAAAATTTTTATGGTTTTTAATGTATCTGAAGAAGAAAATGGTTTTAAATTGGTGCATTTGCTATTTTGGGGCAAAATATCTCTAAATTTCGTTAGCCATCCAATGCAATTTCTTTATGACTACAAGTCTCATCATTAACGCTATTTTTTAGACAAATCACCTCATCAACACAATAACTGGTATCAAACTTGCTTACATCTTCCTAAATTTTTTACTTTTTCTTGATACGATACGGTTTTCTATGCCAAAACTCAAAATTGCCCTAATTGACAATCATAATGAACGAGCCAATGTCCTGAAACGCTCTTTAACAGACCATGATTTTAATATTGTGGCGTGTCTCACCATCGACCATCTTAATAAGTTCCGTCTGGAAGACTTACACGCCGATATTCTTTTATTCAATATGGATCATCCACATCAGCACATTATCGAAAATTGTGTCAGCCAATTTGATTTACCCATCGTTTTATTCACCCAAAATAGCCATAAAGAAACCATTAGAAATGCCGTAGATGCTGGGGTTACCACCTATATTGTCGATGGCATTGACCCAAATAAACTTGCGACCATTCTTACCATTACAATTGAACAATTTAAAAAACAGCAAAAACTGAAAAATGATTTAAAAGAGATCAAGACTAAACTGATTGACCGTAAAGACATCGAAAAAGCCAAAGTCTTATTGATGCAGCTGCACCAACTGTCTGAAGATGCAGCATTTCAATTATTACGCAAAAATGCCATGAGTCACCGTATCACCATGGGGGAAATGTCCAGACGATTACTGGATGCTCAAGAACTTCTTCATGCCCATCACATATGATCACAACACATTCCGTTCATATCTCAACGTGCAAGAAAATTGAGCATCACTTTCTTGGTCATAAATAACCTGTCCAGCCCTTGTGCCAAACTGGCAATAATACTCACATGTGATGTACCACGAATCCGCACCAGCTCCACATGATTATTGACTGCAATCAATGCTTGTTGCATTTTTTCGCTATTTTCATCACCAACCAAGGTATCTTTGCCTGCAACCAACAGTAGATGATGAACTTGATTATGAAGAGTAAAGAAACTTGGCATGATATATTCTGGTGCAACGTCCTGAGCGAACGCATCTTTTGCCACCGCATCACCACGATGCTCAAAACTATACGGGCCTGCAAATCCGATTACAGCACGAATCCCTTGTAAATTTTGAATTTTGTACTGTACATCATCACCATGATACAAGGCTGCCATCACATTAAACGCACCTGCTGAATGTCCCATCAAAACGAGATGCTCAGCAGAGTAACCATAATGGTTTGCCTGTTGTGGTTCTGCCAGCCAGTTAATCGCCAAAATGGTATCTTCGACAAATCGAGGATACATCTGTTCTGGTGCAAGCTGATAATTCATGACCGCAACATAAAAACCCTGTTTTGCCAAATTTTGTGCAAGGAAAATATAATCTTCCTTTTGCCCATACTGCCATCGCCCACCATGTGAAAACAGAATCATTGAGCGGTCTGCTCGTGGCTGCTTGGGCACATACACGTCCAATTTCTGCCGTGCCAATGCTGCATAGGAAATATCCGCATGACAACTGGCATAATCCCCCACAGTCACCTGATTGAGCAGATAATTTGGAAGATCATACCAGCGAAAATTTTTTAACCATGCCATCATGATGCCACTACCTTATGGTTCTGCACTTGCAGGCATAGTCTGTATATTGGGTTCTGGTAAAGTATGCTCCACAGGTTGTTCTTGTTCGGGGTCAATCGCCACAGGCGTATTCTCTTGCAGTGGCATGGTGGTGACGCTACTTAAACCTACCCCTGTCACAGGTGTAGCCGTAGCCACTGGTTTTTGCTCGTCGATATTATCAATCAACGTGACAATTTTAGTGATATTCCCTACTTTTTGTAAGACTTGATTTAAATCTGCAATTTCAGCCTGATTTAAACGTCCCATCACGTACAAGACTGCATCCTCGGTATGCACCAGCACCTTGCTATCACGAATCAGCGGTGCACGTAAAATCAAACCTTTGGTATTTGCTGTCACCCCCAAATCCTGCATAATGGTCGAATAGCTGACTTGATTCCCTACCGAAATAAAGTTATGTACAGCTTTGACATCACTCATGGCTTTGACATTATCTTCTGCCAATTGTTTTAAATGTGCATCAGGGACTTGTCCTGTCAGTAACACATTACTATGGAAGCTCTCAATATTGATACGGGATTGTTTAAAACGTGAATCTAGTTTGTATAAATTAATCTTAGCTGTACGCTCAATCGATTTATCAATAATGACCTGTCCAATACTACGTTCGCCTGATTCTGTTCCCACAGCATTGGCGGTATTGCTAGCAACAAAAGATGCACAACCAGAACCTAAAGCCATACATATAGATAATGCCAAAATTTTAATGGTTTTCACTCGCAAAATTCCTCAATCTCATTGCCTACATTGTATAGGCATGTTTAATCCAGTGTATATTTACACTTTGTTGCGTTGCTTCGACAACATCCTGTACAAAATGCTCATAATCAATCGTCATCACATCAAAGCGACATTCAAAATTTTCATATAAAGGATAACATTGCAAAAACCATTGTGCTGCCAAAATGGTTTTACGCTGTTTCGCTGCCGTTACACTTTGTGCAGCAGTGGCATACGTTGTCCGTTTTCTGGCACGCACCTCTACAAAACAAAGACAGTTTTGCTCCAGCATAATCAAATCAATTTCACCATAGCGGCTATGAAAATTATGCTGAATTTCAACCAATCCTTGTTGTTTTAGATATTGTAGAGCAAAATGCTCTGCATATTGCCCAATCTGTCGCCGATTGAAACTCATGCTAAGATTTTTACGACTTTATCTTGATACTGAAAACATTGTGGCTGCCTGCTAATGACATTATCCACAATACGAATATTCCCCGTCCGCCCTTGAAATTCAATGATTTGATTATTTTGACGTTTTCTTAAATGATCCGCAATTTGCCACGCATCACCGCCAAAAGCAAGTAAGCGTTGGAAAGGTAGGCTGACAGGTTTTTGCTTATACGCATCCACCACATCTGACCATTGGGTAATATACAAGGCTGGCGTGTCACAATAGATTAAACCCTCGGGGATGGGCTGTTTTTCTTCTATGGCAAATGGCAACGTATAAATATTCTTTTTCGGTAATTTTTGCTGGGCTAACCATTTTCCTGTTCCCAGTACCAAAATACCCTGCTTTTTTTTCTGAAAAAATGGTAATTTATCCTGAGTTTGCATTTTATCGCCCCAAAGTAATGCCATTTCATCATAAAAGCTCTGCGTTTGTGCCATTGCCTGTGGTTCACGTAGTACGATAAGTTGCTCTACACCATCCCATTGCATCCGTTTACTCAAGGCTTGTGCATCTTCAGCTTTCGATAAGGCAAATTGATAGATATTTTTAGCCCGATGCCCGACCTGGTTTAAAGCCAATGTGGTGATTTTGGGCTGTAATTTTATTAATGCTTCAACATTTTGTTTATCCAGCGGTCCAATCACCAGTTCTGTATTTTTTCCAACCTGTTTTTTCAACACATCCGCAATCGCTTGTTGCCCGATATCGACAAATTTAAATGTATATTTATTACCCGCTTGATGATTTGCTTGCATTAAACCACGCTTGATACTCTCGGCTGCATTCGCCATTGCACCTGTTTCGGGTAGAATAACCAAAACTTCAGCAGAACTTACCATGCAAATAGAACAGCTGAGTGCTGCCAGAAATTTTATACTTAATTTTTTTACCAACATGAGAGATTTTCCTTATGAGTGCTCAATTATTTGTCGTAGCAACCCCAATTGGGCACTTGGATGATATGAGTTATCGAGCGATAGAAATATTACGTTCAGTTGCACTTATCGCAGCCGAAGATACTCGACAATCCGCACCATTATTAAAACATTTTAATATCACTACACCGCTTACTGCATGTCATGATCATAATGAAGAACATAAGATAAAATCAATCATTGAACGGTTACAATCTGGTGAAGATATTGCATTAATTAGCGATGCAGGTACGCCCCTAATCAGTGATCCTGGATTTCGTCTGGTACGTGCTGCCCAGCAAGCAGGTATTCGTGTAACACCAATCCCTGGTGCATGTGCGGCAATTGCAGCATTATCGGCAGTAGGCTTACCAAGTGATCGGTTTTTATTTGTCGGTTTTTTGGCAGCCAAAACGACTCAGCGACAAAACCAGCTCGAACAACTAAAAAACCATTCCGAAACTCTGATTTTTTATGAAGCACCGCATCGTATTGTAGATTGTTTGCAAGATATACAACATGTTTTTGGTACGCAGCGTGCTGTTGGTTTTGCACGGGAAATTACCAAGACATTTGAAACCATTGTTCAAAAACCTGTTGGTGAATTATTGCAATGGGTCAAAAATGATCATCATCAACAAAAAGGAGAAATTGTCTTGGTGGTTGCAGGTAATACTGTACAACAGGATAATGAACAAGAAAAAACGGATGAATTACTCAAGCGTTTATTACAGGATTTAAGTGTTAAATCCGCCGCGCAACTGGCAGCAGACTTAACAGGATTAAAGAAAAATATGCTGTATCAACGTGCATTAATTTTGGCGGAAAATCCCAGTTAAGTGCGTTGAGTGTCGTGAGTTGTTCATAAAAATCAACGTACACTACGTTGATTGCGACAGGCTCAACCCACTATTGGCGAAGCTTGTCAAAGCCATTTCATTTAATACTTGCAGCCCTCATCATCTCAAGTAACAATAGCCAAAACATATTTTGGCGATTTTAAATGTCTAACACACTTTCTATTTTAGGCGGTTTAACCGTTGAGCAATTCCTGAGCGAATATTGGCAAAAGAAGCCTCTTCTGGTACGCAATGCCCTGCCCGAAATCGTTGGCATGTTTGAACCAGATGACATCAAGGCCTTGGCTTTAGAAGAACACATTACCGCCCGTTTAATCACCCAAAACGGCAAAAATCATGACCAATGGAACGTGAAAAATTCACCATTATCCAGCAAAGATTTTAAACAACTCCCCACTTATTGGACGTTATTGGTACAAGCGATAGACCATTACTCGATGGAGCTTGCCGAACTCTGGAAAAAATTTGCGTTTATTCCACAATGGCGACGTGATGACATCATGGTCTCTTACGCCCCAAAAGGTGGCTCTGTAGGACAGCATTTTGATTTTTATGATGTATTTTTGGTACAAGGTTATGGGCAAAGACGCTGGCAGCTTGGGCAATTTTGTGATGAAAATACCGCATTTGTTGCCTATCAACCCTTAAAGTTATTGCCTGAAATGCAGGTAAATTTTGATGAAATATTACACGCTGGTGATTTGCTGTATGTACCACCTCGACTTGCCCATTATGGCGTAGCACAAAATGAATGTTTGACTTTTTCTTTTGGCTTTCGTATGCCCAATCAAGCACAAATCATAGATAGAATAAGTGATAGTTTTGCCGACCAAAATATGACAAAAACGCCAATTCTTGACATTAAGCGCAGTACATCGCAACCCATTGGTGAAATTCAACACGCCGAATTGGATGATTTAAAACAAAAACTATTGCAAGCGATACAAAATCACGATGACTTTGAAAATGCTTTGATGGCGTTAATCAGTGAGCCTAAATATCCCGATCATATTCCAGAACTCGAAGCCATCAATGCTGAGGAATTTCAGGATTATTGTCAGGAAGGCTTTTCCATTGCGATTGAACCTGCCAGCCGTCTGCTCTATCGTCAATTGACCAATCAGACTTTGGCATTTTGGGCAAATGGGGAGCAATGCTGCTTACATCCTTCATCCCAAATGATATTTAAACAATTGGCCGATGGTCAGGTGATGAGCTTAAATACCTTCAATGATGACGATGTGATTCAGGATATTATCGAAGCGTTAAATGATGCTGTATTGATGCTCATTGAACCATTAAATTGACCAATCCTATCAACGTAGTTTAACAATCTTGTCATTGCCTTGCCACCGTGATTCGCTACACTGCTAGACACTTTAAATGTTGATAATACAGATAGGGATACAACATGAGCGAAGCCTATATTTTTGATGCGATTCGCACGCCACGAGGCAAGGGCAAAAAAGACGGTAGTCTATATGAAGTTAAACCAATTACCTTAGTCACTACACTTTTACATGCTTTACAGCAACGTCATAACCTCGACACATCCAAAGTTGAAGATGTGATTTTAGGCTGCGTGACCCCAGTTGCCGACCAAGGCGGTGATATTGCCAAAACTGCGGTGATTGCAGCAGGTTGGAGCGATCATGTTTCAGGTGTACAAATTAACCGTTTTTGTGCATCTGGTTTGGAAGCGGTCAATTTGGCGGCTCAAAAAGTCCGTTCAGGTTGGGAAGATTTAATTGTGGCGGGTGGTGTTGAGTCCATGTCACGCACGCCGATGGGTTCTGATGGTGGGCCTTGGGCATTAGACCCTGAAACCAATCTAAAATCAGGTTTTGCACCGCAAGGGGTTGGGGCAGATTTAATTGCGACTTTAGACGGTTATAGCCGTGCTGATGTTGATGCTTTTGCAGTTCATTCCCAACAAAAAGCTGCTGCTGCCCAAGCCAACGGTTATTTTGACCAGTCGATTATTCCAGTCAAAGACGGTGCAGGTGTCACCATTTTGGATAAAGATGAATTTATCCGTGGTAATACCACTGTCGAAGGCTTGGCTAAACTCAACGCTAGTTTTGAAATGATGGGCAATATGGGTTTTGATGCCGTTGCATTACAAAAATACCCAGAAGCTCAAAAAATCAATCACGTTCATCATGCAGGAAATTCATCGGGTATCGTTGATGGTGCAGCATTGCTATTGATTGGTTCGGAAAAAGCTGCTCAAGAA
>SSHE01000099.1 GCA_008017315.1 Acinetobacter sp.
ACGGTTTCTATCGTGGTCGTCAATTATTCGCTGTTGCCGCAGAATAATTGTTACGCTTAAGCGTAAAGACAAGAAGGGAGCATTTGCTCCCTTTTTTATTGGTTTTGAATGATATTGATATCTTTAATCTATAATTATATTGCTGATAAAGATAGTCTTTCTCGTGCGGATGATATTTGGGGGCATATTTTACTATTAGTGGAAGACTTATCTTATTTTTCACAAAGAGGAAGTCACCCTAAAGAATTGCTTGCTTTAGGTATTTACGATTATCGGCAGGTATTTGTATATGACTATCGGCTAATTTATCGTATTGTGGAGCAAGAGGTGTTGATTTATTTTGTTGTTGATGGATGACGAGATTTAGATATTGTATTCATGCAACGAGTACTCAGACAGGCATAAGAAAAACGCCATATCCTAAGACATGGCATGTGTATTTTAAAGATTCAACCATTCACCAACGGCTGACTGACTAAAAAATCAGGTGGGGTTAAAATCGTATCTCGAATTTCAGCAGAGGTTTGCGGATAATCCAGTGTGTAATGCAAGCCACGAGATTCTTGGCGTTGCATGGCACAGCGTACGATCATTTCAGACACCAGCACCAGATTACGCAATTCAATCAGATTTTTACTCACTTTATAGCCTTGATAATATTCTTCAATTTCTTTTTTGAGCATTTCGATACGATGTAAGGCACGCTCTAAGCGTTTAGTAGTACGCACAATCCCGACATAATTCCACATCGAGGTACGCAGTTCATCCCAGTTTTGTAAAATTACTACATCTTCATCGGGATGTTCGACTTGTGACGCATCCCACGCTTTGACATCTTCAAAACGAGGGGCATGTTGAAATTCACTCTGAATATGCTTGGCAGCACTCATTCCATATACAAAGCATTCCAATAGCGAATTACTCGCCATACGGTTTGCCCCATGCAGACCTGTACTTGAGGTTTCTCCAATCGCATAGAGCCCTGCAATATCAGTTTGGCTAAATTGATTTACGACCACACCGCCACAGGTATAATGTGCCGCAGGCACGACTGGAATCATCTCTTGGGTAATATCAATGCCAAGCTCAAGCAAACGAGCATATAAAGTCGGGAAATGTTCTTTGACAAAATCTTCAGGCTGATGCGTAATATCCAGCCAGACATGACGCAAGCCTAGACGCTTCATTTCATAGTCAATCGCACGAGCGACGACATCACGAGGGGCAAGTTCGGCACGCTCATCAAAATGTAACATAAACCGTTCGCCAGTTTCAGGCAAACGCAAATAAGCCCCTTCACCACGCATCGCTTCGGTAATCAAAAATGAACGTGCTTGCGGATGATACAGACAGGTTGGATGGAACTGATTAAATTCCATATTGGATACTCGGCAACCTGCACGCCAAGCCATCGCAATCCCGTCACCCGTAGCAATATCGGGATTAGATGTATAGAGATAGGCTTTCATCGCACCACCGCAGGCAAGGGCGGTAAAGGGAGCTAAAAAAGTTTCGACTTCGCCCGTATTTTCATTCAAAGCATATACGCCAATGGCACGATTTTCATGATGTGCGAGTTGTGATTTTTTGGTGGTAATCACATCAATGGCGACGATATTTTCAAACAATTGAATATTGGATTTTTCTTTGGCACGTTCAACCAGTGTGGTCGAAATCGCCTTACCTGTGGCATCGGCGGCATGAATAATACGACGCTGTGAATGTCCACCTTCACGTGTGAGATGTAAATTTTCTTGTTCATCAAGGGTGAATTTTACCCCTTGTTTTAATAAAAAATCGACCGCATCTTGCCCACCTTCAACGGTGAATTTGACCGCATCCAAATGACAAAGATGTCCGCCTGCAATCATGGTGTCATCTATGTGTTGTTGAATAGAATCGTCCTGATCGAGTACCGCAGCAACGCCACCTTGGGCAAAATAGGTACTGGCATCCTGCAAATGTGACTTTGCCAACACAGCAACCTGATAATGCTCAGGCAAGGAAAGTGCAAGGGTAAGCCCTGCACCACCGCTACCGATAATGATGACATCATAATATGGGTGAGTGTGCTGTGATGACTGCTTCATACGCTTTATAACAAGATTAATAAAAACGCCTTAAGATACTACAAAGTTGTCATTTTGGCATGGTTTAAACACAATATTTCTCTTAGAACACTGTAAGATTTTGGCAAAAAACACAGGCTCATGCTGCAAAGTTGCGGCTAAGCTAAAATATGCTCACCTGAATCCCACAATTATTTACGAAAAAAAATCAACCAACATGCTAAAACTGCAACATTGCAAAACAGGGTAAATCAGATGAAAAATATACATTTAAATCATGCCTTAGCGGCATTTACGCTCACATTAAGCCTAGGCACACAAGCGGCAGTACCTGTCGATTTTTCCAATTTGGTTGAACAAGTCAGTCCTGCGGTCGTGAGTGTCAATGTCAAAAAAACCATGTCACAACAAGAAATGATGCAGGAGCAAATTCCTGATATTTTTCGTCGTTTTTTTGGCAATCAAATGATGCTGCCACAGCAGCCAGTCCCTCGGGAGCAAAATGCCTATGGCAGTGCATTTTTTATTAGCCAAGATGGTTATCTATTAACCAATCATCATGTGGTTAAAGATGCTGCCAAAGTCAGCATTACGCTAGATGATCGCCGTGAGTTGGATGCTGAGGTGATCGGTAGCGATGAACGTACCGATGTGGCATTACTCAAAGTCAAAGGTGAGCATTTTCCAGCACTCAAAATCGGAAATGTTGAATGGTTAAAAGTGGGGCAACCTGTATTGGCGATAGGTTCGCCTTTTGGTTTTGATTATTCGGCATCGGCAGGCATTGTCAGTGCCAAATCTCGCACCATGTCTAATGAAACCGCCGTACCTTTTATTCAAACCGATGTCGCATTGAATCCAGGTAACTCTGGAGGGCCTTTATTTAATGGGCAAGGTGAAGTAGTGGGGGTCAATTCTCGGATCTTTAGTGGTACGGGCGGTTATATGGGCTTATCATTTTCCATTCCGATTGATGTGGCGATGGATGTGGTCAATCAACTCAAAACCACAGGTAAAGTGACTCGCCCATATTTGGGGGTAATGTTGCAAGATGTCGATCGCAACCTATCGGAAGCCTATCAACTTGACCGCCCAGAAGGTGCATTGATTGCACAGGTTGCCGCAAACTCACCAGCAGAACAAGCAGGTTTAAAAGCAGGAGATATTATCCTTGGCTACAATGGGCAAAATCTAAAACGCACATCGGATCTGATCAATCTGATTAACCGTAGCCAAATCAATCAAAAAGTGAGCTTAACCATTTTGCGAGCAAACAAACGTCAGGAGATGAATGTCACGCTCCGCTCTGCACCTGATGAAACGCCAGCAACCAAAACCGAACATACCAACAATCCAACCACAAAACTGGGGATCGCACTGCGTGAATTAACCCCACAAGAGCAAGCACGCCACAACCTACAGGGGATAGTAGTAGAGAATGTGTCCTATACTGGCTTGGCAGCACAGTCGGGGGTACAACAATATGATGTGATCACCCAAATTGGACAAAAAACCATAAAAAATCTCAATGAATTTAAGCAGGTTATGGCGAGTTTGGACAAAAAAGGGGTCGTACCTATTTATCTGGTACGTCAGGGACAACCAATGATTTTGGGATTGCGGTTACAGTAGGGTAGCCGCCGAAAAATCTCCATCCTCAAAAAATACCGTTCGTCGGGGAGTGTGAAAAGAATAGGATTAAACCTTGATTAATTTGTGGCGCTATTGTAACTTTATCGGACGAGAACGACAGCTCGTTACAAATTGGATGTGTCTAAAACAACAACAGGATACAGACCAGTCGAGTTAGGATGTTAGTAATACAATGCTCTAGGAGAGTACAGGATGAAAATGTTTACTAAAGTTGCACTAGTTACAGCAATGGCAATCAGTGCAAATGCAATGGCAGCTCAAATGCAATCACTGGACGATGAGGCGTTAAGTGCTGCAACTGGTCAAGATGGGATTACATTGACGATTAATACCTCAGGAATCACCATTGATAAACTATTGATTCATGATAACGATGGTTTGCAAACTGCTGCACACGGTGGTGTTTTGGCAGTAAATTCTTGGGATCCAGCTGCAAACGCTGGTACTGGTGGAATTGTATCAACCGACTTGGATTTGGGTGGTACAGAAACTGCAGGTGCGATTGTATTGAATGATGTTGCACTCAACCTAACAGGTGCTACAACCGTTAAGATTGATACCGATGCGGGTGCAGCAGGTGCAGCTCCATTCCTAAATATTGGTCTGCAAACGGGAACAACGACAGAAATTAGCGTAGATAATATTGCTGTGGGTGTTTCTGGTACTGCTCCAGGCTCAACAGGTACCAACCGTCGTGGTGCGACCGATGAAGTTCAGATTTTGCAAAGCTACGGTAGTGCTGCTGCAGATCAAATCAAAATTGCTGTAGGTCAAGCGACCATGAACATCCAATTGGGTCATGCACCACAAGGTGCAATGATTGTTGCCAGCGGTGTGATTACCAACGGTATCGAAATTAAAAACTTAGCCATTGTAGATGCTTCTGTAAATGGTAATGCTGCTTTGACGGCTGCTGGTTATAGTAATGGTGGTATTGGTCTAGATCGCATCCGTATCACCGATGCCAACTCGGCTGACTTAAGTGCGAATGCGAAAATTAATGCAACCAATCAAGGTTTGCTGATCTCGATGGGTGATAACATCAAGAAAGACATCTATATCGATGCAGTACGTCTAGGCGATGTGGCTGGTATGGCTGGTGGTGCTTTGGCAACAACGAAATCTATCGGTGCACTTGAAGTTCAAGGTATGGACATGGGTACATCATCGATCTTTGTATCTGGTCACTAATTTAAAAAAACTATCGGTATGGCGTGCTATACCGATATCTAAGCAATGCTAGGTTTGGAATGACCTAGCGAATAAACTGAGTAATAAAGGAAACGATTATGAAAACATTAACCAAATTAGCACTTGTATCAGCAATGGCGATTAGTGCAAATGCAATGGCAGCTCAAATGCAATCATTAGATGATGAAGCATTAA
This sequence comes from Acinetobacter sp., assembly GCA_008017315.1. GTDB lineage: Bacteria > Pseudomonadota > Gammaproteobacteria > Pseudomonadales > Moraxellaceae > Acinetobacter. Next base: position 5,109 of record SSHE01000099.1, read on the forward strand.
GTGCTGCGACTGGTCAGGATGGTATCACGCTTATTGTTGCTGGTGCAGTGGATGCCGCCAATGTTGTGATTCATGATAAAGATGGTTTAACTCCTACAGGTCACGGTATTTCAACTGCAAGTGCAGGTGCGATTGTTTTAGGTGAAAATGCTGCTGGTACAGGTACAGGGTTTAGTATGCACAGTGCTAGTGGAACTAAACCTATTGTTGTCACTGTTGATGCAGATGGTAATGGTACTGCCCCAGTATTAAACGTGAATATTGCGTTGCCTACAGATTTTGAGATTGTGACAGGTGATGTTTATGTTGCTGCATCAACACGTAATACGGCTGCAACGGATGCAACACTGGGTATTTTTTCTTCTGAAGTGAAAATTTTGAACTCAATGACCCTTAGCTTGCCAAGTGCGAATATTAATATTCAGTTGGGTAATGCTCCACAGGGTGCATTGATGAAAATGTCTGGTTCAATCACTGGTGGTTTAGGTATTACTGGTTTTGGTTTGCTGGATAATAATACATATGGTACTGTTGCTGTTCCTGGTGCATACAGTCAAACTACCGATCGTGGTATCTATACTGATGTGATGGTGAAAAGTGCTGGTTCCACTGATTTATCGCTTACGGGTACAGAAATTGGTGTGGTTGATAATGGTTTGATGATCAGAGGTATGGGTAATATTGACCTTTCTTTGAAAAATCTAAAAATTGGTAGTTTAGCTGGTTTGCCATCAGGTACTCCTGCTGTTGCCGCTGCTGCATCTATCGGTGATGTTGTAATCAAGAATATGACTGTACCTACATTATTTGTAAAAGGTCACTAATCTAATCACTTAGATTAAACCTAAGAATAAAGCGGTATGAATAC
>SSHE01000051.1 GCA_008017315.1 Acinetobacter sp.
TGATGCTAGTCCACGCTTTGACACAATTAATCGTGCTTGTCATGCACTAGGCGTTAAATTGGTTGCCCAGACCATTGCACATGTATAACTTTCGCGTCTAGTGTGACAAGCACCTAGCCGATTACGGGGCGTTTTTTGGGTTCAGTGATTGCTGAGTTTTGGTTTATTTTGTTGTGGGGTGTTACCCCTTAGCTTAATAGTTAAGTTTACCTATAAAAGTAACCATGTCATAAAATGGCTTCGACAAGCTCAGCCAACAGAGTGGGTTGAACCTGTCTAATTTTTCCTGACCACTACAGATACCACCTCAGCCGATTACGGTGTATTCTTTTGATAGTTTTGACAAATCCTCACCTACATGATGCTATTGTAAGGTGATGTGAATTAATGCTAGGCTTCGCATTAATTTTGCAGTCAATCTGAGAATTTTAATGCGTGTCATAACTGAAAAATCCACGTTCCAAAGTCAAGGTACGAATTGTGCTGCTACACTGCATCTACCATCTGGAGAAGGCCCTTTTCCTGCAATCCTAATGGCACATGGTTGGGGTGGGGTACAAGATGCACTGACCATACCATTCTATCCGCAATTCATCAATGCAGGCTACGCAGTCATGACATTCGACTACCGTGGTTGGGGCAAAAGTGAAGGCAAACCTAGGCAGACTATCGACCCTTTAAAACGAGAGGAAGACATCGAAGCCGCATTGTCACATTTACGCTCAATAGCAAAGATCAATCCAAATAAAATCGTACTGTGGGGTACGTCGTTTGGTGGTGGTCATGCAATATGCGTTGCCGCAAGACACCCAGAATTACTGGGTTTGATTGCACAAGTACCTATGCTTGATGGTATTACGGCTGTAACGGCAACGCCGCTAACACGTTTGATTCGCTTTGGTTTGTACGCTGGTATCGACCTGTTGCGTGGCTCAAATCCGCTATATATTCCAGTGGTGTCAGCACCAGGACATTTTTCTTCGATGGATCGTGATGGTGCTGAAAAAGCTATGCAGCAAGCCATAGAGGTGATGGAGGACGGCTATGACAATAGAGTGGCTGCACGCTCTCTATTAAAAATGGGGCCTTATCGACCATTTAAAGTATTAAAACAGATCCGTATTCCGACGCTTATCGTGGGTGCTACAAAAGATTCCGTCGCACCTTTTGCGGAGGAAAAAATTCGTGCTGTGGGAAATCCGAGTATAAAAATTGAAACCTTAGATGCAAACCACTTTGATCCCTATTTGGAACCTGCATTTAGTCAGAACATCGGCTATCAGCTCAAGTTCTTGGAAACTTTGGTGAACGATAGAACGTAGTGCGGCAATTATCCAGCTTAGACACATGACCCAGTCAATGAATTGCATCCGCCTTGTTGAACCAGAGATTGGTGGTGGCCGTATCAGCAAGGCCAAAATTGATCAGATTGGTGATTCCGACGCTCAACATCTCGAAATCAGTGGTCTTAGGCAAGACACCTTTGAATACTTGGTGCAGAAGTATGGCGACCAATTTTTAGAAATTAAATTCTGGAAATGCCCACGTATTGAGGATTTATCGCCACTGGAAGCATTGTCTAGTATTCGTGCGATTCATTACTATTGGAATCAAAAAACATCACGCCTTTGGAATTTTGCAAAGAATCCAAATTTGACGGTACTTAGTTTTCATAATTTTGTTCATCTGCAAGATTTATCTGATCTTGCGAGTGCAAAAGCATTGCAAATATTAGATTTTGGCAATGCTGCTTCTGGTGCGAGCTATGTCGAGAGTCTTTCGCCAATAGGTGAAATTGCAACACTGAGAGAATTGGCGTTTAATCCCAAAAAAATCAGTGACAATAAAGCTGCACCACTGCTCAAACTAAGCAATCTACATTCTTTGGAATTTAGTAATCGCCTGTTCTCGAGCGAAAAGATTGCATGGCTAAAGGCAAGACTACATCAAGGGATTCAATCCGATCGACTACAACCCTATATTCTAGTTGATAATATTTTGAACAAAGACTGCATGGTAACAGGGAAAGGTAAACCTTTTCTGCATTCTGTTCACGATGCTCAAAAGTTGTCGAGGTATGTTCAGAACTTTGAAAGATTAGTGGATTACTATCGAGAAAATCTACATTGTGACGAACCAGATTGAGCGATAAAATCCTGATGAACCAGAGGAGAATATTGATTTATCAATGTTCAACATGGTTTAGCTATGATAGTATTGCTGCATCATATTAGCTTCATATTGAATAGAAAATATATGTTTACTTTGCATCCCCAACTTGCCCAAGATACATTTTTTGTCGGTGATTTTCCGCTCTGTACATGTCGTCTGATGAACGATATGCAATTTCCTTGGTTGATTTTGATTCCTCGTGTGCCTGGTGTTACAGAACTGTATGAGCTCAGTCAGGCAGATCAGGAACAATTTTTACGTGAATCGAGTTGGTTATCTAGTCAGCTTGCACGTGTATTTCGTGCTGATAAAATGAATGTTGCCGCACTTGGCAATGTTGTGCCACAGTTACATTTTCATCATGTGGTACGTTACCAAAATGACAGTGTATTTCCAAAGCCAGTGTGGGGCATACCTGCCATTCCTTATAGCAATGATGTTTTGGCACAGATGCGACAAACCCTCATGTTAGCCTTACGTGGTCAAGGCGATATGCCATTTGATTGGCGTATGGATTAAAGTGTTCTTTACGGTGTTGTGCTAAATCATGTTGCAGAATATTCTGGACAAAAATGGATATCAGGTTAGCCGATTATTTGGCTATTCTGCCATTAGTTTGATTTTATTGGTCACAGTCATTGATGGCACGGTTGCCCTTGAATCTTTACTCTTGATTCCTTATGTTGTATTGATTTTGCTGTATGAACCAACAATTTTAAAAAAAATAGAATATCATTTTGGTAAACCTGCACGCCGAAGTTTTCGCTTTATTATTGATACGTGTTTGGTCATGTTGTATATCTCAGCGATTCACCTCATGCTGATTCCAAGTTTGTTAATGCTGGGGATATTGATTTTTTCAGCAGCATTTGCACGCATTCAAGGACTGATTTTGATTTTCGTCCCTGTATGTGCATTGGCGGTATATTATTTATGTTCTTTATTATTTTTTGGGTTCGAGCCTATATTGCAAATTGGGCGGACTGAAATAAATATTTTAGCCATTGTCTTTTTTATTTTACTGATTGCGGTTGGGATGTATTATCAACAAAAAAAATTACAACAATTAAGTAAAGAAAAACAAGAGTATAGTGATGAAGTGAATCGCTATTTTAAGCTGAATAACCAATTGGCACGTTATGCACCTGTACAACTCTGGCAATCTATTATGCACGGTGAGTTGGAAGCAAAAGTTGAATATCAACGTCGTAAACTTACGGTCTTTTTTTCGGATATTCAGGGTTTTACCGACTTATCTGAACAATTAATTCCAGATGATTTAGCATTTTTGCTCAATGATTATCTCAAACACATGACCGAAATTGCCAAGCACTATGGGGCAACCATTGATAAATTTATGGGTGATGGGATTCTGATGTTTTTTGGCGATCCTGATAGCCGTGGTGTCAAAGAGGATGCGGTTGCCTGTTTAGATATGGCGATTATGATGCGTCAGCAAATGCGGATTTTGCGTGAACGCTGGATTAAAATGGGTTATGCGTCGCTACATATTCGTATGGGGGTTGCCACAGGTTATTGCCACGTGGGAAATTATGGTACGATCCATCGGATGTCTTATACCATTGTTGGGCGAGATGCCAACTTGGCTGCACGTTTGCAGGCTGCCGCAGATGTCGATCAGATTCTCATTTCGGAAGAAACCTTTCATTTGGTGAAGGATCAATTTTTGTGTGTTAGAAATAAACCTTTGAAGTTAAAAGGGATTACAGAATTTGTGAGCTCATGGCAGGTGGTTGAGCGTTATCATGAAACCATTGAAAAATATCAACGCTGGTATGATTATGAATATAAAGGTTTTAATCTGATATTAAATCTGGATAAAACCCCAAGTTATGAATATCCACAACTGATTGAAGCAATGGAGCAAACCATTGCCCGATTAAAATTACAACAACATCGAACAGATGTCGATGGTATGGTGCTTTTAGATGAGCGTAGTATTGTTAAACTGGAAGCGAAAGATAAAACCAAACCGTAATTTGGTTTTATCCTGCATTGACGTGATGTTTAATGATTTTCTGATGCGTGATTAATGGTGTATTTGGGAATTTCGATTTCTAAATCTTCATCTTCAATTTTGACTTGACAGGATAAACGAGATTCTGCTTCCAATCCCCATGCACGATCTAATAAATCAGCTTCAATATCATCCATATCATCCAGCCCATAAAAGCCTTGACGGACAATGACGTGGCAAGTCGTGCAGGCTTTGGACATATCGCAGGCATGTTCGATTTTAATCCCATTATCCAATAAACTTTGGCATAAATTGGCATTTTTTTCGACTTCGAATGTTGCACCTTCTGGGCAAATGGAATGATGAGGTAACACTTTAATGCGTGGCATGGTTTAATCCTTATTTGCGTTGCTGCTCGCCCAGTCTTCGACTCGAGTACCTTTTAAGGCATGGTCAATATGGCGATTCATACGTATGGCAGCAAACATATCACTATAAATTTTCAGATTTTGTGCAGCTTGTTCAATTTTTTCGGCATCATCATCTTGCAGGATATTTTGCAAAATTTTCAATGCACTATGTAGGCGATTGGCTTCTTCACTGCTGAGTAAATGCTCATCCTTTGTCAATGCCTGTGTTAAAGCTTCAATTTCTCGTTGTGCTTCAACTTTAGTTTCCTGTAATTGGCGTGCCAGTTTATCCTGTTGAGCAAACTGAAAACCTTCTAATAACAAACGTTCGGTATCATCTGCAGATAAACCATAAGAAGGTTTGATGCTAATCTGAGCTTGAATGCCAGATGTGGTTTCTAGTGCCGAAACATTGAGTAAACCATCAGCATCGACCTGAAAAGTGACTTCAATTCGTGCAGCACCTGCCGTCATCGCTGGAATACCACGTAATTCAAATTGACCTAAAGAACGGCAATGTTCGACCAAGTCACGTTCGCCTTGGACGACATGAATCAGCATAGCAGTTTGACCATCCTGATAGGTGGTAAATTCTTGTTTGCGTGTAATGGGGATTGCCGTATTACGTGGAATCACACGTTCAACTAAGCCGCCCATGGTTTCCAAACCCAAAGAAAGTGGTGTAACATCAAGTAATAATGTTCCATCTTGACTATTGCCCACCAATTGGTTGGCAGTAATCGCCGCACCCAAAGCCACCACTTCATCAGGGTTGATACTGCATAATGGTTGTTGCTGGAAAAAGTCCTGTACTGCATTTTGAATGGCAGGGGAACGCGTAGAGCCACCAACTAAAATAACATCATGAATATGTTCAATTTTCAATTTGGCATCACGTAACACACGAGCACACACCTGTAAGGTGCGTTCTGCCACAGGCTGGATAATTTTTGCCAATTGTTCTTGGCTAAGAGTGGTCTGATGTTGGGCAAAAATAATGTCCGTTTGCGTGCTTACAGTTAAGGCTTCTTTTGCAGTTTTAGCAATTTGAATCAATTCGGCATGTTGTTGATGAGAGAGCGTCTCTAAACTCAATTGTTGTTTGAGATATTTGACAATCAAACGGTCAATATCATCACCACCTGTGGCCGTGTGCCCACCTGTCGCAAGCACTTCAAATACGCCTTTACTAAAACGTAAAATAGACATATCGAATGTACCACCGCCCAAATCATAAATCGCAAAATTTTGATCTTGCTGAATCTGTGAGTTTTGGTCTAAACCGTAGGCTATTGCGGCGGCAGTAGGCTCATTGAGTAAGCGTAAAACTTTTAAACCTGCAAATTGTGCCGCATCTCGTGTGGCCTGACGCTGTGCTTCATCAAAATAGGCAGGAACGGTAATCACTGCACCTGTAATATCATGACTAACCGATTGTTCGGCACGTTGCTTGAGTACAGATAGAATACTTGCTGAAATTTCAACAGGAGATTTTTTACCTTGTCGAGTCACAAAGGTTGGCATTTCCTGTGCTGTACCTTCAAGCTGGTAAGGATGCTGGAAGCGAATATCTGCCTTTGAACGTCCCATGAAACGCTTGACGGATACGATGGTATTTTCTGCATCACTACTGATAAAATCTTTGGCAGAATAACCAATATCCAGATGTTGCTCCGCATAATGCACAATAGAGGGTAACAGGCTACGACCTTCTGTGTCTTTTAGGATAGCAGGTGAACCCGAACGTACGGTTGCAACCAAAGAGTTTGTCGTTCCCAAGTCAATGCCAATACCAATACGGTGTTCGTGTGGATGACTGGATTGTCCTGGTTCTGCAATTTGTAATAAAGCCATAATGTTATCCGTTTTTGCTTTCGACCAGCTCAAGCAACGCAAATCTTGTGTAGGTTCGGTGAGCTTGTCGAACCGTAAAGCAATTATTCAAAATCATCATCAAAAGCGTCAAATTGATCATCATCCAGTAGTCTGTCTTCGGCTTTATCAATGTCAATCAAGACATGACGGAAGAAACGTAATTTACGCACAGTATCTCGTGCTTCGCTCCAGTCCTGTTCATTAAAATCAATCTGAAACTCACGGATTAAACCATTGATCCATTGTTCGATTTCATGACGTAAAGCGTGTAATTGCTCAGGTGTAGTAGCCTCATCCAGTTGCTCACGCAATTCCAAAGCGGATTGTAAAAATTCAAAATCATGGATAGATTGTTCTAGTCCAAAATCTTGTTTGTGTAGTTTGAGCAAATAGGCTGCACGGCTGTCAATATGCTTCAACGTGTCATAGGCTTGATTGACCTGACTGGATTGCACGACTGCCTGTTCAATCTGATGTTGATTATGATCGGGATGATATTTCTGCTGTAAAGCCAAAAATTTAGCTTTGAGGATATCGAGACTAATCTCCAAATTTGGCTCAAGTTCAAACAAGTCAAAATAAGTCATAATACATTCAGTCACATCTAAAATTGAAGGCGGTATATGAATTGCAAAAATTCCCCTCTTTGGAAAAAGCAGGCGAAAAGCACACTTTCCGAGGGAAATTTAAGAGGACGACATCATTATACCGTGAATGACTCACCGCAACCACATTCGCCTTTTTGATTGGGATTGTTAAACTCAAAGCCCTCATTCAAGCCATTTTTCACATAGTCCATTTCCAGACCATCAAGATAAACTAAGCTTTTGGGATCAACGAAAACTTTTACGCCGTGATTCTCAAATATAGTATCGTGTGGATTGGTTTCATCAACAAATTCTAGGACATAGGCTAGACCTGAACAGCCTGAAGTTTTGATGCCAACACGAATACCTTCCCCTTTACCACGACCAGTAATAAAATCAGCAACATGCTTTGCAGCACTTGGTGTTAAATGAATCATCAAAATCTCTCCTTAACGGTTGCCAATGCGAGGGGAAGTTGGTTTTAAGCTTCTTCGGTTTTGTTTTGCTTATGACGATAATCATCAATCGCTGCTTTAATGGCATCTTCAGCCAATACAGAGCAATGGACTTTGACAGGAGGTAATGCAAGCTCATGAGCGATGTCGATATTTTTAATCGCTTGAGCCTCATCTAAGGTTTTGCCTTTGAGCCATTCTGTGACCAATGAACTAGACGCAATAGCAGAGCCGCAACCATAGGTTTTAAAACGTGCTTCTTCAATCACGCCTTCTGGGTTTACTTGAATTTGTAAACGCATAACGTCACCACATGCAGGAGCACCCACCATGCCTGTACCTACATTTTCTGCGTTTTTATCTAAAATACCAACATTACGAGGGTTTTCATAATGGTCGATGACTTTTTCGCTATATGCCATGATGCTTCTCCAACTGGGGTCAGCTAATTAATATGAATATGGGGACAAGGATAAGATTTCACAATGGGCAAAAGCGATTAATGCTCCGCCCATTCCACTTTGGAGAAATCTACACCATCTTTATACATATCCCAAAGTGGCGAGAGTTCACGTAATTTCTCTACAGCTTGTTTGGTAATATGAATAACATGGTCAATATCAGCTTCGGTGGTGTATTTGCCAAAGCTAAAACGGATCGAACTATGTGCCAGCTCATCAGATAAACCTAATGCACGTAGTACATAAGAGGGTTCTAGGGTCGCAGACGTACATGCCGAACCACTGGAAACCGCCACATCTTTGAGTGCCATCATCAAGGATTCACCCTCAACAAAATTGAAGCTGGCATTTAAGTAGTTCGCCACATTTTGTGTCGGATGGCCATTTAAATAGACCTCTTCCAAATCTTGCAAACCATTCCAGAGTTTGTCACGTAACTGGCGGATACGTTGCTGTTCTGCCTGCATGGTTTTGCCTGCGATTTCAAAAGCCAATCCCATACCAACAATTTGATGCGTTGCCAGTGTACCAGAACGCATACCACGCTCATGACCACCACCATGAATCAAGGCTTTAACCCGTACTCGTGGGCTACGACGTACATATAATGCACCGATACCTTTAGGGCCATAGGCTTTATGACCTGAGAAACTCATTAAATCAACTTTAATGCTGCTCAAATCAATTTCAACTTTGCCTGCTGCTTGTGCAGCATCAACATGGAAATAGGTTTTATTGGCACGTGTTAGTTCACCAATGGTAGCAACATCGGTGATAGTGCCTAATTCGTTATTGACCATCATCAGTGACACCAAAATCGTATCAGGGCGGAGTGCAGCGGCAACCATTTCTGGAGTAATGAGCCCTGTACGTGGTTCTGGTTCTAAATAGGTAATATCAAAACCTTCAGTTTCCAGATAACGACACGTATCCAAAACAGCTTTATGCTCAATCTTAGAGGTAATGATATGCTTACCCTTATTTTTGTAAAATTGAGCGACACCAATCAAAGCAAGATTATCAGACTCAGTTGCACCTGATGTCCAAACAATCTCACGTGGGTCGGCTTTAATTAAATCAGCAACTTGTTGGCGGGCATTTTCTACTGCTTCTTCGGCACGCCAGCCATAGCTATGGGAACGTGAAGCAGGATTACCAAAATTCCCGTCAAAGGTCAGACACCCTAACATCGACTCGGCAACTTCAGGGAGAACGGGTGTTGTTGCGGCATAGTCAAGGTAAATTGGGAGTTTCATTTAAATTGTTCCTTTAACTGACTTTGGATTTATAGGGAGAGAAGCGAGATCATCTATAGATGATTGGCGTAAGGCGACAGTCTGAACATTATCCCGTTCTACGAGATCTGTTAAAGTGATACGTTCAAGATAGCTGGCGATATGATTGGATAAATCATGCCATAAGTCATGGGTCAGACACATCGCACCATTTTGGCAATTGCCTTTATGGTCGCAACGTGTCGCATCAACAGTTTCATTTACAGCTTCAATAATTTCTAGCACGGTAATACTACCTGCTGCACGAGCAAGATGATAACCACCATTTGCACCACGCACACTGGCAACAAGTTGATGACGCTTCAACTTGGAGAAAAGCTGTTCTAAATATGCAACGGATATAGACTGCCTAGCCGCAATTTCGGCTAAAGTGATGGTTTGGTCGAGTGGCTGAAGTGCTAAATCGAGCATTGCAGTCACGGCATAGCGACCACGAGTAGTAAGGCGCATAATCTTATCCATTTAAACATGCAAGTACGACAAGGGGTATTATAATAAATCCCGACCAATTTAGTCAAGTTTGTTTTGAGATGTGGAATTTAATTATTGATGAAAATTATACCAAAGTATGCTGAGCATAGATATGCTGAGTATCAAAATAAGTAACCAATAAACTCTGGACATCAAGCGATGTTTGCGTTCTAAAGTTTTGAGATCGTATTGATATTCTTTGACTTGTATCGTGAGTTTGGTAATTTCCTGACGCTGCTGTTCGATACGTTGTGCCAAAGGAGTAAAATTATTTTTCGGCAATTGTACACTGTGATCATCATTGACGAGCCAATTTTTCCAATCACGCAATATCGCAGGTAGGCTCATACTTTGAAGCAATAAGCGAAACTCCTCATGCAAATGCTCTGCACCTGAGAGTCGGATTTTATTTATACTGTGTTCATTGCCTGTGAGTAATGCTCTAAACAGATCTAAACCTGAAGCGTAGAGCGTGATTTGCGGTTGTTCTAAATGTTGTGGTTTTTCATGGTCAAACAAAAGCCCTTTATGATCAAAAGACACATAAAAAACGTCACTGGGTAAAAATGTATTGCATAAAATCGTGATCTGTTGCTGGACAAACGGCTTGGCATGTAAACGCACCATACGATCATGTTTTAATATAAAGGTCAAAAATGTCTCTAACGCAATAAAAATTAGCGATTGCAACAAAAAAGGATGATTTTTGTTTTGTTGCGTATCATCATTCATAAATAAAACAAACCTTAAATAAAACGAAATCCTTTTGATAAGGCGATTTAAGATGAAAAGATGGTAGGATGTCAATATAAACTTATATTAATTGATGCTTGTTAGACAAAAAAGTTAATTTTTGTGTGTAGAACATGCTACGGTCTTGAGAATAGAAGGGATTAACTCTACAATAAACGGCGATGAGAGATAACTGTGAAAAAGGTGGGAAACATAAATGTCCAATCCTGATGTGAATGAAAAAATTCAACAGATTGAACCCACATCTGTGGAATCCGATGATTCCAAAACAAAAAATAAACGTAAAAGTCCACTTGAATTACGCCGTTATACCAAGCAAATTTGGTTGGCAGGTTTGGGGGCATTTTCTCGTGCCGAAGAAGAAGGCAATAAGTTATTTGATTCTTTGGTGAAAGTTGGCGAGGAATTAGAGGAAAAAACCGTCGATATTGCTGATAATACCGCAGAAAAAGTAGGCGAAGTGACAGGTAAAGCCATCGAGCGTGTGAGTGGGACGGTGGATAAGGTTGAGAAACTGATAGATCAGCATACGCATCAGACCTTAAATCGGATTGGCATTGTCACACCTAAAGATATTGTGCTACTGGAGCAGCTTTTGGTGAATTTGCATCGCAAAGTTGATGAGCTGACAGAAAGCCATCAAAAATTGATGCTTGATATTGAAGGACTTAAAAAGTCTGAAAAATAATCTTTTTATTGCAAAAATACTATCCTCGGCAATTTTTTTGATTAAAACTGCATTGCAAGTATTGCCTTATTGCAAAGGCATTGCTATAAAGGCGTCTAGGGCTATTTTCAAATTTTGGCTTACTGTATCAAACTATCAAATCAGAGGATGTTTTAGATGAATAAATCAGAATTAATTGATGCAATTGCACAGAAAGGGGGACTCACCAAGGTCGATGCTGGTAAAGCATTGGATGCGACCATTGAGTCTATCAGTGCAGCATTGAAAGCTGGTGACACGGTTACTCTAGTCGGTTTCGGTTCTTTTGCAGTAAAAGAACGTGCAGCACGTACAGGACGTAATCCGAAAACTGGTGAAGAATTAAAAATTCCAGCAAGCAAAGTACCTAGTTTTAAAGCGGGTAAAGGTTTAAAAGATTCAGTTGCATAAGATCTGATGTTGCCAAGATGCGCCAAAATGGGCGCATTTTTTCTATGTCTGTTATCAGAATATAACTTGTCATGACTCGATTTTCAGCTAGTATTCGGGTGTAGATTTATTTAGTGGAAAACCTATGGATAATTTTCGTACTTTAATTAGAGGTTGGCTCGGTAAAGTATTACTTGTATTGTTTCTAGCACCTTTGGCTTTGGTGGGTATTGAAGGCTATTTTACGGGTTCTAATGAGCCAATTGCTGCAACTGTAAATGGTGAAAAAATTACACAAAAAGAGCTAGATAACTGGGTATCATCGCAAAAAGAGCAATATTTGCAGGCAGTTGGTGGTGATGAAAGTCTGTTAAATCAGAAGGTGATTGAAGATAAAGTTTATGATGCTGCGGTAATGCGGGCATTGTTGTTGCAACATGCCAAAAAATTGGGTCTGACTTTAAGTGATGAGCAATTGGGTACATTGTTGCGTCAGCAGCAGACGTTTCAGCAGGATGGCAAGTTTTCACAGCAATTATTGGAAAATTATTTGGCAGGTAACAAATTATCCATTCAGCAATTATTAGAAGATTTTAGAAAGCAAAGCTCTCTGGCTTTATTAACCAATGGTATTGTTGGCGGTGGTTTGTATAGCGAAAAAGATCGTGAACAATTGATTGCTCTATTGGCACAAGAGCGTACTGTACATTTGGCAGAAATTCCATTAAGTCAATTTGCCCAAAATTTTGTGGTGAATGATGCACAGACCAAGGCATATTTTGAGCAGCATAGTAAAGACTATATTCGCCCTGCCAATGTTGATGTGAGCTATATCGTGTTATCTAAAGCACAGTTTACGCCACAGATACAGATCACAGAACAGGATATTGCCCAGCAATATCAGACCTATGTTGCTGGTTTGACTAAAGATGCTACACGTCAAATTAGTCATATTATGGTCACAACAGACAAGCGTACGCCAGAACAAGCATTGAAAGTGGCTCAAGATATCGCAGAAAAGCTGAAAAAGGGTGAAAAATTCGAAACCTTAGTACAGCAATATTCAGAAGAGCCTATTTCGAAAGCCCAGCAAGGTAAAGTGGATGGCTACTCGGTGGGTGCTTTTGGTGCAGACTTTGATAAGGCTGTATTGATGTTACAACAAGGTCAGACTTCTGCACCTGTAAAAACAGATTATGGTTATCATATTATTCGTTTGGATAAAATGGATGCTGCACCTGTTGCCCCATTGGCACACATGCGTGAGCAACTGATCACGGAGCTGAAACAGCAGAAAACTGAAAATGCTTATCAGGATGCGGTGAATGCAATCAATGATATGGCTGTACAATCAGATTCGCTAGAGGCTTTGGCAGAGCAATATAAGTTGCAGATTCAATCTGCAAAAAATGTCACTCAAACTAGTGCTTATCCTGTATTGTCAGAAGCTGCGGTAAAAACCAAATTATTCTCTAGTGAAGTCGTACAAGGCGACCAAAATATTTCCACAGGCATTAGTCTTAAAAATAATGATGTGGTGTGGTTGAAGGTTTCAGCTTATCATGCCGAACGTGCAGAAACTTTGGCAGAAGCCAAAACCAAAATTCAAGCGATTTTAAAACGTGATGAACAAATCAAACAGGCACAGGCAAGCGTGAAACAGCTTTTGGCAGACTTTAAAGCGAAACCTGCACAGGATGCGATAGCGGCAAGTAAAGTATCATTCCAGAATATGGGAGCGATTCCACGCTATAGTCAGGTTGTTCCTTTGGAGATTGAAAAGACCATTTATAGTGTTGCGGCACCAAAAGATAACCATTGGTCGGCGGAAACAGTCGCTTCTGGGGAATATTTGTTTGTGGTGGCGGTATCTGGTGTTGGCAGAAATCCAGCATTTGAATTGAATGATCAGCAAAAAGCACAGATTGTGAATCGTTTTGATGCACGTGGACAGCAAGAACTGAATGATTATATTGAGTATTTGCGTTCAACTGCCAAAATCAAGAAAACGGCACAGTAATTTTTTAAATATCTGTGGTTGAAAAGTGGTTTGGTATTCTAAGGCTTTATATTGATTTGGACGCATAGTTCAGAGAGATTGAAGCCTTTATTCTTTTGGTATAACGATTAGTTTTTCAGATGCCTTTTACTATTTGCAATATTGTCGAATTTGAGGAAGAGATCAAAAAAAGCCGATTTCAGGGCTTTGCTGTGCCTGTGCAATCGGAACAAGAAGTCAAAGACTTTTTAACCTTAAAAAAAGATATGACGACAACACATCAATGTTGGGCATGGAAAATTGGGCATGATGTGCGTTTTAATGATGATGGTGAACCGACGGGAACAGCAGGACGACCGATTTTAGCCAGCATTGAAGGTAATGATTTAACCAATGTTTTAGTCTTGGTCAATCGCTGGTTTGGTGGCATAAAACTAGGGACAGGCGGATTGGTTCGGGCTTATGGTGGTTGTGCAGGACAAACATTATTACGAGCAGAAAAAATTGAATTAATCCCGACTAAAATAGCACGTCTTGCTTGTCATTTTTCCGAATGGGCAAAATTACAATATGAGCTGAATCAAAGAAATATCCAATATATTGAACATTATGTGGCTGATGGTGTGGCATTAGAATGCGAATTAAAATTAGACCACATTGAACCCTTAAAATTGTTGTTACAGGATTTAACGAGAGGAAGACAACAACTCAAAATAATTGAGGAACAAGAACATGACTGAGCATGACCCATTATTAAAATATCGAGAACAGCATAAACATCGTTTAAATTATATGCCTTGGTTATATTGGCGTTTAAAGGATAAACATCTCACTTGGGCAAGAGCATGGCAAGCAGAATATCAAGCCTATTTGCAGGATATGGAAGATATAGAAATTGGTGAAAATTGTTTTATCTCGCCGCTTGCCCATATTTTTGCCGAGCGGGGACGTAAAATTAAGATAGGTCATCATTGTTTTATTGCAGCAGACTGCGTCTTGCATGGGGCTTTAACGCTGGGTGATGAGGTGGCAATTAATCATCACTGTACGCTAGATGGTGGGCGAGTCGGGATTCAGATTGGTTCACAAACCCGAATAGCGGCATATAGTCATCTGTATGCGTTCAATCATGGTATGAAAATGGAGCACAGCATTTATCAGCAGGCAGTGACCTCAAAAGGGATTACGATTGGTCGGGATGTTTGGATTGGGGCAGATGTCGGTATTGTGGATGGGGTACATATTGGCGATTATGCGGTCATTGGTATGAATAGCATGGTCACTAAGCATGTGCCTGATTATGCGATGGTGGCGGGGAATCCTGCTCAAGTGATTGGTGATCGACGGCATAAAAAATAACAACGTATCTGGTTACATAATCCAAGATAAAAAAATAGGTATCGGTTGTTTTTTAGCCTATTATAAATAGAGCCAAGAATTAAAAAGAGGGCATTGTGATGAAACGTGTCATTGCTTGTATTGATGCTTCACCTTGTGTTCATGCGACGGCTGATGCGGCGGCGTGGATCGCCCAAAAAACTGGGCGACAGTTGATATTGTTGCAAGTGTTAGATTATCGTTTTGCTAGTGAGCATTTAAGTGCATTTGGCGGCATTGTGGGTTTTGAAAGTAATGCAATGTTACTGCAAGAGCTTGAAGAATTAGATAAAAAACAACGACAATTAGCACAGCAATATAGCTATGACTTATTGCAGCATATTTCTGAATATATTGCGAAAAAATTCGGTATTCAGGTTGTTACAATTCAGCATCAGGGGGAATTTTTAGAGCAGACCTTAAAGGACTTGCAGGCGGATGATATCGCTGTTATTGGCAAAGTGGGTGAACATGCAGCAGAAAGCCATAAGCCTTGTGGCAGCAATGTTGAGAGACTGATTCGGGCAGCGAAAACCACGGTGCTGGTGGTTGGGGAAAGTTTTAGCCCAGCCAAACATTTTTTATTTGCCTATGAGCATTCAGAGATTTGCCAAGCGATACTCAAGCGAGTAGGGCAAAGTGATTTGCTTAAATATTTAACCTGTCATTTGGTCTATGTGGGTACTCAAAATGGTATTTTGGATAAGCCAATGGATTATCTAAAATTTGTGGGGCTTGAGGCACGGGCAGAATATTTGTATGGCGACGTGGCGGAGAGTTTAATTGCTTATCAAAAACAACATGATATTGGTCTAATAGTGATGGGGGCATTTGGACGTAATAAGTTGTATCAATTCTTTCTCGGTAGTACCACGCTTAAAATATTAAAAGCCTCTGATGTGCCATTATTGGTGGTACGTTAAATCGCCTGAGTTATCCTCAAAATATGTGGATAACTTTGTTTATAGATTGCTACAAGCCTTGTGTTTATTGGGGTCACAAGGCTTTGTCCAAGAATTAAACATCATGCTTATTTTACCATCGCCAGTGCAAAGCCATCATAGCCTTTGCTGCCAACCGTTTGTAAGGCGGTACAGGAGGCAATTTTTGGATGATGCTCTAATGCCCTAAATAAATCCCGTAAACCGACAATACTGGGCTTTTGGTTGTCAGGGTTGAGAATTTCCGCAGCACGAATCACATTATCCATGACGATAATTGTTCCTGAACGAGAACGTTGCAAACACAATTCCAAATATTCAGGATAACTTTGTTTATCTGCATCAATAAAAATAAAATCGAAAGGCGGCGTATCGGTAGGTAACTCACGAATCACGTCAGCCGCACGACCTAAACGTGCATCTATGAGATGGGAAAAACCCGATGCAGCGATATTTTCTTTAGCCAAAGCGATATGGGTATCTCGTCCTTCCATAGTCAGGATGTAGCCATCTTCGGGCAAAACCTGTGCCATGGCAATGGTGCTATATGCGGCAAACGTACCCAGTTCCAGAATCCGTTTACAGCCATTCATTTGGATGAGTATGGCGAGTAACATGGCTTGATTGGGTGCGACGTGTAAGTGGTCGGGAAAGCCTCGCTTGGCCGTATGTTGTAAGGTTTGCTGTAAAATGGGATTATCAGGAATCAAGTGCTGTTCGATATAATCATCCACAGCTGTCCACGTGTTTTGCATCATGAGTCAAATCATTTATAAAAATCATCTCATTTTAAACCGAGCATGAGGTGGATGCTAGAGAAAGAAAGTTGAAAAAATGGCTAAAGTTGAGGGGGTGGAGCATTTGCCACAAGATTTTTATGCGTCAATTGGTTATACTACGACGGCAAAATTGGCTAGGATGAGCAAGGGCAATGCAACAGCAAACTTTGGATTTACAACAGATTCGACAACAAATTGATAGTGTAGATGAACAGATTCATTTATTGCTCAATCAACGTGCTAGACTTGCAGAAAGTGTTGCCAAAGCAAAATTTGAACAAGAGGCTAATCCTGTGTTTTATCGTCCAGAACGTGAAGCACAAGTGTTACGTAAAGTCATGGAACGTAATCAAGGGCCTTTATCCAATGAAACTGTGGCTCGTTTATTTCGTGAAATTATGTCGGCTTGCTTGGCACTGGAAGCTCCTCAATCCATTGCATTTTTAGGCCCAGAAGGGACATATACCCAAGCTGCTGCAATCAAACATTTTGGTCAAGATGCAGTTACTCGTCCAATTGGTACAATTGATGAAGTGTTTCGTGAGGTGGAGTCAGGTTCAGCCCATTATGGTGTTGTTCCTGTGGAAAATTCATCAGAAGGTGTGGTGAATCATACACTGGATTGTTTTAAAAGCTCAAAATTGCATGTGATTGGTGAAGTGGAATTGCCGATTCATCATCAATTTTTAATCTCGTCAAATACACGTAAAGATAGCATCAAGCAAATTTATGCTCATCAGCAAACTTTAGCCCAATGTCGTAAATGGTTAGATGTACATTATCCAGGTGTTGAGCGTGTGGCATTAAGCTCTAATGCCGAAGCGGCTCGTCGTATCCGTAATGAATGGCATTCGGCAGCGATTGCAGGTGATGTTGCCGCACAAATTTATGATTTAGAAATTTTACATACCAATATTGAAGATAATCCTGATAACAGCACACGATTTTTGGTGATTGGTCGAGAAAAATCTGCTCGTAGTGGGCAGGATAAAACCTCATTATTGATTTCTGCTCATGATAAAGCTGGGGCATTATTGGAAATTCTTGCACCATTTGCCAAGCATCATATTACTTTGACCAGTATTGAAACTCGTCCAGCATTACCTGAAAAATGGGCGTATGTATTCTTTATTGATTTAAAAGGGCATGTTGATGATGAAAATGTGGCACAAGCTTTAAATGAAATTCGTCCGCATGTCAAAGAATTACGTGTTTTAGGTTCTTATCCGATTGCAGTTTTATAAAATAAATTAGGAAACTACACATGAGCATTAAGCCAGCCCATCAAGGCATTGAACATCTAAAACCCTATCAAGCAGGTAAACCAATTTCCGAGTTAGAGCGTGAACTTGGCA
>SSHE01000012.1 GCA_008017315.1 Acinetobacter sp.
AAATCATATGTTATGTTTGTTATATTTAAATATATTTTTAAGGTAGTGCTTAAAATAATTAAAATAATCAAGTGTGTTTAAGATAGATTAAATAATGATCAAAAAGGTATCAAAATGTTGAAACAAGGTTTAATCACAACTATTTTAGTTGGTTTATCTTCTATTGCACTTGCCAACCCATTAGACGGTTTGACTGTGAAAGTTGGGGTCAGTGTTTTAAACCCGACTGGGGAAAGCGATTTGGCAGGAGGTGCTGTCAAAGATGCTCGTGCGACCAATGAAGTGAATTTTACCCCATCACTGGATTATCGTATTGCCAACACGCCATTCTCAGTGGAGCTTTTACTTGCTGCTCCATTTGACCAACAAGTCAAAGTGGGTGGATTGGGTGAGATTGCTGAGTTAAAACATTTACCACCGACGATTACTGCAAAATATCATTTACCGACCTTTAGTGGTTTTACACCCTATGCAGGTGTTGGGGTTACAGTATTTGTGCCGTGGAATGAAGACAGTCCTTTAGGAAAACTTGAGGCAGATCTAGCGGCAGGCGCGGCGGCACAAGTTGGTTTTAATTTCCAGCCTGCTGATGCGAAAAGCTGGGGCGTATATGGTGATGTGCGTTATGCTGATTTGAAAACTGATTTAAAGCTCGGTGGTGCTGATATTGGTTCTTTGGATATTAATCCTTTGGTCGTGACCTTAGGTTATAGCTTTAAATTCTAATGCTGGATGGCGTTAGATCATGTGCTCTACTTTGGTAGGGCATTTTTTGTGTTTGTCGATGTGGCTTCGACTGTTTCTGCGTAGTCCTGTAGAATGTATTTTTCTTTTTTGATGTTTGACTGACGCATGAATGCTGTTGTAATTGCAATTGCCGTGATGTTTATCTTATCACTGGCAAGAGTTTCTGTTGTTTTGACGCTGGTGATTTCTGCCATGATTGGTGGTTTGGTTGCTGGGCTGAGTTTATCTGATACCGTGCAGGCATTTAATGCTGGTTTGGGGGATGGGGCAGAGGTTGCACTCGCGTATGCGGTGCTTGGTGCTTTTGCATTGGCATTATCCAAATCAGGATTGCCTGATTTACTGGCACATAAACTGATTGGGTTACTTGGAGCAGAAGCCAGTCATCATCAGGCACGTACAGTAAAGTATGTGTTGTTAGGGATTTTACTCATTTCGGCAATTTTTTCACAAAATTTAATTCCTGTGCATATTGCTTTTATTCCAGTACTTGTACCGCCGTTGTTAAAAGTCATGAATCATTTACATCTCGATCGCCGTGCAGCAGCATGTGTACTGACACTAGGGTTGGTGGGTACTTATATTTTCCTGCCCGTAGGTTTTGGTGCGATATTCCTTGAACAAATTTTGATGGGAAATATCAATAAAGTCGGTGCACAATATGGTTTGCATGTTGAACGTTGGATGATGCCTGCTGGTATGGCGATTTCAGTATGTGGCATGGTGATCGGAACGCTAGTGGCGGTATTGATCAGCTATCGTAAACCACGTCATTATATTGATCGTCAGATTCAGCCTGTGACGACGATTGATTTGGATAAGCCTTTGCGTGCGACAGTCGTACAGGAGGATTTAAAATCTGATGCGATTGCATTACAACAAGACGCTCAGCATGTGCCCAAAATTGCTAAAAAAACCATGCTGATGGCAATATTGGCAATCGTGATGACGTTGATTGCCCAGCTTTATTCAGGCTCAATGATTTTGGGTGGCTTGGTGGGTTTTGCTGTATTGTCCACGGCAGGTATTTTTAAATGGCAACAAGCAGATGATGTGTTTGTACAAGGCATGCGGATGATGGCACTGGTTGGTTTTATCATGATTTCTGCTGCAGGTTTTGCTTCAGTCATGACCCATACAGGCGATATCCAGCAATTGGTGAGTAGCGTAGTAAATATCATTGGGGATCATCATGCTTTGGCAGCCTTGTTAATGCTGGTGATTGGATTATTTGTGACAATTGGTATTGGCTCATCTTTTTCTAGTGTACCTGTGTTGGCAGTCATTTATGTACCGATGTGTGTGCAATTTGGTTTTTCACCGCTTGCTACTGTTGCGATTATTGGAACAGCTGCTGCTCTGGGCGATGCAGGTTCGCCTGCTTCGGATTCGACGTTAGGGCCAACGGCTGGTTTGGGGATTGATGGGCAACATGATCATATCTGGGATACGGTTATTCCTACGTTTATCCATTTTAATTTGCCATTATTAATATTTGGCTGGATTGCGGCCATGGTGTTATAGCTTTACATCATGTGCTCTACTTTGGTAGGGCATTTTTTTACATCATTTTTGTAGTCATGATATTGAAATTTGAGGGGGAATCGCCATTGTTACAGCATTGAAATAGCTTATTTGATGGAGTTTTGACATGAGCGAACAACACACACAGAAACATAGTTTTCAGGCAGAAGTTGCCCAGTTATTACATTTAGTCACCCATTCGTTGTATTCCAATCCAGAAATTTTCCTGCGTGAATTGATTTCCAATGCTTCAGATGCCTGCGATAAGTTACGTTTTGAAGGAATTAATCATCCTGATTTTTATGAAAATGATCCAGACTTACATGTGCGTGTCAGTTTAAATAAAGAGCAAAATACCATTACCATTTCAGATAATGGTATTGGTTTGAGTCAGCAGGAAGCCATTGATAATCTGGGTACGATTGCCAAATCTGGAACCAAAGATTTTATGTCGAAATTGACTGGCGATCAAAAATCAGATGCTCAGCTGATTGGTCAGTTTGGTGTGGGTTTTTATTCTGGCTTTATTGTTGCGGATAAAATCACGGTTGAATCTCGTCGTGCAGGGGCGGCTAGCCATGAAGGTGTGCGTTGGGTCAGTGGCGGCACAGGTGATTTTGAGGTTGAGCAGATTGATAAGGTTTCACGTGGAACAGATATTATTCTGCATTTGCGTGAGGATGCACTGGACTATCTGGAATCCTACAAAGTTAAGCAAATCATCAATAAATATTCCGACCACATCAGCTTGCCGATTGAAATGCAAAAAGAAGTTTGGCAAGAGGAAGACGTTGCCGAAGGTGAACAACCGAAAGGTGGTCAATACGTCAAGACCGATGAATGGGAAGCGATTAATTCCGCCAGTGCTTTATGGACACGCAATAAATCAGAAGTGACCGATGAGCAGTATGTTGAATTTTATAAAAATTTAAGTCATGACTTTGATGCACCATTGGCATGGTCGCATAATCGTGTAGAAGGGAATACCGAATATACCCAGCTGTTGTATATTCCAAGCAAAGCACCACATGATATTTTTACTCGTGAAGCCAAAGCAGGCATCAAACTGTATGTCAAACGTGTGTTTATCATGGATGATGCCGACAATCTGATTCCAAACTATCTACGCTTTGTACAAGGTGTGGTGGACAGTGCCGATTTACCACTGAATGTCAGCCGTGAATTGTTGCAGGAAAGTCGTGATGTCAAAACCATTCGTGAGGGTAATGCTCGTCGTATTTTAACTTTGCTCGATGGTTTGGCAAAATCGGACGATGCAACAGACCAAGAGAAATTTAAGCAATTTTATAGCGAATTTGGTTCGGTGATGAAAGAAGGCTTGGGTGAAGATACTGCCAATCGTGAGCGTATTTTAAAATTGCTTCGTTTTGCCACTTCGACCAATGATGAGATTTCGACTTCGTTGGCAGATTATAAAGCTCGAATGAAAGATGGACAAAAAGCCATTTATTATGTGACGGCGGATAGTCTGACAGCAGCAAAAAATTCGCCACAACTTGAATTGTTTAAGAAAAAAGGCATTGAAGTATTATTGATGGCAGATCGTGTCGATGAATGGGCAATGAATTTTGTGCATGAATTTGACGGTACAGCCTTACAAAGCATTGCCAAAGGTGCGGTGGATTTGGGTGATTTGCAAGATGCCGAAGAGAAAAAAGCCCTTGAGCAAGCACAGGAAATCTTTAAACCTGTGGTGGAAAAATTATCCGATTCACTCAAAGAGAAAACCAAAGAAGTCCGTGTAACCACTCGTCTGGTGGATTCACCTGCATGTCTGGTGACAGCAGAAGGTGAGTTGTCACCACAATTGATTCGTATGCTCAAACAGGCAGGGCAGGCCATTCCTGAAAGCAAACCTATTCTGGAAATTAACCCAGAACATCCATTGGTGAAAAAATTGGATGGTTCTGCACAGTTTGATGACTTGGCACATGTCATTTTTGACCAAGCAGTGATTGCAGAGGGTGGCTTACCTGATGATCCAGCAGCGTACGTCAAGCGGATTAATCATCTATTGCTTAAATAAGTCATTGCAGTGTAGTCAAAGACCATCTGAAGAGATGGTCTTTTGATGTGTAGCATGTCGATACGCTAAAGGGGTCATATTGGTCTGTTGTTTGAAAGTACGACCAAAGTTCGTCGTTGTAGCATAGCCTAATTCATCGGCAATATCGGTTACGGTTTTATCCGTTTCTTTCAGCATATATTTTGCCCGTTCCATCAATACTTGCATACGAATTTGCTGAAAATCAGCATTCTGCTTTTTTAAGTAGCGTTGTAGGGTTTTGGTCGAAATATTTAGAATTTTGGCACAGTCGCTTAAGCTGGGCAGTTGGTATGCTTCACGTAGCATCATTCGTAACCATGCTGCAATTTCACCGCTATTGGATAGTTGTTTCAGCAGTTCCTGACAGCGTTGTTCGACCATTTTTAAACTAAATTCATCCGCCATAGGCAGGTTGGTCAGTAAAACCTCTTTGGGCAAGGCAAACTGGATACTCGGTGTATTGAGTGTGCTGAAATGAAATTGTGCTTTATGTAACTTGTGATATTTTTCTAAATGTCTGGGTTCGTGTAGTGATGTATAAATATGATAATGCGGTAAATGTGTGCCCAAAATTTCAATTAAATTGTGATAAAAGGCAATCGTAATTGCTTCGAGATGAAAATTTAACGTCAGGCGTGTCATCTGCATGGTAGGCTCGAAAATCAGCCATAAGATTTGTTGTTCTTTTTTTACCACTAACTGGAAATTTGGAATAATCAGTTTGAAATATTGTGCGACCAGTTGTATGGCCTGTTCGGCGGTTTGGCTGGTGATTACACCATAGCCGACCAGACTATGTGAGCTGAGTTTGAGTAGCGAACCCAGTTCAAAAGCAAGGTCGGCATTTTGTGGATATTTTAGGCAAAATTCAATGAACTGTTCAATTTGTTGAATAGAGAGTTTGGCATCCTCGATTTGGATAAACATATTTGTATCCAGACCTGAATTTTGCATGATTTCTGATAGGGGAATGTTGCGTTGATTGAGCAGATCAAGCAAACGTAAATAATATCGGGCAGGAACTAGGGGAATATTTTTATTCATAGTGTCTTAAAATGAATACATGCTGTCTTAAAATGAATATAACATTGATGAAATCATTCGCATAATAAAAATCATCAGGTGGATCACCACCACGCAATGCAAGATGAGGAAATTAAGATGAATACCATGGTTGATGTGACGGCAATCACGCAGCAGACTGTCTTTAAGGATAAAAAGCGTAAACTCTGGCTGCTCGGACTGGTTATTCCCAACATTGCCAATGCGGCTTTTCTGGGCTATCAATTTGGTCCTAAAGTCACCCAGAAATTATTTGTCAGTATGGGACCTATAGCATTGCATGGCATTATTCCTGCATTGGATAAGATAATGGGGCAAGATCCTGAAAACCCACCAGAAGAAGCGATTGCTGCACTTGAAGATGACCCTTACTATGCGATGGTTGTGAAGTTATTTATTCCGTTTCAGTACGCCGCCAATATCTATGGTTGTTATCTTGCTAGCCGTGAATCTACGTCGTTAATGGACAGAGTTCTTATCGGACATATGCTGGGGGTGGTGAATGGCGTTGCAGTGAATACGGCACATGAGTTAAGCCATAAACAGGGTAAACTGGAACATTATCTTTCACATTTGTGCCTTGCACCGACAGGTTATAATCATTTCCGTATTGAACATCCGTATGGGCATCATCGCCGTGTTGCCACGCCCGAAGACCCAGCCTCATCACAACTGGGAGAAAGTTTTTGGCAGTTCTGGCCACGTACCGTGACAGGGAGTTTTAAATCAGCGATTGAAATTGAAACTCGTCGTCTGCAAAGAAAAAATCAGACATTCTGGTCACTGGAGAATGAATTATTACAAGGTTGGGCGATGAGCGCAGCTTATCATGCCTTGATGCTGAAATTGTTTGGTACACGGATTTTGCCTACACAAATTACGCAGGCATTTTGTGGCATTACTCTGTTTGAAGCTGTGAATTATATGGAGCATTATGGTTTAAAGCGTGAAGATTTGGGCAATGGTCGTTATGCCCGTACCATGCCAGAACATAGCTGGAATAATAATAGTAAGCTGAGTAATATTTTATTGTATCAATTACAGCGTCATTCTGACCATCATGCCTATCCAACCCGTAGCTTTCAGTCCTTGCGTCATTATGAGGGGGTGCCACAGTTACCAGCAGGGTATGCCAGTATGGTATTGCCCGCCTTGTTTCCCAAATGGTGGTTTAAACTGATGGATGAACGAGTGATTGAGCATTATGCTGGCGATATGGAGAAGATGAATGTCTATCCTAAAGCAAAACAGACCTTGTTCGGAAAATATGCACATTTATGGAAAAGAGAGACAGCTCAGGCATAATTTTGTCGTCTGGACATGTGTTAAAACCACGTTTCCAGACGTAACAATGCACCAATGGTATGTGTTCTATCCAGTTCCCGATGGTTATAATAATTGACTTCACTTTGTACAAATAACCATTCTCGCCAAATCGGTTGCCGCCATGAGATAAAAGGTCCATAACTGTTTAAATCAGGCAGGCTATTTTCAAATTTCCCACCGACATAAACGCCATAGCTAAACTGATTTTGATGAAAAAATTGATGTTGGCGGAATAAACGATTATCCCAAGAAAAATGCTGCTGTTCACCATTATCGGTATAAGTTAGATTCAATTGATCAGAGAGAAAGGCCTCATTGGGTTTGGCATGGCGGATTTCTAGATTGGTACGTAGATAATGCTGACTATCTAAACCATAACGATAAATCTGCTCGGCATGGCTACTAAAATCATTGCCTAAATCCCAGTCTTTTTGTCCTTTTAAACGTAGATAAATATCATTTCCTGAACGAATCCCCAAATCGACATCACTTTGAATATCCCAGATTTTTTTGAGGTGTGACCAACGTAAAGCCAGTGACGCATTATCATTTTTACTCTGTTCTTTATCGAATGTACGGTCAGTTTGCCCTCGTGGATTTTCATTGCTCATCGCAACATGATTGCGGATTTCATTATCCAGCGTATCATCCCCAAACACGATGCTAAAACGATTTTTTAAAGTGGGTAATTTGACTTTCCCTCGAATACGAGGTTGAACGCTAAAATCATCATATTTATTCCATTCATTATCCAAAATCATCCGTAAATTGGCAGAAGCGGGGTCATTTGGGTCAGATTCACCAAACCAGCCATCCAGATACTGGGCATAATCTTGTAGTTTATTTTGCAAAGTATATTGTTTCTGATCCCACCATGTTTGTTCTTTGGTATTTTCTGTGCTGGGG
>SSHE01000026.1 GCA_008017315.1 Acinetobacter sp.
ACCGAAAGTCCTCGGGCGATTCTTTTTAAAGTATTGTTGGATTTTGCTTTAGACATGGTTGCTCACCGAACGAGTTTTTGAAGAACAGAAAAGAGAATTGTACCTTAGCAAAAATTTGCAAAGCTGTCATTTGTGAATGAAGTATGAAATTTTTTAGCGTGAATTTTGTCACAAGTCTTACACCATGTTAAAAAATCGTGTATTTTTTACAAGATATCAATGGATAGTCTCGCGATTTGATTGATAATACACTTCACACAAACAAAATATATGGAGGCATGCAATGCGTGCATTAGCGATTTCAGCATTAGTTGGGGCGGTAGCTTTAACAGGTTGTACAACTGATCCTGCCACTGGTCAAACTTCTGTAAATAAAACGGCGGTAGGGACAATTTTGGGGGCAGCAGCAGGTTATGGGATTTCTAAGTCCAATGCCAATACCAGCCGTCAAAATAACCGTGCAGCATTAATTGGTGCAGTAGTGGGTGGTGCTGGCGGTTATGTATTGGATCAGCGTGAGAAAAAATTAAGAGAGCAGCTTGCAGGTTCAGGCGTATCTGTAGATCGTAATCCAGATGGCTCGATTGGTTTGGTTATGCCTGGTAATATTACATTTGCGACCAACGATGCAACCATCAATCCAAACTTTTATGCAACATTGAATACGGTTGCCCAACAGTTAAATGATGGTCAGGTGGCTGTAGTAGTATCTGGTTATACCGATAGTTCAGGTAACGATTCGATCAATATTCCATTATCCCAACGTCGTGCACAAGCCGTAGCACAGTACCTTGTCGGTAAAGGTGTACCAACCAATCGTATCAATGCTCAAGGTTATGGTTCTGCAAACCCAATCGCAGACAATACGACATCATCAGGTAAAGCACAAAACCGTCGTGTAGAATTAAACATTTATGCTGCATCTTAATCCGTTAAGATAAGCCATAAAGGAAACCACCTAAATGTTAGGTGGTTTTTTTATGCCGAAAAATGATGTTAGAACGCAACATTACAGTCATTGCAACTCTGTTTTGAATGATTATAATCAGCCACACATTTTTTTAAACGTCACAGGAATGTTGGCCATATGTCCTTAGGTTCACATCTGAATAGTAAGCAACAAGAAGCCATGCGTTATACCAAAGGCCCACTTTTGGTACTCGCAGGTGCAGGTTCGGGTAAAACCTCGGTGATTACCCAAAAAATTGCCTATTTGATTCAGCAATGTAATATTCCAGCGTATCGGATTACTGCGGTGACGTTTACCAATAAAGCAGCACGTGAAATGAAAGAGCGTGTGCTGAAACTATTAAGTAAAGAAGAAGCCAAAGGTTTAAATGTTTCTACTTTTCATACTTTTG
Organism: Acinetobacter sp.; assembly: GCA_008017315.1. Lineage (GTDB taxonomy): Bacteria > Pseudomonadota > Gammaproteobacteria > Pseudomonadales > Moraxellaceae > Acinetobacter. The sequence goes on from SSHE01000026.1 coordinate 1,362, forward strand.
GTTTAAATCTATTGCGTTTGGAACTCAAACATACACCACTGAAAAATAACTTTTCTATTTTGGATGCGGATGATTGCAAAAGGGTGCTAATGGATTTGATGCACCGTGACAATTTATCTGGTGCAGAAAGTAAGGACTTGATTGCCAAGGCAATGAAAAAAATTTCCGATTGGAAAAATGATTTGGTTTTGCCCGAACAAGCACATACCACCTGTGAAACACCCGAAGAGGTACAACTCGCTCACTTGTATCAACTGTATGAGCGTAATCTACGTGCTTATAATGCAGTGGATTTTGATGATTTGATTGTGATGCCGACTCGCCTATTACAGGAAAATGCTGAGGTGCGGGACAAATGGCAAAATCGAGTACGTTATCTTTTGGTGGATGAATATCAGGACACCAATACCGCCCAGTATATGATGGTCAAGTTATTGGTTGGGGTGATGGGGCAATTCACCGCTGTGGGGGATGATGACCAATCGATTTACGCATGGCGTGGGGCAAAGCCTGAAAATATGGCATTACTGGCACAGGATTTCCCCAATCTCAATGTGATTAAACTGGAGCAAAACTATCGTTCGACCAGTTTGATTTTGAAAGCGGCCAATGCGGTGATTACCAACAATCCGCATATTTTTGAAAAGCAACTTTGGTCGGATAAAGGTCGGGGTGATGCGATTCGGGTAATTACCTGTCGTAATGATGATGACGAAGCCGAACGTGTGGTGAAAGATTTAATCACCCATAAGCTGATGAATGCGAAAAACTGGAAAGATTATGCTGTGCTGTATCGGGGCAATTTCCAGTCGAGAGTAATTGAAACTCAGCTTCGCCAGATGCAAATTCCGTATAAAATATCAGGGGGGCAATCATTCTTTGCTCGTGCTGAAATTAAGGATGTGATGAGCTATTTACGTATCATTATCAATCCAGAAGATGACAGTGCATTTTTGCGTATTATCAATACCCCAAAACGTGCCATCGGCCCTGTGACTTTGGAGAAATTAGGCTTATTTGCACAGGATAATCATTTATCGTTATTGAGTGCTGCTGCTGATCAGCGTTTGGGTATGGTATTACCGAAAAAAGCCTGTACCCAGTTGCATGAATTTGCCGAGTTTATGCAGCGATTTACCGAAGAATTGCATGACCATGATGATCCTGTGCCACTCGTTCGTCAGATGATGAATGAGGCACATTATATCGACTATGTCCGTGAGCAAGCGGCAACACCAGCACAGGAAAAGAGCAAACTCGACAATATCGAGAGTCTGTATAGTAGTATTCAAAGTCTGATTAATAAAGCCGAAGATGTGGATGAGCGGAATATCGAAAGTGCGATTCGTAAATTGGTGCTGATTGATATGTTGGAGCAGCAACAAGAAGAGCAGGATATTGATAAGGTCAATTTGCTGACCTTACATGCGGCCAAAGGGTTGGAATTTCCCTATGTCTATATGATGGGGTTGGAAGAAGAATTGTTGCCACATCGTAATTCCATCGCTTCGGATACGATTGAAGAAGAACGCCGTCTGATGTATGTGGGGATTACCCGTGCCAAGCAGGGGCTAACTTTGACTTTGGCTGAGCAACGTAAAAATGGCGGGCAAATGAAGCAGATGTCACCCAGCCGCTTTTTGGATGAACTACCCACAGAGGGCATTGAGTGGTTGGGGCGAAAAAAACCAGCAGGTACAGTCAGCCTTGATCCGAAAGAACAAGCAAGACGTGCATTGGAAAATTTAAAAGCATTACGCAAGCGTTGATTTTTACTGCATTGTAAAGCAGATTGCTTTACAATAAACCTGCTTGCGAAAGTCGGGTTCTGATAAGCTCAAGCTAAATATGGCCTGAGCTTGTCGAGGGTACAATCGTATTTTCGCAACAATCTAATCGGGTTTGTGGTCAAAGATGAGGGGATGAAAATGGCAAGCGTTAATTTTAGAGTGAATGATGCACTCAAAGAACAAGCTTTTCTGATATTAAAACAACAGGGTGTTGCACCAACCGAGTTTTTTACCGATGTACTGCAATATATTGTCAATACAGGGATGTTGCCTGTGCGTCAAGTTGTGGTGTCTGAGGAAGATGCGGCACTATTGGCATTGGCACGACAACGCATGAATGATACGGATGAGATGTTTGAGGAAATTAGTTTAGATGACTTATAAACTTAAACGTCATAAAGATTTTCGTACGGAATGGGAAGCATTACCTCTTGCTATTCGTGAGCAATTGAAAAAGAAATTAGCCAAAGTATTACTGAATCCGCATGTTGTGAAGCATCGTTTAGGCAGTGAATTAAGTGGGCTGTATAAAATTAAATTGCGTAAAGCAGGTGTGCGTTTAATTTATCGAGTAAAAGACCATGAGTTAATCGTATTTTTATTGGTAGTGGGTAAACGGGAAGATAACGTCGTTTATCGTATCGCAAAAGAGCGTTTAAGTGATGAGCATAATTGAGGAACAGCATGAAAGTACAAGTTAAAGTATTAGATCAGCGTCTAGGTCAGCTTTGGGAGATGCCAAGCTATGCCACTTCGGGTTCGGCAGGTTTGGATTTGCGTGCCTGTTTGGATACGGCCATCACCATTGAAGCAGGGCAAACGGTATTGGTCAAAACGGGTCTGGCGATTTATATTCAAGATCCGCATTATGCTGGTCTGATTTTGCCACGTTCGGGCTTGGGGCATAAACATGGCATTGTTTTGGGGAATTTGATTGGTCTGATTGACTCAGATTATCAAGGTGAACTGATGGTATCGGTGTGGAATCGTAGCGATAAAGCATTTGTACTGGAAGCAGGTGAGCGGTTGGCACAGTATGTGGTTGTCCCTGTGCAACAAGTACAGTTCGATGTGGTGAATGAATTTGAAGAAACCGAACGTGGTGCTGGTGGTTTCGGACATACAGGTAAGCATTAAACATCCATGAAAATGCAGACCTTTGTACAGCCTGTTCAGGTGACTGTACCACGCAAAATTTTTCGTGCCTATGATATTCGTGGCAATGTGACATTGCTGACGGCGGAATTGGTGCGTCAAATTGCTTTGGCATTGGCAAGCCATTATATTCTGGCAAACCAAAAACAAGTGGTATTGGGTTTTGATGCCCGATTGGACAGCGAACGATACAGTCAAATGATCGCCGAGGTGTTACAACATGCTGGCTTGGAGGTCATATCCATTGGTTGTGTGAGTTCACCATTGCTGTATTTTGCTGCATTAAAGTATGCTGGGAATGGTGTGATGGTGACCGCTAGCCATAATCCAAGCACGGACAATGGCATAAAATGGTTGATTAACGGTTTGCCACCGATCCCAAGTGAGATTCAGGGGATTGCAGATAGGATTGAACAGCAAGATTTTGTCACATTGCAACCTGTCGCAGTTGCAGCAAAAGTTTATTCTGCATTTTGGGATTATGGTCAATTTATTCAACATGATATTCAATTAAAAGCCGCTCATCGCATTAGTCTGGATGGTTTTCATGGTTCGGCTGGTTGGATTGCAAAAGCGGTATTACAGCAATTCGGCTGTCAAGTTGATGCCTTGCATTGTGAAGCCAATGGACATTTTCCCTTAGGTGCACCAGATCCGAGTGCTGTTGAACGTCTGGCGATTTTGCGTCAATCGGTTTTGGCACAGGGTTCGGTGATGGGCATCGCACTAGATGGCGATGGCGATAGGGTGGTGATTTTGGATGAACAAGGCAATATGGTCAGTCCAGACCGCTTGATGAGTTTATTTGCCAAAATGTGTCTGATTGAACATCCACAGGCTGAGATTGTATGTGATGTCAAATGCTCAACCATGATTGCTCAAACCGTACAGCGTTATGCTGGACGCTTTCGGATGATTCGTACAGGTAGTAGCTTTTTACGCCATTATCTGTGTTTGCATCGTGCCCATTTTGGTGGGGAATTTGCTGGACATTATGTGTTTAATGATGGACGGGGCAAAGGTTTTGACGATGGCTTATATGCAGCTTTGCGGCTGCTCGAATATCTGGAACGTACAGGGCAGAGCTTGACACAGGCATTGGCAGAATTTCCAGAACGGATTGCAACCCCAGATATGTATATTGCCAGCCATGGCATAGATGGTCAGATGCTGATGCAATGTCTTGAACAACAAATAGATTTAGACAATATACAACTGTGTACTATCGATGGTATCAGGCTGGATTTTCCTTATGGTTTTGGTATTATCCGCCCATCCAATACGGGTGAATATTTTACTGTACGCTTTGATGCAGATACGGCACAGCATTTAGCCCACATTCGGCAAACGTTTATGCACATTTTACAGCCCAATTTTCCACAGATTGCACAGGCAATCGCAACTGCACATTAAGGAGAACGTCATGTCATCCAATCAACCTGCAATGGATAAAGCCAAGGTCTTGACCGAAGCCTTACCCTATATTCAACGCTTTGCAGGAAAAACCATCGTGGTGAAATACGGTGGTAATGCCATGACTGACCCATCGCTAGAGCATTCATTCGCTCGTGACATTGTCTTGTTGAAAACCGTTGGTCTCAATCCAGTCGTGGTGCATGGTGGTGGCCCGCAAGTCGATGATTTATTAAAACAACTCGGGCGAGTATCCGAACGTATCGATGGGATGCGAGTGACCGATGCCGCCACTATGGATGTGGTGGAAATGGTGCTGGGTGGTAGCGTCAATAAATCTATCGTCAATCTGATTAATCAGCATGGTGGACGTGCGATTGGTTTAACAGGTAAAGACGGCAATCTGATTCGTGCCAAAAAATTATGGATGGAAAAACAGCATGATGATGGTACAGTCCAAAAAATCGACTTGGGTATGGTCGGTGAAGTGGCAGGGGTAAAAACCGATGTCATCGACATGTTCCTACATAGCGACTTTATCCCTGTGATTGCACCGCTTGGCGTGGATGAGCAGGGCAATAGCTATAATATCAATGCGGATTTGGTTGCAGGTAAAGTTGCCGAAGCCCTGAATGCCGAAAAACTGATCCTTTTGACCAATATCGTTGGAGTATTGGGTAAAAACAAAGAACTGCTGACTGGATTGAATACCCATGATGTCGAAGCATTGATTGCTGATGGTACAATTCATGGTGGGATGATTCCAAAAGTCATGTGTGCACTGGATGCAGTCAAAGGTGGCGTAGGCAGTTCGGTGATTGTCGATGGTCGTGTACCTCATGCAACCTTGCTGGAAATCTTTACCGATCACGGTGTAGGAACGCTGATTTCCAACCGCTTGTAAGCCATTGAATGATGAACAATGTTGATGGTCATCGAGATTAAAAGGATGCTATCAACATGGGCGATGTAGAATAAAGAGATTGGTGATCGCTGCAAGGTTGAAATTGCAGCTACGTTTTTTTTGAATTTATATCGAGCATGCAATTGATAAGGACTGCAACCCCCATGACCCAAATACAACTGCAACAATTACAAAAACAACTGTGGAACATCGCCAATACTTTACGTGGCAAAATGGGTGCAGATGAGTTTCGGGACTATATACTTGGCTTTATTTTCTTTAAATATTTATCTGAAAAAGCGGTCAATTTTGCCAATGAACTGTTAGATGGTGAAAATCCCTCTCAATCTCCCCTTAATGAAGGGGAGGCGTTTTTTTAATCAAAACCTGTTAAATCCTGTCTAATTTTTCTTGACCACTACATGTATAGAGTAAATTTTTTTAAATTCCGCTACACTATTGGAGTTTTGGTGAATCGACCTATAGGCATCTTTTATGCACATCGCAGCACAACATCAGCAGAGCCAGATACAGCTCAATCAACATGGCAATTTAAAACATTTTTTGACCATTGAAGGCTTAAATCAAGCCACACTCACCAAGATTTTAGACACAGCAAACAGCTTTTTTGATGAAAATAATAATTTAATCACTACGCCATTACTTGAGGGGCGAACGGTGATGAATCTGTTTTTTGAAAATTCTACTCGTACTCGTACGACCTTTGAAGCCGCTGCAAAACGTCTATCTGCCAATGTCTTAAATATTGATATTGCTCGCTCTAGTACATCCAAAGGGGAAACGTTACGAGATACCTTGTGGAATCTCGAAGCAATGGCTGCAGATATTTTTGTGGTGCGTCATTCTTCGTCGGGAGCAGCACATTTTATTGCCCAAACGGTCTGCCCGAATGTGGCGATTATCAATGCTGGGGATGGTCGTCATGCACATCCAACCCAAGCCATGCTCGATATGCTGACGATTCGCCGTGAAGCCAAAAAACCATTTTCTGAATTAAGTGTCGCAATTATTGGTGATATCAAACATTCACGTGTGGCTCGTTCAAATATTGCTGCATTACAAACTTTGGGTTGCCAAGATATTCGGGTGATTGCACCACGAACGCTATTGCCTGTTGGTTTTGTTGAATATGGTGATACTGTACGACTGTTTAGCCAAATGGATGAGGGGGTGAGGGGTTGTGATGTGGTGATTGCCTTACGTATTCAAAATGAACGGATTGATTCGCCAGCATTATCCTCACAACAGGAATTTTTTAAACTGTATGGTTTAAATGAAGAACGTCTAGCCTTGGCAAAACCAAATGCAATCGTCATGCACCCTGGCCCAATGAACCGTGGTGTTGAAATCGCTTCGGGTATTGCCGATGGTACACAATCGGTGATTTTAAAACAAGTCACTAATGGGATTGCCGTGCGGATGGCGGTGCTTGCCTTGTCGATGCAAGGGCAATTGCAGGCACAGGGTTTTGGCGATATGTTGAGTATATAGGATTAAAAAAGATGAATACGATCGTAAAAATTGAAAATGTCCGTGTGCTCAATCCTATGACGCAATCTGATAGCATCCAGACGGTTTATTTACAGCAGGGTAAAATTGTTGATGCGATAACGCTTGCGACCAGTCAAATCCATAATATAGATGGTACAGGGAAATGGTTAATGCCCACCATGTTTGATCTGTGTGCCAGATTACGAGAACCGGGGCAACAACAACATGGGACGCTCAAATCTGAAGGTTATGCTGCACGGCAAAATGGGATTTTGCATGTAGTGACACCACCAGACAGCAAGCCGATTGTACAGGATAATGGGGCACTTATTCAGGGCTTAAAAGAAAAAGCCTTAAAAGATGGCGGAATTTATCTACATATTATTGGTGCACAAACGCAAGGCTTAAAAGGGCAACAACCTGCCAATATGGCAGGCTTAAAAAAAGGAGGCTGTATTGCGGTATCTAATGCCAATGCTGCTTTTGCTGATGATGACGTGGTGATTCGTACCCTTGAATATGCGGCAGGTTTAGGCTTAACAGTCGTATTCTATGCCGAAGAAGCACAAATTGCCAAAGATGGTTGTGTTCACGAAGGATTTATCGCTTCTCGTCAAGGCTTACCGATGATTCCAGCACTGGCAGAAACCGTTGCGATTGCCAAATACTTACAAATGATTGAAGCTACAGGCGTACAAGCCCATTTTGGTTTATTGTCTTGTGGTGCATCGGTTGAACTCATTGCACAAGCCAAAGCCAAAGGTTTGGCTGTGACGGCTGATGTTGCGATGCACCAGTTGCATTTAACGGATGTTACAATTGATGGTTTTAATGCTTTGGCACACGTGCGTCCACCTTTGCGTTCGGAGCAAGATCGCCAATTACTGCGTGCAGGCGTAAAATCAGGCGTGATTGATGCAATTTGTAGTCATCATGAACCATTAAGCCAGTCGGCAAAACTTGCACCTTTTTCCGAAACTGAATCGGGTCTAACGGCTTTTGATACCTTTGTGGCTTTGGGGGTGCAATTGGTCAAAGAAGACTTGATGACACCTTTGCAATGGGTGGAAAAAGTCACGATTCAGTCTGCTAGGATTTTTGATTTAGAGGACATCTGGCAGCAACAAGCGGGCTGGGTACTGCTGAACCCCGAACAATCTTGGACAGTAGATCAAACGACGCTATTGTCCAATGGTAAAAATACGCCTTTGTTGGGGACACCATTACAGGGTAAAGTAGAACAGGTTTTTACTGCATTTTAAATCAAATTGATTAAACACTAGGCAGTTATTGCAGCTTGGTCGAACTTTGCTTTACCAATTGGCAATTTTTGCCTATGATGTGCAACCAGTTATACGCTCGTAGCTCAACTGGATAGAGTACAGGTCTCCGAAGCCTGTGGCGTGGGTTCGAGTCCCGCCGAGCGTACCAAATATCAAAGAAATGCAAACACTAGCACACACTCAAAGGCTTAATCTATAAAGGTTAAGCCTTTTTTTGTTGTGTGTGGCAATGACATTCAATAGAATAGAAATACCCCCATTTTAGGGGTGTTTGTCACCAAATGTTTTTTGAACAAAAGCAACAAAATCTCTCTATTGAGGGGGCTGATTTTTCTTGACCATTACAGTATTGATATACCTTTAATCTAGAAAAACCACATATAACCCAATGTAGCTTTCGTCCAGTCTTGCTGCTGTTGTTGATATTGCCATTGTACACGGACAGTATGTTGCGGATTAAACGCATATTGCAGTTGAGTATTTAGACGTAAATTCCATTGTTCTTGCTCTAACCAATAGGGGATTTCGGCTTGAACCACACTTTGGACTTTATCTGACCACCGATTTAAACAGCCTACAGTTGGAGCAGCACCAACACGCCAACCATCATCAATGACTTGCCCTGCCTGTAAATAGCCTTTGACCTGAGCATAACATAAATGTTTGTGTTCTAAATCGGCAAGGCTATAACCCACTTGTGCATTGGCACTGACAACACCATGTTGTTGTTCTGAGCTAAATTGACCATGACTTAATGATTCTTGTTGCCAACCCAGTGCCATGCCCCATGAAATGGGGGTTTTAAATGGGTTAATCGGATTGTAGGAATTTACGCTCATTAAGGTGAATTGTTCAAGCTTAAGCTGTTCTTCCCGAAGTTGGGCTTTGCCCTGTAAAAACATCAGTTGTGTACCAAAACGATAACCCATAGAAGGGTCAATCAGGTCATGATAGGCTTGACGGTGTTCCACCTCAAGAATATTTTGACCTTGTACCTGTCCCATAGAAATCATCCAATGACGAGCATTGTGCCCCTGTAATGGATTAAACTCAGGTTCACTTGGGGCTTGTCGTTGTTTGGTAATATCAAGGCGGCTACGTTGTCATAAAACAGCTCTTAAACGAGGCTGGGCAAAATCGCTGTTGATACGATGGGCGATGAGTGCCAGATATAAATCGTCATATGCCATTTCAAGGATTTTGGCTTGATCTAATTCGGAATATTGTACCAATTGGGCAGGCATGTGCTTAGGTTCGAGATAGGCAATCTGATGTGCAGCTTTTGCTAAGACTTGTCCATGCTGTTTGGCTTGGGATAAAAGTTGTGTTTCCAAGGATGGACGATATACCGCATCTTTGATTAAGCCTGCATTTTGCATGGCTTTAACGGTTTCTATTGGAATGGCAGTATAAGAAAATTGTTGTTGTAGATTAAGTTGTGGATATAATATATCAAATAACCCCAATAGGGCATAAGAACAGTTATCGCTAATAAAATAATAAGGGAAATGTACTTTTTGTAATTCCCAGATATGTTTCACTAAAAATTGTGTTTGCTCAGGGCTTAAATTTAACTCATATTCCCATAAATCTCGACTTTCCAAATCACCATATTCTTTCACCTTATGATAATAGGGCATTAGTGAATATTCGCTGGGATATTTTCCTGTTAAGCCTTTCCACGCATAAGCAAAATCATTATCTTTGCTTTCGGGCGTGGCAGCATAATTAATTGCATAAGAGATTAGATTGAGTTCAGCTTGATCTTTAGGATCGATACGCAATAAGGTATGTCCAAACATTGAGCTTGGATTGCCCATAAAATCGGTGGCAAAAATCAGTGTGGTTTTATAGGGTTGGATGGTACTAAACCATTGCTGAAATTCAGGACAATCAACCTGTGCTAACTGGTCTTGTGGAATTTGTAATTGTTCAATCAACCATTGACTACGGGCTGGGAAACGGCAGCGAAAGGATTGATCTGTATCATTTTTATTTAATAATGCAGCGATACTGTCTTGTAGTTCAAGCTCAGGACGTTGTTTACCCTGCGGATGTAGAAAAAAATGCTGATAAGTGACACGACTTTGTTGGGTTTTCGGGTCAAGATATAATAGGCGTTGCCATGTGATATTTTGTGCAAGTTTGTGTTGTTGAGCATATTGTTGATATTGGTTAATCTTTATATCAATAACAGTATTGGCATAACTGATCTGGCTAAAAAAAATAGGGAAAAGTAGAATAAGAACACGTAGGTTTTTCATAAAAGAATAAGCAATAAAATGCCCTATCGTAAGATAGGGCATAGGATGATGATTAGCTATATTTACGTAAAGTTTCGTCTTGAGCCATCATGTCATGCAATGCAGCAACGATTTGTAACGTATTTTGGTTTTGCTCTGCATAGAGTTTAGACCAGTTGGCTTTTGCAACATGAAAGAAGTGGGATTTATCTGTTGATTCAATTTGCATTAACTCTGCAAGTACGTTTAGGCGTTCACCCTCACCCACAGCAATATCACGAGCTAATGTTTCAGCATTATGATCAACAAATTGTACAACTTGTGCAGTGATCTTGCTGTTGGCATTACCACAACCTAAAGTACCAAAAGTAATACCAAAGGTTTGGTTACCAGAAATACCATTGGTGGTTGCACCTAAGATTTTAGGTAACAAACCGCTTTGTCCTTGCCAAATTTGTGTTCCTGCACCACAACCAATATCGTTATCAGCCATAGCAACACTAGAACCCATTGCTAGAACGGCAGCAAGTGCAATTTTTTTTAACATAGGTGATTCCTCAATTTTCCTTAACAATTTGTTATTGCAGTTGTTTGTGATGTAAATGTCATATTACACTTTCATTAAGATACCCATGTTTGGTAGATTTAGCAATATAGTGTTTCGAAAAATAGATAAACTTTTTAGATCAGGATAGGTCGATAATTCTGACTGTAACTGTAGGGGGAAAAATGCTATTGTGCATAAATCTTGCTTTACTTGTGACAATATAAAGTTTTAGGGGTTTTGTGTGGATATTTTTCCAATTTCTTTAAAGTTAAAACAGCAGCTTTGTTTAATCGTAGGTGGTGGCAAGATAGCCTATCGTAAGGCTCAATTGCTGGCAAAAGCAGGGGCAAAGATTGATATTGTTGCCCCTGATATTGACCTCGAATTAGCCACACTGGTAAGCCAAACAGGTGGTCAATTATTTCAGCAA
>SSHE01000010.1 GCA_008017315.1 Acinetobacter sp.
AGTAGATACGATCTGCACGACATGCGTAGACACGTTATGCTTACCAAATCCATTTGGAGCAGGCAGCTTAGTGACGACGACACTGTGTGATGGCAGCACGAGCGTGAGCGGTACGGTAGTGGAAGCAACGGTGTTGCCAAACGGCTGTATTGAATACACGGCGAAAGACATCGTAGGCAGAGACACGCTGTGCGTAGTACAGTGTGACGCTACGAGCGGACTGTGCGACACGACGATTATAGTAGTGGTAGTACCACCGACACCTGATACAATCAGAGAGACGGTACCTACGGACAGCACGATAACAGTATGCGTTGAGTTGGAGAATGGATTTAACCCATCGACGACGACTTACAGCTACTGCGATGGCAGCACCGGCACGCTGACAGGTACGTTAGGTACAGCGGTGTTAGACAACAATGGCTGTGTAACGTATACCGCAGGCAGCGTAGCAGGCAACGAATCACCAATCTGTGTGATAGCATGCGATGCAACGACGGGCTTCTGCGATACGACGACGATCATCATCACGGTGACTTGTACACCGAAAGCAATAACTAATTACGCGACCAGCTGCAACCCAGCGGATACGGGCACAGTAGTAACAGTACTGACAGGCGCGAACGGCTGCGACAGCACGGTAACAACGATTACGACGCTTGCACCATACTCCAGCAGTACGGTGAACGCTACAACCTGTGATCCTGCACAAGTGGGTACAGTAGTAGATACGATCATAGGCGGATCTGCGAACGGCTGCGACAGCATAGTAACGACCATCACAACGTTGTTACCAAGCGACAGCATTACCGTAAACGCGACGACGTGCGACCCTGCCCAGGCAGGCACGACGGTACAAACGTTAACGAACCAATATGGCTGTGATAGTGTGGTAACGACGATCACAACGTTATTACCAAGTGCATCCACTACGGTGAACGCGACCAGCTGCAACCCAGCTGATACGGGCACGGTAGTCACTGTACTGACAGGCGCGAATGGCTGCGACAGCATAGTAACGACCATCACAACGTTGTTACCAAGCGACAGCATTACCGTAAACGCAACCACCTGCGACCCTGCACAGGCAGGCACGACGGTACAAACGTTGACGAACCAATACGGCTGCGATAGTGTGGTAACGACCATCACAACGTTATTACCAAGTGCATCTACTACGGTGAACGCGACCAGCTGCAACCCAGCTGATACCGGCACGGTAGTAACCGTACTGACAGGCGCAAACGGCTGTGACAGCATTGTAACAACTATCACTACGTTATTACCAGGTACAGACACGTTGATAGTGGATAGAATCACCTTGTGTAAAGGCGGCTCAGTGACGGTAGGCGGTCAGGTGTTCACGGAGGAAGGTATTTATACGATAGTGATACCAAATACCAATGGCTGTGACAGTACGATCACGCTGGATTTGAGTGCTAGGATCTGCGATTCCATAGGTGTAGTATTGACGGATACAATCAGAGATACGAACTTTGTCAATACGATAGACACGCTGTGTCTGACGCCATTAAGCGGTCAGATTGATAATGTCACGATTATCAGCTGTGGCTATAGTAATAATAGCGGCAATGTATACACAGTTGTCAACGGCAGCTGCATCGAGATAGTACGCAGCGAAGAGGTTGGCTACAACATAGACACATTATGTGTCGTTGCCTGCAACAGCATCGGAGATATTTGCGATACGACGACGATTATCATCAGTAACACCCCATCACCATGTGAGGATATCCTGCAAGATACGGCAGTTACGGTATCGTGCAACGGAGCAGGTCAGGGTGAATATTGCTTGCCATTAACATTGACTACGATTCGCGATTATGACCTCTATGTAGATGGCACGCTGACAGCGCTTCAGTTAAGTTCAGAGTCAGGTTGTGGTACGGAGATTGTAACGGCAGGCTACGGCTTCCAGACGATAGGCTACATGGATAATGTTGCGCATCTGCTAGAGGTGTGGAGTATCGACTCCGTGAGAACGGTATATCCGAATATCAACTTCCAGACATTGGAGGAACTGGCCGAGTATATGAATACGGTGGATACAACGGGCGAATGGTATGTAGATGGTCTGAATGTACGTCCGGGCAATGCGACGGATCTGTACAGAACGGGCAGCGGTATTGAGTACTTTGCGCTGGAGCCGGAGGTGAGAACGAACTACATACCATACAGCTACAATGTTGGCTACAGCGGAACAAAACTGTTGTTGGATACAGGATGCCATGTTGTGAAACTGGTGAACAAACAAACCGGCTGTACGGATAGTGTGACAGTCTGTGTGGAAAGTTGCCCAGCGCAGGTGGTGTATGATACCTTGCCAATCAGAACGACGGATACATTGTGTGTGTTCACAACAGGAGCACCGGGCGAGACAGTGGCGGCATGCGACGGAGCAACAGCGGGTACGACAGCCTTAGGTAGCTGGACAATAGATGAGCAAGGATGTCTGATATACGAGGCCGGTCCGGTTAAAGGCAATGATACGCTGTGTATTACAACCTGCAACGGAGCTGTATGTACAGAAACCACAGTTATCATCACGGTGACAGGCTTACCGCCGGTGGCTGTAAATGATACGACGGCAACGGAAGTAAATACGCCGGTGACGATACCAGTGTTGGGTAATGATATCCAGACGGATGAGGATCCATTATCTCTGTGCGCTGAGTCAGCGATAGTGACTAATCCACAACACGGCAGCGTGGTGGTGAACAATGATGGCACGATTACCTACATACCGGTAACGGGCTATACAGGAGTGGATAGCTTCCAATATCAGATTTGCGATCCGGAAGGCAAAGACACGGCGTGGGTATTCATTACGATCAACGGAGAGTGTCAGTTGCCGACCGTAATCACACCAAACGGTGATGGCTTTAATGAGACATTTGAAGTGCCATGCGCATCAGGCTCACCGATATCTTTCTATGTGTATAACAGATGGGGTATCGAGGTGTACCGAAGCGAGGATTACGCCAATGACTTTGATGGCCGATACAAAGGCGCTCCGCTGCCGGATGGTACTTACTATTACATTGTGAAATATGTAAATGCAATAGGAGAGGAAGTAAATAAGTCTAGTTACTTAACAATCCGCAGATAAAAGAGATGAGACCCGGAGGAGCGTGAGTTTCTCCGGGGATTTATCAAGAACAAAAAAAACAACATATATCCATGAGAAAACATACCATCATAGCCCGGTTTTCCGTAATGCTGATAAGCATATTATCAGCAGGAGTTACCTATGCGCAGCAGGATCCGCAGTATACGCAGTTTATGTATAATAAGCTGCCCCAGAATGCGGCCTACACTGGCTCGAGAGAAGCGCTGAGCATACGTGCTTTGTACCGCGATCAGTGGTCGGGCAATAAGAACGGCGGCACATATAAGGCGCCGCAGACGGCAAGCGTTACGATTCACAGTCCGCTGAAGAATGAGCATTTTGCGCTGGGTTTTTTCTATGTGAACGACCGCTTGGGTCAGGAGCATAAGAATCAGTTCAACCTGACGTATGCCTACCGTGTAGGATTGGGCAAGAAGGTGAAACTGAGCATGGGTCTGAATGCAGGGGTGTATTGGTATAAATACAACGCGCAGGGAGAAGTAGCGACAGATGCCGGTGATCCTGTGTTGCAGGAGAATGTGAGCCGTGTATTGCCGGATGTCGGAGCGGGTTTGTATGTATATCATCCTAACTTCTATGTTGGGGCTAGCGTACCGAACTTCATCAAAGGGGATTTATCTTCTAAGAATCAGCCATCCGCTGCAAAACGAACGCCCCATTTTACGGCGATGGCCGGTGGTGCAATACCATTGGGTAAGTCGAAGCATTTTTATCTTCGTCCACAGATGCAGTATCGTTATCTGGCCGCCTCCAGGACTTTGCGCACTATACCACATACATTTGACTTCAACCTGAGTTTATTGATATACAATAGGGTGAATATCGGCGCACAGTACCGTACCTCCTTTGGTAACAAGAATAACGGGGTAAAACTGGAGAATCCGGATAGCTTTGATGTATTGTTGGAAGTGTGGCCAACGAAGCAGTTGCTGATAGGTTATGCGTATGATTATACGCTGACGAAGCTGGGCAATTTCAATCGTGGTAGCCATGAGATTATCATCGGCTATGACCTGAAACTGGAAAAGAAGAAGGTTATCACCCCTCGCTATTTTTAATAGGAATAATTAAATCACAGAATCTAATAATATATGGTAGTCAGAATCCAGGAAATGACAAGAGTGCATGTTTTGCTGATACTCTTTTTAGTGTTTGCAGGCCACAGCGTTCAGGCACAGATTATTGAAGGTAGTGGCACGGAATATGCGGAGTTCGGCAGCATCTCGAAAGCGGAGAAGTTGTACCAGAATATGGCCTATTACGAAGCGATACCGGTATATGAGAAATATCTGAAAAAAAGTGACAGCAGCCGCGCGATGACGGAGTTGGCAGATTGTTATCGGCTGACCTCGCAGTTTGATAAAGCAGCCTACTGGTATGAAAAAGCGGTGAAGCAGGGTGGCGTTTCGTCGCAGACCAAGTTGCGACTGGCGCAAATGCTTCAGGTGCAGGGTAAGTATGAAGAGGCAGCCAAGTGGTATACCGAATATCAGACGGAGTCGCCATTAGACAAACGCACGGTCAATGAGCTGGAGGCTTCCTTGCATTATGAAGAATATCTTCAAAGCAGGCTTCGCTATACGGTACAAAACTTACCATTCAACAGTCCGGGATATGACTTTAGCTCCACTTTATATGATGGCGGGTTGGTATTCTCCTCTTCGCGCGATAGTGCGAAAGGAATCCACCGCGAGCATACATGGACGGGCACCCAGTTTTTTGATTTGTGGCATGTCAAAGGTGACAAGACAGACTTTGAAAAGCCCAAGCGCATCAAAGGAGATGCAACGACAAAATACCATGAAGCAGCAACGAGCTTTACACCGGACAACAAGCAGGTATATTTTACGAGAAACAACTACTATAACAACAAGGTGAAAACCGATGATGAGAAAGTGGTTCGACTGAATATCTATAGCTCCGAGGTGAACGGGTTGAAATGGGATAAGGACAAGCCATTCCAGTATAACAATAATGAATATAGTGTGGGACACCCGGCGCTGAGTCCGGATGGCAATACGCTGTATTTTGTGAGCGATATGCCGGGCGGTTACGGTCAGACGGATATCTATATGACGGTAAAAGATGGAGAAGGCTGGAAAACACCGGTGAATCTGGGTCCCGAGGTGAATACGGAAGGCCGAGAGATGTTCCCCTATGTAAGCAAAGACGGGGAGTTATATCTGGCCTCAGACGGACATGGCGGTTTGGGAGGATTGGACATCTTCCGAGTGAAACGCACAGAAGGCGGCGAGCAGGCGTGGAGCAAGCCCAAAAATATCGGCGCTCCGATCAACAGTTCATACGATGACTTCAGCTTCCATTTTGGCCACGACAACAGCTATGGCTATTTTACCTCCAATCGTCCTGGCGGCAAAGGATTGGATGATATCTACAGCTTTACGGATGAAGGCATCACATTGGAAGGCATAGTGGTGGATGCCCAGACCGGCGAGCCGATTTGCAATAGC
>SSHE01000116.1 GCA_008017315.1 Acinetobacter sp.
AACACAAAGTTGGTCCATGCCATATTAATCGGTGCTTGAGCCGTAGAAAAAATCAGCGAACGCATTGTGTTAATCAAATATTCACGGATAATTTCATCACAAATCAGATAACCACCCACTGATGCCAAAGCTTTCCCAAATGTCCCCACCAAGAAATCTATTTCATGGATACAGCCCATCTGTTCAGCAACACCTAATCCCCTATCCCCATATACCCCAATCGCATGCGCTTCGTCCACATAAAGCATCACTTTAGGATAGTTTTGCTTAAGCGCAACCAAAGCGTTTAAATCGGTAATATCGCCATCCATACTATAGACACTTTCAGTCACGATAATGATTTTCTCAATCGCATCATTATCCATTGCATGAGTTAATATTTGTTCTAACTGAACTAAATCCTGATGTGCATAACGCTGTTTTTGTGCCTTACTTAAGCGTATCCCATCAATCATACTGGCATGAATCAACTCATCTGAAACTATCAGGGTTTTATCATCACTTAACGCTGGTAGAATCCCAACATTCATATGATAGCCACTATTCAACAATAGACTAGTTCGCCCAAATGCCTGGGTTAGGCTTGCTTCTAAGCGTTCATATTCCTCAAAATTCCCTGTTAATAATCGAGAAGATGAACTGGTAAAATGTTGTTGTGCAAGAGGATATTGTGCAATAAAGGTCTTTTTTAACGCCTGATTTTGTGCCAAACCCAGATAATCATTAGAGCTTAAATTCAGCATAGTTTTTTGATTTACACGAATCTGCTGCCCATCTCGTTCAATCTGCTTGAAAAAGCGATAATTTCCTTGTTGCTTGAGTTGATCTAATGTATTTGCATAAGATTGATATAAAGGATTCATATATTCACGCCAATTACAGATAAGGTAGCTTAAAACAATCATGCCATACAATTTTACAGATTATTTGGTACTGTTGATGATTTCTTGAAACAACCGCTCACTATCTCAACCATCTTAGCCAAAACCATCCTAGCCAAAATCATCCCACCCACCGCAATACCAATGGCAAAGTCACTGCAGAACATACCGTTTGCAGGCTAATCACTGCTGCCATCAATTGATAATCACCTTTTAACACTTTGGTTAAAATATAAGAGGCCGAAGCCGTCGGCAAAGCAAAAAACACCACCAAAACCTGCATTTCCAACAGTGATAAATCAAACCAACTACACACCCAATACGCCAATATAGGCATTGCCAACAATCGGGCAAACGTATCCATCAGCAATACAGGCACATCATTTTTAATAGCATGAAATTGCAGTGCTGCCCCTACACACAACAAACCCAACGGCAAACTCGCTGCCGCCAACAATTTCAGCCCATCCAATAGCCCTTGCCATATTGGAATATGTAGCACATTCATTAGTAATCCAAGCACACATGACACAATCAGGGGATTTTTAAGTACCGACTTGACAATGGTCAGCCACGACATGCGATGACTGGAACTTAATGCCACAATAGAAATCACATTAATCACAGGAATCGACACTGCCAGTAGAATCGCCAGAATGGTCATCCCCTGCGTGTGGAACAATGCCGCCACCAACGCCAAACTCACATAACTATTAAAACGCACAATACTTTGTACATGCACGCCAAAATGAGCAGATGGAATTTTTTTCAAATAACGGATCATGTATAAAACCGTCGTTGCAATACATAGCACCAGCAACATCACCACAAGTACAGATTTCATACGTATAAAATCAATTTGGGCTGTGGCCAAGGTATAAATAAATAATGCTGGAAACAGCACATAGTAGTTGAATTTCTCGGTATCCTCCCAAAAAGAGGCACTTAACCAACGATAGTGCTTGATTAAATATCCCACGACAATCAAAATAATTAACGGAAATAAAGCAATGAGAATATTTGACATCGTTGTACAAAACCCAATAATTGAATCGCTATTTTACATTTTTAACGTATCGCTCTCTCGAATTTTGGAGCGTTTTTTGTTTAAATAGTGCCAAAATTTAAAGCGACAACATATTTCATGAAAAAAACGCTACTATTCCCTGTTTTCGCACTACTTACACTCGGCACTACAGGCTGTGATTATTTTAAAAACAACAAAGATGACCCTGTCAAAGTCGAAACGGTCGATACAGACTGGAGTTGTGGTAGTGAAAATCAATTACAACAACTGAAAGCCAGCCTGAAACAACATTATTTACAAATGCTGGATCGTGATCTTCGGGCAGGCGATTATTACAATGTTAATCAAGACATTTTGCAGAAAATTCAAAATGGTATTCGTTTTGAAATTAAAAACATCCGTACCGTCAATGATGCGCCAAATAAAGCCTCACAACTCACCTGTGAAAGTCAATTGATTGTACATTTACCCAAAGGTTTGCAAAAACGTGCAGAAAATGCGTATCTGGAATATCAAAAAAATTGTGATGAAGGCTGTGATGGTGGCTATCCAACCTTACACGACTATCTTGGTGATGAGTATGAAGGCAGACAAGCATTACAACTGAATCATGACCAATTGGCAGGAAAATTTAACTATTACATCACCAAAACCGATAAAGAAGGCATATTGGCACATTCAGATGAAAAGGATGTGCTCACGGGCTTGGTCTTTGTCACGATAAAAGCGGTACAATATGCTGCTTATATTCAGGAAAATCATCAGATTGAAAAAGATGCCTTAACCAATGAACAGCAATCCAATGCCCAAACTCAACTGGCACAAAAAGCGATGGATATTCGCCAAAAAGAGTTAGATGCAGATAAAACGAAAGCCGTAGAAAAACTTGCTCTGGTGTGGAACAATTTAAGCGAAGAACAGCGATCATCATCACAAACCGACCAAAAGCAATGGGTCGAAAAGCGAGATGTGGATTGTCAGGTCATTTCTCAAAAAAGCGTGTATGACTTGTCAGATGAGCAGAAAGAAACCTACCAGAAACATTCCAACTACTGGACTGAGGCAATGCGTAACCAGAATCAAACCATGCAATATACCAAATGTTTTACACAGCGTACCACCGAACGCACGATTTATTTGCAGAACACTTTGAGCTAAACGGCTCTTTTTGAACTTTTATCGACTCCTTCCCATTACCCCATGCTGTACCGTATGGGGTTTTGCTTTTTTGGCATCGGTCATGTTTTACATGATTCATCCATGATCTTTACAAATTTCAAGCATTCATCTCGGATATTTATTCCCTTTTGTGTAATAGATTATCATTTTCACTCATAGCATAGGAAAACCCATGAAAAAAACAGTTTTCATTGTCAGTGCATTCATCACAAGTATGACATTATCCACGCTTGTACAAGCAGCACCTGAACACCATCAAAATGGGGGTGACCGTAGTGCCATGACCAAAGTGTGTAATGGTAAAAAAGCAGGACAAGCTGCCACGATGACGATGGGTGGTCATAGTATGCAAGGCACATGTGAACTTGGTTTTAGCCCAAATCATTCAGCCAGCATCCCTCGTGGTGAACGTGGTGCAAACAATCCAACCGCTCAAGCCTGTCAGGCTAAAAAAGTAGGACAAGCCGTCACAGTGAAAGTGAATGGTCAAAATATCGCTGGTAAATGTGAATTACGTTTTAAAGGACAGCGTCATTAATCAGGTCATACCCAGCTTATCATCCCCAATGATAAGCTGAATCATTCATATCAACCTCCGCAAACTTCGCTCCGCACAAAAAATAAATACGCTTTTGATGCAATGTGCCTGCCTTGGTGCATTTTTTGCTTTATGACAAACAGTTTTTTGCACCATAGCTTCTAATGTGATTCAAATGGGCAAAATAACATCGTATTGGTGCAAATTTGGCTACATTTTGTACCACCACCCAAATAAAGCACTTATTTTGAGCGTATTTTTCATGCAGAACGTCGATTTATTCTTTTTACTATTGGGTGCAGTGCTGGTTCTGGCAATGCACGCTGGCTTTGCATTTTTAGAACTTGGTACGGTTCGCCATAAAAATCAGGTCAATGCACTGAGTAAAATCCTCACCGATTTTGCCATTTCAGCGATTGCTTACTTTTTTGTTGGTTATTACATTGCGTATGGTCTGCATTTTTTTCATGCAGGTACAACCTTGGTCGCTGACCATGGCTACAATCTGATGCGTTGTTTCTTTTTATTGACCTTTGCAGCAGCCATTCCTGCCATTATTTCTGGTGGGATTGCAGAACGTGCCAATATGAAAGCACAAGCCCTTGCCACTTTATTTCTTGTGGCACTGATTTATCCTTTTTTTGAAGGTTTGGTTTGGAATGGTAATTTTGGTTTGCAAGCATGGTTAGAACAAACCTTTGGTGCAGCATTTCATGATTTTGCAGGCTCTGTTGTGGTACATGCCATGGGCGGATGGATTGCACTGGCTGCGGTTATGTTACTTGGTGCACGTCATGGGCGGTATAAACATGATGGTCGAGTGAGTGCCCATCCACCCTCTTCTATTCCTTTTTTGGCACTGGGTTCATGGATTCTCATTGTAGGTTGGTTCGGTTTTAATGTCATGAGTGCTCAACGTGTTGATGCGATTTCTGGTCTAGTGGCAATTAATTCCCTGATGGCAATGATTGGTGGTACATTAAGTGCAAATTTCGTCGGAAAAAACGACCCTGGATTTTTACATAATGGGCCATTGGCGGGATTGGTTGCCATTTGTGCAGGTTCAGATATTGTCCACCCTATTGGGGCATTGGGGATTGGTATCGTTGCAGGCGTAATTTTTGTCAAACTCTTCACTTATACGCAAAACAAATTGAGAATTGATGATGTACTGGGTGTTTGGCCATTACATGGGGTATGCGGTGTTTTTGGTGGGATTGCGGTTGGTATTTTTGGACAACAATGGCTAGGTGGTTTGGGTGGTGTTGCCCTGATGTCACAAATCATTGGTTCTATGCTCGCAGTTGTGATTGCCCTTGTGGGTGGTTTTATCGTGTATGGCACATTAAAAACGATGATGGGACTTCGTCTTTCGCAGGAAGATGAATTTCGTGGTGCAGATTTATCCATCCACAAAATTTCTGCAAATTCTGAAGACAGCATGTTTTAAACTGGCGACTCAAAAACCGCCAGCTTCAAAAATACGCTCAATAAAGATGCAAAATATCTATGGTCGGTGGAACTCGAAAACGAAATGGTGCACCGACCATGCCCGTACCAACCGTGACAAAGACATTGGCATTATCGTGTAAATAATAGCCCTGCTTATGCCCAAGCATGGATACTTTTTTCATCACATAACTGGTGAGCCATGGCAGTTCAATTTGCCCACCATGCGTATGCCCAGATAGCATTAAAGGTTTCGTTGGCAATTTTGGTACCATTTCGACTGTATCAGGATTGTGTGATAACAACAGCCACAATTTATCCTGCGGTGAATGTTGCAAAACTTGCATATTCGCCTTACCTGCCCACAAATCCCCGATGCCAAGTAACCGTACTTCTTCAAATTCAATGATTTGATTTTCTATATCCTGCACTTGATTGGCTGCCAAAGCCTGTGCCAGTAATTTTTGTATCGGAGGGCCTGGGTATTGCTCATCATGATTCCCATTCACAGAATATACTGGACAATTGATGTCTTTTAAAATCGTGAGTTCTTGTAATAATCTATTTTCAGGTTCATATGTCCAATCTCCTGAAACCACAACAAAATCAGGTTGTTGTTGATTGACCTTAGCCACAATTTGTTTGAGCTGCCGCTCACGTCCAGAATATAAACCAATATGTAAATCTGCCAACAAAGCGATTTTGAGGGGTTTTTTGAGCGGTTGTCGTGCATCAATTTGCAATCGACGATGTTTGACAACAACCGTATAGGGCTCAATAAAACGAGCATAAATGAGTACACTCACCATCAATAATACGGACAACGCATGAAAATGGCTAAGCTCCCCTAGTTGCCATTGCCAAAAAATCAACAAATACCATGGAAACAACATATAACAGCTATAAAACACCAGTAGCAAAATAAATGCTTTCATCGGGTGCGTCGTTTCGGTACGTTTGGCACTCAGTCTCGCCTGTACCATCGCCCAGATCAAAATAATCCATAACGATGCGTGTAAAATCAGGGGAATATCTATTTTGTTCATAATACACTTTTAAATGATACGACTTACATTCTAGCACCAATGCAGATCAAACTTCTGTTTGAGCCAACAGAAGTTACACAATGTTCGCAAACATGTTAATCTGAGATAAAATATAGCAATCATAGCGATTTTATGACAAAAATTTGGTTTTGGCGGATATGTGTTTTTTGTACAATATGTAGTCTGTATGCCTGCTCTACCCTACCTCAACGCCAGCCCAATATCCCGACCAGTTATAGCACAGACATTGATACTCGAGATACATACCTCGCTTCAATGTTTGAACCATTAAAACAACAGCACCCTCAACTGACAGGTTTTCATGTCCTGTATGATCCTCATCAAGCACTTATCACTCGCCTACAACTGATTAACCGTGCAGAAAAAACACTGGATTTACAATACTATATCTGGGAAAATGATAAAGTTGGGGTATTGGCACTGGAAGCACTTGTACATGCTGCTGATCGTGGGGTGAGGGTACGTTTACTCATTGATGATAATAATTCCAAAGATTTACAATCCGCCTATGTCGCATTGGCACAACATCCTAACATCCAGATTCGTGTCTTTAATCCCTATAAATTTCGCAAGTTTCGAGCATTAGACATTCTGCTGGATTTTAATCGCATCACTCGACGGATGCACAACAAAACGTTTATTGCAGATCACGAAGTCGGTTTGATTGGAGGGCGCAATATGAGTAATCAATACTATAATGTCGGGGAAAATTTTCAGTTTTCAGATATGGATGTGGTATTGGTTGGACAGGTCGTCGATGATATTAGCCAGTCTTTTGATGAATATTGGAATCATGACTATGCTTATCCAATTCAACACCTCATGCAACACCAAGCACAGCGACTCAGCTATCAGCATTTACGCCAACAGCTTGAACAAAACTGGTTCAAAAACAATGTTGAAGATTATCTATCCATTTTATCATCCTCTTTATCCTTTGATACATGGTTTAACCAGAATCTCAGCCTGCAATGGGTCAATGCAATCGTGGTCAAGGATTCTGCTGATAAAATCAATCGTCACACGCCTCAGGAACAACACTTAAACTTTCAATTGGCAAATATCCTCAACCATCCTGAATATTCTGTGGATTTGGTTTCTGCCTATTTTGTACCCAATGACAATGACATTGATTTGATGCAACAACTTACCTTACAAGGGACAGATATTCGAGTACTCACCAATTCCTTTCAAGCGAATGATGTTCCCATTGTCCATGCGTTTTATGCCAAACATCGCCAGACCTTATTAAAACATGATATTGAAATTTATGAATTTTTACCAATATTATCCACACCAACCACCTTTAGCGAACAAATTCAGCATTTCACCAGCCGAAAAAATAGTGATCGTAGTCGTAGTAGCCTACATGCCAAATTTATGGCATTGGATAACAAGCAAGTTTTTATTGGTTCATTTAATTTTGACCAGCGTTCAGCCTATTTAAATACCGAAATAGGCGTCGTACTGGACAGCCCTCAATTGGCAACCGCCATTCATCAAAACATGAATCAAAATTTATTAAAATATGCCTATAAAGTCGAATTGGACTATCATGGCAAACTCATCTGGAAAACACAGGTCAATGATGAATTGAAAATTTATCATCAAGAACCTGATCTGAAATGGTGGCAAAAATTAGGCTTAAAACTGATTACACTACTGCCAATTGAAAAACAGATGTAAATTTTACACTTCACAGGTCAATATTTTTTGATGTAATGCAGCCAATCCTTCAATCATCCGTTGCTGCACTTCTTCACCCAAACTTTCCAATGTGTGTCCTGTTGAGTCAATGGCAGGCAATGCCACCAAATGAGCGACCACCCGATCCATTTGCAATATTTTGGCAATATTATCCAAAAAAGTTTGTTCTCCAACAAACGGTACAACAGTATCTAAACAATTTTCGGCATTGATATAGCAAATCAAACAAATCTGTACAGGTTTATTGGCTTCAATTGCTGCACCCAACAATTTTGGATGGACTTTTTTGACCCTGCGCCCATCCCCTGTGGTTGCTTCGGGGAAAAATAGTACAGGAATATCTTGTCGTAAAAAGTTGGCAATCTGCTCACGGATTTTGACCGAATCCCCAGAACCCCGACGGATAAATAATGTCCCCCCCCATGCAGCCAACTTGCCCAACACTGGCCAAGATTGTACTTCCGCTTTAGCAAGGAAAAAAACCCTTGCCCCAGTCCCCAATACAGCCACATCTAACCATGAAATATGATTACTGACCCACAAGGCAGGATAACGGGGGATATGACCATGTACTTCTACCGTAACATTAAACACCTCACCTAGACGACGGCAGAAATATTGTACATAACGGGTATTGTCTGGGTGATTCGGTGCTTTGTACAAACCATAACGAAAAATCATCAAAAAACCTTCGCTCACCAGAGATACCCCTTGAGCCGTCTTTTTGCTGTATAAAAATAATTTTCCTAAAGCACTACGTTGTGGGATGGTGTTTTCGGGTAATTTGGTAGGCTGAGCGGTCATCATCAGGACATATTCCCTCATGCTTAGGCACGTATCATAAAAAATTCCTACTAACTTAATCTATTTTTTTATTTTGGCAAAGCCTTCATACTACGACTTTTGTAGATTTAGGCTTGTCCTCATCTCTATGCTAAAATACCCATTCACCTAAAGACCGATCAGATTGCCATAGGAGCATATATCTGCGTGAATCATCACCAACCACAAGCTGGCGAAAAAACCATACTTATCAGTGTCAGTGTACATATTCTCCCCGACTTGGATACCGATGAGTTTCGATTGCTCGCAGAATCTGCTGGTGCAGAGCTGATGTCACATGTTCATACCGCACGCCAGCGACCAGACCCCAAACTGTTTATCGGTTCAGGCAAAGCCGAAGAAATCGCCGAATGTATTCAGGCACAAGAGATTCAACTGGCCATTTTTGACCATACGCTTTCACCAGCACAAGAACGCAATCTGGAAAGAATCTTAAAATGCCGTGTAATCGACCGTACAGGTTTGATTCTGGATATTTTTGCCCAACGTGCCAGAACACACGAAGGAAAACTACAAGTAGAACTCGCACAATTACAACATCTTGCCAGCCGCCTAGTCCGTGGTCATGGCACGATGGAACAACAAAAAGGTGGGATTGGATTACGTGGTCCTGGGGAATCACAACTGGAAACCGACCGTCGCCTAATTCGGGTACGTATCGGTCAGCTCAAAGAAAAACTCATAAAAGTAAAGCAAACTCGCCTACAAGGTCGTGCTGCACGACAAAAAGCCGCCATTCCGACGGTGTCTTTGGTAGGCTATACCAATGCAGGAAAATCCACGCTATTTAATACCTTGGCAAATAGCGATGTCTATGCAGCCAACCAACTTTTTGCCACTCTCGACCCAACGCTACGCCGTGTGGAATGGGCTGGGTTAGGTGCAGTGATTTTGGCAGATACCGTTGGCTTTATTCAAAATTTAAACCACACACTGATTGACTCATTTCGTGCCACACTAGAAGAAACCCTAGAAGCCACGTTACTGTTACACGTGATTGATGCCAGTCATCCCGACATGCCAGAACACATTGATGCGGTAGAAAAAGTCTTGAAAGACATTGGGGCGAACGTCACGATTTTACGCATCTATAATAAAATTGATTGTTCTGGGGATGAAGCAAAAATTGTCTATGCCTCACCACATATACCCGAACGAGTTTATATTTCCGCACATACAGGACAAGGTTTGGATTTATTAAAAAATGCCGTGCAGCAAATTTTGCTTGGACAACAGCAACAATTCTCACTTTGCCTACAACCCAAACACGGCAAATTGTATAGTCAATTACACCAGCTTCACGTCATCCAATCTGAACATTATGATGAACAAGGCAATCATTGGCTGAGCGTCACGCTTACAGCAGATAAACTATTGCAACTTATCAAACAAAATCATTTTGATGTGGACAGTATTTTGGGTGAGCAAGCCAACCAATTTAAACCTATCTTAGAAGCATTTGAACAATGATATGAGCGAGTTAGCATGAAAAAGTTTGACTGGTCAGCATTATGTTTGACCCTACTGGTCATTATCATCATCCGTGAAGCGGCGGTTTGGCTCATGTCGCAAGTTGGACATCCAGAGCTAGGCAATCTGATTGGATTGGCAATGTTCTTGATGATTCTGATTGTTGTGCGTCGTTTTTGGGCCATCCCACTTAGAATGATTGATGCCAATGCCCATATCATGAAAGAAAGTGCTTTTGCTTTTTTACCAATTTCCGCTGGCTCGATACTCATGCTGATTGCTATGGGTAAAGAGATTCCTCTATTCTTATTGGTCATGGTCATCAGCACACTTATTCCGCTTTGGGGCTATGCCAAACTGGCAAAACGCTGGCTATAACAGGATAGCCCATGTTAGATTCAATGAACGATAGTGTAATGATTTTATTTGGTTTTACTCTCACTCTATTGGCTTATATACTGGGAAAATTATGCTTTAAATTTTTCCCTAAAATTCCTGTGATTGTGTTTGCCTTGCTGTGGGTGATTGCCCTGCTTTGGCTGTGTTCATGGCACTACGACTCATATATGCAACATGTACAGCCTTTATTCAATCATTTACTCGGCTATGTCACGGTTGCCCTTGCCATTCCACTGGCTGCCATGCGTCTGGATGACTTACCCCTTAAACCCATGATTGGCATTTTAGGCTTTGCCAGTATCAGTGCGGTTGCCTTACCGATGGGACTTGCCTACCTATTGCATCTCGCTGAACCTACGATCATGGCATTTGCCACACGTGCCGTTACCACCCCTGTCGCCCTCAATATTGCCACCCTCTTACATGCGCCTCTCGCCATGGTGACATTAATCGTCATTTTATCTGGTGTGATCGGTGCTGCATTCTCACCATGGATTTTACGCAATATCAATGACGAACGTGCATCGGGTCTCGCACTTGGACTGGCTGCACATGCCATTGGTACAGTACAGGCATGGCAACGTGGTTTTGTTGCAGGTCGCTATGCTGCCTTTGGGATGGCAATCAATGCGGTATTCACCTCGATATGGTTACCTATCGTCTATCATCTCTTTACAAAAATGTGACGTGTCTATGCTTTATGTAGGATTTATTTGATGCTCTATAGATTTTTATTTACTCCATACAGTTTAGCAGTTAATATCAGAATTAAGGTTCATAACTAAAGGATGAGTATAATGAAATTATTTCGCACATTACTACTCGGAAGCCTTGCCATGGCTTCTGCACATCTCTTCGCTGCAAACGATGATATTACAGGAAAATGGCGTAGTATCGATGATAAGACTGGTTTTAGCAAAGGTATTGTGGAAATTAGCAAAGATGCCAATGGTATCTATTCTGGTAAAATCATTGAGATTATTCCTCGTCCAGGTTACACCCCCAAAGCCACCTGTGACAAATGTACAGGTGAACTTAAGGATAAACCGATTTTGGGCTTACAAATTTTAAAAGATATGGTGCGTTCAGAAAAAAATGACCGTGAATTTGCTGGCGGTACGATTCTCGATCCACTCAATGGCAAATTTTATAAGAGCAAACTCAAACTAAACAGTGCGGGTACACGTATTGTAATGCGAGGTTATGTCGGTGTAGAAGTCCTTGGTCGTAGCCAAACTTGGATTCGTCAGGAATAAAAATTTACCGCTCACAGGACGTAGCTTGATGACTCTATTTCCTGTGCGATGTATCGAGTACAAACGTAAACAGACATCTCCCCCTACACGGTGTCCAAGGATAATGACCATGAATATTTTAAAAACCAGTTTCATCACCTGCACTTTAGCCCTGTCTTCTTTTGCTTTTGCAGCCGACAATGATGATATCACTGGGCAATGGCGTACAATCGACGATAAAACAGGTTTTAGTAAAGGCATTGTCGAAATCACCAAAAATAGCAAAGGGATTTATACAGGGAAAATCATCGCCATTATTCCTCGTCCTGGCTATACACCCAAAACCCATTGTCAAAAATGCCCTTCTCCTTATACCAATCAACCGATTTTAGGTTTGGAGGTGCTGCATAATATGCGTGCAGCCAAAACCCCAAAAGAATATGAAGGTGGTACGATTTTAGATCCGTTATCAGGCAAAGTGTATAAAAGTAAAATTAAACTTAATGCAACAGGGTCTCGCCTAACTATGCGTGGTTTTGTTGGTTTTGAGCTGATTGGACGTAGCCAAACTTGGATGCGTCATCATGGCACACCGATAAATTGAGCCATTTAATACATTCCATTTAAAAGGTTATTAAGTTATCATTTCGTTCACTAGGCATATAAAAATAGATTATTTTTTAACATTTTTTCTCTTGACTTCAATTAGAAAAAATACACAATTCAAGGCAGTGGATAATTTTGATTAGCTTTATGATGATATTCAGGAAAGGACGCTTGCACTATCAGCAATCAGTAATCATCGCCTTACTGGTTGTTGTGCTATGCGGACTTTCACTCTTGCCAATAACAACCTTTGCCAATGATAGCCAGCAAAGGCGAGCCGTGTATTATCGTTATTATGATAGCAAGAATGTCCCTACTGTCAGCCGCAGTGTATCACCTACTCATATTCGTCGTGGTTACGATGCCTTAGACCGCAATATGTCGCTGATTTATAAAGTCCCCCCTTATAATGTCGAAGAAGATTTAAAAAAAGAAGGCACTCGAGCAGCACAATCCATACAGCAACGCAAAGATTTGCAGTTACAGCGTTCATATCGCAATGTTGCCTATGCCACTGAACGCAAAGAAAATGCACTCCAAACCATTCAAAAGCAAATTACCCAGCAATATCAACGGATGAATCAGTTACAAACCGACCGTAGTAAGTATTTGCAGCAAAAATCTAACTATACATTGGATCGCAAACCTGTTCCTGCCAACCTCCAAACATTATTAGACAACAACGAAGCACATATTAAGAGTACACGTAATAGCATTGAACAACTCAAAGCAGTGTATGCCCAACAAGAACAACATTTTGATTTCATCATTAGTCGCCTGCAAAAATTGCAATAATCCGCTTTTATTTCCAATAAATTGTTCTCCATTCTCTTGTCATTTGGCTTTTTAGCGTATAATTGCTTTTTCTAACGCTTTGACCATTTTTAGATATTCAGGACATTAGCCATGCGCGCCAGTCGCTTCTTATTTGCCACTTTAAGAGAAACTCCCAACGATGCCGAAGTCATTTCGCATCAGCTTATGTTACGTGCGGGTATGATTCGCAAATTGGCATCAGGCTTATATACATGGCTACCGATGGGCGTACGTGTGCTGAATAAAGTCGAAGCGATTGTGCGTGAAGAGATGAATCGCTCTGGGGCTTTGGAAGTATTTATGCCTGTCACACAACCTGCGACACTCTGGGAAGAATCTGGACGTTATGTCCAATACGGTGCGGAACTGTTACGTTTTAAAGACCGTCATCACAATGATTTTGTGCTCGGGCCAACTCATGAAGAAGTCATTACCGACCTTGCCCGCAATGAATTAAAAAGCTACAAGCAGCTACCGATTAATTTTTATCAAATTCAAACCAAATTCCGTGACGAAATTCGCCCTCGTTTTGGCGTGATGCGTTCTCGTGAATTTATCATGAAAGATGCCTATTCTTTCCACACCAATCAGGCTTCACTACAAGAAACCTATGATTTGATGTATCAGACTTACTGCAATATTTTTAATCGTTTAGGGCTGGATTTCCGTCCAGTACAAGCCGATACAGGTTCGATTGGTGGTTCAGGTTCGCATGAGTTCCATGTCCTTGCAGCCAGTGGCGAGGATGATGTGGTATTTTCTACCGAATCAGACTATGCAGCCAATGTAGAAAAAGCTGAAGCTCTTTTGGTTGGTGAGCGTGCTGCACCGACACAAGAATTAAAAACCGTTGCTACGCCAAATGTCAAAAGCATTGCCGATGTCTGTCAATTTTTAAACATCGAAACCAAACAATCACTTAAAGCCCTGCTGGTACAAGGTATCGCCGATGAGAAAGGTCATGTGCCTATCATTGCCCTATTCTTGCGTGGCGATCATGAACTCAATGAAATTAAAGCCGAAAAACATCCACAAATCGCCGCTCCACTCACGTTTGCCACTGACGAACACCTCAAGGCTTTAGGCTTGGAAGCTGGTTTTATCGGTGCACAAGGCTTGGTGGAAAAAGGCATCACGGTGATTGCTGACCGTGCGGCATCGGTATTGTCGGATTTTGTCATGGGTGCAAATCAGAAAGACCAACATCTTATGGGGGCAAACTGGCAACGTGATGCACACTATAGCGAAGTGTATGACTTGCGTAATGTGGTTGAAGGCGACCCCTCACCTGACGGTAAAGGCGTATTACAGATCAAACGTGGCATTGAAGTCGGGCACATTTTCCAGCTTGGACAAAAATATTCCGAAGCTTTGGGCTGTAAAGTATTGGGTGAAGATGGCAAACCTTTTACAGTCACCATGGGCTGTTATGGTATTGGCGTGACACGTGTGGTGGCTGCGGCAATCGAGCAAAACTATGATGACAAAGGCATTATTTTCCCTCAGGCATTTGCACCGTTTGAAATCGTCATTGTCCCGATGAATGCACATAAATCCCCTGCAACCCTGCAAGCGGCGGAAGCACTTTATCAAGAATTACAAGCACAAGGTTTTGATGTCTTGCTGGATGACCGTAACGAACGCCCAGGGGTCAAATTCTCTGACCTTGAGCTTACAGGTATTCCACATCGTATCGTGATTGGTGAAAAAGGGCTGGACGCTGGGACTTTTGAATATAAAGGTCGTCGTGATGCCGAATCCGTCAATCTTAGCAAAGATGAATTGATGGCGAAGTTGTTGGTTTGTGATTATTTAATATTCAAATTTTAAATACCCCATTTAACTAAAAATGGGGTATTTTATTTACTATTAACATTTAACCCAACAACTTCGCCATCAATTCATC
>SSHE01000089.1 GCA_008017315.1 Acinetobacter sp.
GTGGGAACGCGGCGATATCGACGGCCTGGTCGCGGGCTTTACCGACGACGCCAGCTACATCGACATGCCGCTCCCGCCGCGTCACGGGTTGCCCGCGATCCGTGCCTATATCGAGCGGATCTTCTCGGCGTTCAGCGTGCGCATCGAAACCCTTCGCATCGCGTCGTCCGGCAATATCGTCTTCACCGAACGCGTCGATCATCTGCGGATCAATGACGGGTCGCGGCCGTCTCCGCCAAAGCGCCCGGCGCGGCACGCGAAATCAAGGCATTGCGATTCTCGAAAATGGTTCTTGAAATTCTATTCTTGATTGCATATCATCTCAACGAGTTTCGATAAGAAAGGATGCCCATGCGACCGTCCGTTGTGCTTGACATGAAGCGAAGCGCGGTGCGTGAAGCAGTAGGCCGCTTCCGCACCGCGAACCCGCGCGTATTCGGTTCGGTTCTGCATGGCACCGACCGGGATGGCAGCGACCTCGACCTGCTGGTCGATGCCTTGCCTGGTGCCACGTTGTTGGACTTGGGCGATTTGGAAGAAGAACTGAAATCGCTGCTCGGCGTGGACGTCGATTTGCTGACCCCTGGCGACCTGCCGCCAAAGTTCCGGGCCAAGGTGCTCGCGGAGGCGCAGCCGGTATGAGCGAGAACCGTCTGCCCGATTACCTCGACCACATCCAGCAGGCCGCAACCGATGCACGCAGCTTCGTGGAAGGGATGGCCAGGGACGACTTCTTGGCCGACAAGTGCACCCAGCAGGCCGTCATCATGAGCCTTATCGTCATCGGCGAGGCTGCGACGAAGGTGATGGATGGCTACGCCGAGTTCACCCAGGCGCATGCCGACGTGCCGTGGCGCAGCATGCGCAATATGCGCAATCGCATGGCCCACGGCTATTTCGACATCAACCTCGATGTAGTGTGGGAGACGGTACAGCAATGGCTACCGGAATTGCTCAAGCAACTGCCAGCCGTGCGCCTGGATGCCAACGACCCCGCCGTCAAGGCTTACCCCCACGAAGAAGCCATGCAGGTGGTGCAGGAACGCATCGACCGGGCAAAAGGCAAGCCATGCTAATCGGTTATGCGCGCGTTTCCACGCAGGATCAGAACCTTGAGCTGCAACGTGAAGCCTTGGCCAAGGCCGGATGCCAAAAGGTCTTCGAGGATAAGGTGAGCGGCACACGGGCAGACCGTCCGGGCTTGGGCAAAACGCTCGAAATGCTGCGTGAGGGCGACACCTTGGTCGTCTGGAAGCTCGACCGGCTGGGCCGCTCGGTCAAGCAACTGGTCGATCTGGTCGGCGAGCTGCACAAGCAAGGCGTCCAGTTCAGGAGCCTCACCGACTCCATCGACACCGGCACGCCGTCCGGGCGCTTCTTCTTCCACGTCATGGCCAGCCTTGCCGAGATGGAACGTGAGCTGACCGTCGAGCGCACCCGTGCCGGACTGGCGGTTGCCAAGCAACTCGGCCGCAAAGGGGGCCGCAAGCCGAAGCTGACCGACAGTAAGATCGAGTCGGCCAAGAAACTGCTGGCTAGCGGCGTGCCGCCGCGGGACGTGGCCAAGAACCTCGGCGTGTCGATTCCGACGCTGTATCGCTGGGTGCCGGCGTCGCTACAAATCTAATGCTTATGAAATTTCAATGTCATTTTCTCTCTGTCCCTGTGGCGATACTCGGATGTGTTGGCCTCATCTGCACATCCGCATATGCCATGGATACGGGAATCCTCGACCTCGCTGTAACCCAAGAGGAGACCACGCTTCAGGCTAGGGTCGGAGTGGCGGTGATCGATACGGATTCCGGCCTGACGTGGCAGCATCGTGGCGACGAACGCTTCCCGCTGAACAGCACGCATAAAGCCTTTTCCTGCGCGGCCGTTCTGGCCCAGGCCGACCGCCACAAGCTGAACCTGGAGCAGGCGATACCGATCGAGCGCACAGCGCTGGTCACATACTCACCCGTGACGGAAAGGGTGCCACCTGGCGGCACGCTGACCCTGCGTGAGCTGTGCAGGGCCGCCGTCAGTATCAGTGACAACACAGCGGCCAATTTGGCGTTGGATGCAATCGGCGGGGCACGGACATTCACCGCGTTCATGCGGTCTATCGGTGACGATAAGACACGCCTGGATCGGCGAGAACCCGAACTCAACGAGGCCACGCCGGGGGATGCACGCGACACGACAACGCCAATTGCGGCAGCGCGGAGCCTGCAAACACTGTTGCTCGACGGTGTCCTCTCCGCTCCGGCTCGGAACGAACTGACACAATGGATGCTCGGGGATCAAGTTGCCGATGCCTTGCTACGCGCTGGCTTGCCGAGGGATTGGCAAATTGCGGACAAGTCGGGAGCAGGTGGTCACGGATCACGTTCCATAATCGCCGTTGTCTGGCCGCCCAAGCGTTCAGCCGTCATTGTGGCGATCTACATCACCCAAACCGCAGCGTCTATGTCGGCAAGCAACCAGGCGGTGTCCAGAATCGGATCAGCCTTAGCAAAGGCGTTGCAATGAGCGTTCCCGCCTCAGTGCACACTTAGCGTGCTTTATTTTCCGTTTTCTGAGACGACCCCTAAGAGAAAAAAAGCCAAAGAGGCGGCTGAATCAGCCCTTTATTGGGCAAATTGGCAAAGAGAAAAAGAGATAGAGCAACAGAGGCATTCTGAAGCTGCACAAAAAGCGCTAGAAGCCTCTCAAAGGGAAGAAGCTATACGGAAACAAGCTGAACAGAAAAAAATAGAACTAGAGGCGTTTAAAGCAGCCAAAAAGGCTGAAGAAAAAAACCAAGCCCAATTAGCAGCAGCAGAAGCCGACAGAAAACGTTTAGAGGCGGCTAAACGCTTCAATAACTTGTTAGATTAAAAGGACAATCGAACTTGTATAGTTTTTATTTTTAATAATCAGTAATTTACTACTGATATAAACACATTTACCCATCAATAAAGCACCGTTTGCTTACCTAGGTTCTAAGCTAATTAGCGCGAAAACTGCCCTTGATGCTACCAAAATCGCTCCACGCGCCTGCAAGTCCGCTTTTGCTTTTAATTGAACAGCTCAGCATGAGTACCTGTGCGTACAAAAATAACGATTTCTTGTTTACCCACTTTTTTAAGTCGATAGATCAGAAGAAAATCACCACCTACATGACATTCTCGATGTTCTCCCCATTCACCCACCAATTCGTGATCTAACCATTCAGGTGGTAGAGGCTGATCATTTGCAATCAGTAACAACATCACTTCCTTTAGCTGTTTCATATTGTAACGCCCAGAATGGGTTAAGCGTTCCCAATCTTTGAGAAAGTCTTTCGTGTAGTCACTAATGCGTGGTAAGGCTGCCCGCTTATTTTTCGAGGGCATTGAATAATGCTTCTGCTGTATTGAAACGTGCATTGATGATGCTGTCCGCTTCTTGCATAGCTCTTAAGGTTGTTTCATTAGGAACTTTTAAAGCAAAAGGAAATTGTTGGTCGGCTGCTACTCGTGTTAGCAACAAACGGACTGCATCGGATATAGAAAGCCCCATTGCAGCTAAGGCTTGCCCTGCATTGTTTTTAATTTGCTCATCAACACGAACATGAATCATCGTGGTAGCCATCGTTTGAACCTCTCTTAAATTGAGATACATTGTAACTCATTAAGAAACTGCTAGGCCAATGCAATATTTATCTTCAGGGTACAAAGCATTTGCATTAAGTTCAGGTTTAAGCCTATCTGTAACAATGCCCAAGGAAGCTTTAGCTCTTCCGTTAAAACCTAATTTTAGTGTCTGCCTTTATAGAAAACTTCGGCTACTTACTATCAAAAATAAGCACTGTTTTTCACTGCTTTTTTACTTGTTTCTTATGTTTCTTATGTTTCTTATGTTTCTTCTTGTTTCTAAGGCGAAATTCTTTTTTAAAATCAAAAAGTTACGGAACGAAAAAACAAAAATAAGGGGTTAAAAAAACAAATAGAAAAATATTTGTTATCCACAGTTTGGGGGAGCAGTTCTCTTTTAAATACTTTTTTAAATACTTTTAAAGAGCTTTTAGGCGGCTTGAAAGCTAGTTGTAGCAAGGGTTGTGGCGGTCATTTCACCCCCTGAAGACGGTCATTTCACCCCCTAAAGACGGTCATTTCACCCCCTAAAGACGGTCATTTCACCCCCTAAAGACGGTCATTTCACCCTTTAATTTTATAGGGGTTGAATTTTGTTCAAAGTATGTATATTCTCACTTTAATAATAAAGGGTGAAGTTAAATGGTATCTCGATCTCTGATAAAACTCAGTAACTCCTTAAACAAGGCAAGTTACACACTTTCGATACCTGAGAAACGACTTGTAATGCTTGCTATATCACGTCTAGACCGAGAATCTGATACTTGCATGATTAGCGTTACAGCTAGTGATTTTGCTAATTGTTTTTCTCTTAATCGAGATGGTGTATATCGAACCTTAAAGAGCGCATCTGAAAAATTATGGGCAAGAACACTGGTAACAGAGGATGGCACAAAATATCGTTGGATTATTACTAGTAAATATAATGATGGTGGTGCAGTTGAGCTAGAGTTTCATCCAAAGCTAAAGCCCCACTTACTCCAACTTAAAGATAATTTTACCCAGTATTTCCTACACCGTGCTGCTGACTTCAAACTCATGTACACATGGCGATTATTTGAATTACTGATGCAGTTCAGAACCACAGGAATGTTGGTTATTGACTTGGAAGACCTCAAGACTGCTCTTGATATACCAAACACCTATAATCGAGATTTTGGGAAAATTAGAGAAAAAGTAATTGACCCAGCCATTACAGAAATACTGGAAAAAGATGGATTAAAGGTCACATGGAACACAATAAAAACAGGAAGAAAGGTCACAGGGTTAAGTTTCAAATTTCCTATTGAGCAACAAATAACTCTTCCTTTAGAAAAGAAGGCAAAAATATCCCCTAAGGAAGCAAAATTACAAAAAGATGCAAAACCATCCACTTCACAAAAAAATGCTGAAAAAAATGGTTTTGCTTCACTTGAGGAATTAGCTAAACAATATGGAGTTGATGATTTACTTAAAGCCAAAAAAATGAACTGATTTTTACGTAATGCCCACACCTTGAGTGCGTCAACACCCAAGGTGCAGGACTTCACTTTCAATCTATATCGGAGATATGAAAATGCTTGCACATGATAGCAAGATTTTTGCTGCAAATTTTACAAAATGGTTACTACTTTGTGCTGCTGGTGGGTTCGGCAGTCTCTTCGCTTATAACATCCTCTCGCCTATTTCCACTCTATTGGGTGTTTTGGCTGCCATTGTGGTGATTGGCCTTAACTTCGCTGATGGGTATCTAATTCGCTTTGCGGTCGCTGGCTGGCGCTTTGGCTTTAATCGCTTGGCCATGGTGTCAGCAATTGGGGTGTTATTCATTGCTGTATACAGCTTCACAGCCGGTTCTAATGTGATCGAGAGCCTGCTGGTGAAGAACCAACAAGCAGCCCTGGCTACTAACTTTGAAACTAAAGCCGCACCACAACGCATTGCCGCAGCCACACCACAACGCCCCCAGGCCCCCCCACCCCCCCCCCACCCACCCCCCCCCCCCCCCACCACCCCCCCCCAACCCCACAC
>SSHE01000059.1 GCA_008017315.1 Acinetobacter sp.
GGGTATGGCACAGCGTGACCAAGCCACACAAAAACTCAAAACCTTACAAAGTAATTTAAATAACCTCGTTATTGATTCGTCACAGAATCAGCAAAAGCGTTTAAATTAATGAGTTATTGGTATGATGGATAATTTTACACCTGTACCACAGATTGACCAGTTTCAACTTGGGCAATTACGCAAACGACGTAATCGTATGCGTATCTACATGGTGTTTTCAGTTTTAATTGCCATAGTGAGTTTACTTGCCCTGATATTTAATCAGCAGTTGATTTATCGGTTATTTGAAATTTCTCCGACTTTGCAGCAATTACATATTCCTGCTGCTGCCGAGATGATTCGGCAAAAAGTCGGTGAACAAACGGATTATTTTGGTCATTTACTGGGGTGGTTATTTTGGCTTGCTTTTAAACCTTTGGCTGCATTTATCGGAGCGTTTGTTGTAGTGATATATGCCAAACGCTGGCGATTTTTTCAAATCAGAATGCTGGGTTTTGGTAAAAAAGTATTGGCATGGCTGATCAGTTTTATCCTGATTTGGTCAGGTTTGGCATGGTTGCAAGCGGAGATTCGGGACAGTGATGATATTCAGCAACAATATGCTGAGGTGGTAGAATATAAACAAAATATTAGCCAAAGTCGCATGTATTTTTATGTACAACGTAGTCAATTAGCAGAACCGATGAATGATTATTTATTGGCACAGACTGCTTTATTGCAGAAACCTGCTGATACTACCACAGCAAAATATTATGTGGATAAACTGATTGAGTATGAAAATAATCATCCAACTTTTCAAGTTCAATATGATATAGATAAGCATCAACTCTGGGCAATGCAACAACAGATCTATGGTAAAGCCGTGACACCACTTGCCCAATCTGTACAAGATGCCATACCGATGATTGATAAAGTCATGGCATATAGTCGCTGGTTATTTATGATTGCTACGATCATATTTGGTTTCTTTACAGTGATTTTTTATGGTTTAACCCGTCAATTTAGCAAACGACTGGAACGGATTAATACACAATTACGCAAGGAATAAACAATGACAGTGCGGAAAGGGGCAAGAACGCTTAAAGATATTCCTGCGGATATTTTACAGCAGCTCAATACAGGGCAAATTGAATCGGTGAATCTGATGGAATGTTTGGCGATAGACCAGCAAGTC
Organism: Acinetobacter sp.; assembly: GCA_008017315.1. Lineage (GTDB taxonomy): Bacteria > Pseudomonadota > Gammaproteobacteria > Pseudomonadales > Moraxellaceae > Acinetobacter. The sequence goes on from SSHE01000059.1 coordinate 1,175, forward strand.
CTATTGCAGCAGGTATTAAAACAACAGCAACGTGAGCATTATTTTAGCGAGATTCAACAGCAGATAGAACAAATTAAAAAGCCAACATTCAATAGTTTAAATGCCACCATTGGCAAAACCTTATTTCAACTGAGCCAACAATATCAGGATCATGAATGTTTAACGATACTCAAAAATCACCCTGCGGATACAGTACGAAATTGGTCATGTTATAGCGTAGTGGAAAACCATCAACTGAGTTTAGCCGAGCGATTTCAGCAGATTTATCCTTTGGCAGCAGATCATCATTTTGGGGTAAGAGAAGTTGCATGGATGGCAATTCGTCCATGTATTATTCAGCAGCTTAATGACAGCATTGAGATTTTAGCAGCATGGATAAAAGATGATGATGCCAATATTCGTCGTTTTGCCAGTGAGGCTACTCGTCCTCGTGGGGTGTGGTGTCATCATATAGATGCGTTAAAACAACAACCTGAACTGGCTTTATCTATCTTACAGCCTTTATATGCAGACCCTGCAAAATATGTACAGGATAGTGTGGGAAATTGGCTCAATGATGCCAGCAAAACCCAACCCGAATTTGTACTTAAACTATGCGAACAATGGCAGCAGCAGAGTGAAAGTAAAGCCACACAATATATTGTGAAAAAGGCGTTAAGGACGCTGAATAAAACTTCATAACTGGAACTGTTTTAAAATTGCCTGTGCAGGGTCTTGAATCGACTGGTCAGCAATGAGCATCTGATGCAGTGCCAATAATTGTTCGGTTTGTTGTTGTCCTCGTTCGGTATTAAGTAGGTTTAATAATTCTTTTTCAATATTGTCGGCGGTGGCATCGGATTGAATAAGTTCGCTGACCAATTTATTTTTGGCAATAATATTTGGTAGAGAATAATAGGGAATTTTGACCATCAATGAGGCAATAAAATAAGTCAGCCAGTGTAATTTATACACGACCACCATTGGACGATGTAATAATAGGGCTTCTAGTGTTGCTGTGCCTGATGCCAATACAATCGCATCACTGCCTTGCATCACTAAGCGTCCGATATTGGCTTCCTTATCATAATTTTCAATCATACGCACTTGATGTTGTACTTGTGGCGATTGTGTCGCCAGCATTTCCCTGATTTGTGCTGCACGTTGTGGATTAATCGCAGGAATGACAAATTGAAGCTGTGAATGGGATTGCAAAATGCTTTGTACTGCTTCGAGCATCACAGGGAGTAACCGTGCGACTTCACCGCTACGACTACCTGGTAATAGTGCAATATAACCTTGTTCTAATGGTAGATTTAACTGCTGTTTTGCCTGTTGTTGTTCTGAATGTAAGGGAAGTTGCCGAGCCAGTGGATGACCGACAAATACCGCAGGCACGTCATATTTGTGATAAAAATCAACTTCAAATGGAAATAGACACAGTACCAAATCAATCGCATATTTGATATTAAATACACGTTTTTGCCGCCATGCCCAGACCGATGGACTGACATATTGGACAGTTCGGATGGGTAATTGCTTATCCTTGATGAGTTTTGCCACACGTAAATTAAAATCAGGTGCATCAATACCAATATAAATATCAGGGGGAGATTGTTCCCAGTGGGCAATGAGTCCGTCACGAATAGCAAATAGAGATTTTAGATGTTTCAGGACTTCGACCAGTCCCATCACCGATAAGCTTTCCATGGGATACAGGCTATGGAAACCTTCGGCAATCATCTGTGAACCACCAATGCCTTCAAATTCGGCATCAATGCCTTGTGCTTTAAAACTGCGAATGAGTGCTGCCCCTAAAGTATCTCCCGATACTTCTCCAACCACGATGGCAATTTTGAGGCGTTTTGACACAGGTTTATCCTTATTCATACATGAGGCTGCTAGATTTTAGCATGGCTTATCCATGAAAATATGCTTGAGTGATGCCAAATTTATGGGTAAAAAATATGCAAATGGAACTATGATATATCAGCTATGGATTTTGCATTGTACTATGCATAGCATAAAAGGTATTTTAAAACAGTTATATATGTAAAATTTCATCAATTTTAATTATCTATTTTTTTCATAAGTAATGCAATTATGTTCACAACAGCTCATGAAGAAAAGTTATAAGATACACAGGTTTTTTAAAATTGTGGAATAACAAAATGCTTGATGCCATTCATTTTATCCTTGCAGGCATGTTAGTTGGTTTCTGTGTTGGTGTCACAGGGGTAGGCGGTGGTTCTTTGATGACACCGATTTTGATTGGTCTGTTTAAGATTGAACCACATGTTGCGATTGGTACGGATTTGCTCTATGCCGCAATTTCCAAATTTTGCGGTTCGTTGGTACACGCCAAAAAACTCAATATTGTCTGGTCGATTGTGATTTGGCTGGCTATCGGCAGTATTCCAGCATCATTGGCGACGACGTGGGTATTGGAGCATTATTTAAGTCAATCCACACATTATAAAGCCGTTTTAACCATGTTTTTGGGTTTTATGCTGACCATTACAGGATTGTCGATTATTTTTCGCCCACAGATTGAAAAGTTTTTTAGTCGTTATCGCCAACAAGACAATGTGGAATTGAGTGAGGCACAGCGTCAGGAGATTGGCAAAAATAAACGTCTTTATATCGTCATTATGGGGATTATCCTTGGTGTATTTGTGACCTTATCTTCAGTTGGGGCAGGTGCATTTGGCATTATGGCACTGATTTTGATGTTTCCCAATATGCCAATGATTCGGATTATTGGCTCGGATGTGGTACATGCGGTATTGCTCACGCTGGTGGCTGGACTAGGGCACATGACGGCTGGTAATGTGGATTTTACACTGCTGATGTGGTTGTTGGTGGGGTCAATTCCTGCGATTATCGTCGGCACATTGCTCAGCTCAAGAATGCCTGAAAAATTGATTCGTCGTATTTTGGGGATTACGCTGTTTGCTTTGGGGGTAAATTTTATGCTCAATCCTGTCAAAGCGAAACCTGCAAAACCACCTGTGGTGGCAATAGCAGCTACTGAGCAGATAGCATCTCAAAAATAGATGCTATTTCTCATTTTTATCAATCATCTAAACTGATAAAAAGCGTAAAATCATGCTATATTTAGCCAATATGGATGTTTTATAGCTTCGTTGAGAATGTAATGAATGATTTAACTGCCCAAGATATGGCAAATCCTGACGTAAATGATATTAATATTGCCAGCGTACAGCCTTTGATTACGCCAGCACAGTTAAAATTGGATCTTCCTTTAACCGAACAAGCCCGTGCAACCGTGCTTGCTGGTCGCCAAGCCGTGCGTGATATTCTGGATGGCACAGACAAACGTCTGTTTGTAGTGATTGGCCCTTGTTCGATTCACGATACCAAGGCAGCACACGAATATGCCGACCGTTTGCTGGCACTACGTGACAAGGTGAAAGATACCTTATATATCATCATGCGGGTGTATTTTGAAAAGCCTCGTACCACGGTGGGCTGGAAAGGTTTGATTAATGACCCAGATATGAACGATTCCTTTGATATCGAAAAAGGGTTGCATATCGGACGCAGACTTTTGCTAGAGTTGAATGAAAAAGGTCTGCCGTGTGCCACAGAAGCACTAGACCCAAATTCACCACAATATTTGCAAGATTTGATTGCATGGTCAGCGATTGGTGCACGTACCACAGAAAGCCAAACGCACCGTGAAATGTCATCGGGTTTATCTTCACCAGTGGGCTTTAAGAATGGTACAGATGGCGGTTTAACTGTTGCGACCAATGCCATGCAAGCCGTAAAGTCGGGACATAGCTTTTTGGGTTTAAATGATGACGGGCAAGTATCGATTATCCGCACCAGTGGCAATCCTTATGCACACGTAGTATTGCGTGGTGGTAATGGTAAACCAAACTATGATGCAAGTTCGGTTGCACAGGCAGAAGAAGCTCTACGTAAAGCAAAAGTCAGTGACAAAATCATGATTGATGCCAGCCATGCCAATTCCAATAAAGACCCATATTTGCAGCCATTAGTGTTAAAAAATCTGACTGAGCAAATCATTGATGGTAATAAAACGATCTGTTCGGTCATGGTTGAAAGTCACCTTAAAGGTGGTCGCCAGGATATTCCAACAGATTTAAGCCTGTTAGAATATGGTCAATCGGTCACAGATGGTTGTATTGATTGGGATACCACAGAGCAGGCATTATTGGATATACACCATGCTTTAAAAGATGTATTACCACAGCGTTAATCATCTTATACTATAGGAGCGTCATCGAGAGATGACGTTTTTTTATATGCAAACTGATTTTGAAAGTTTTAAATCTATTTTAAATTTTAGCCCTGTACATGAGCATTTATATACTTCAGGACAACCAACGGTTGAACAGTTGGGATGGATTAAAGAGCAGGGTTTTAGCAGCATCATCAATGTAGCACTCACAGATGCCTCGCATCATTTACCCGATGAAGACCATATTTGTCTGGATTTAGGGCTGGACTATATACATATCCCACTGTTATGGGAATGTCCAAGTTCAAGTACAGGATTATTGATTTTGGACGTGGTGCATCATTTGGTACAAGAACAAAAGGTCTGGCTACATTGTGCCAAAAATTGGCGTGTGGCTTGTTTGATGTATCTGTATCGCCAGTACTATCTAGGTATAGATATTGCCCAAGCGGATGAGTGTTTACAGCAAATTTGGCAACCCAATGACACATGGATAGGCTGGACACATGCCGTTTCTTTACAACTACAAGCCAGACAATCCACGAGAGAAATAGAGCAGTTGAGTTAATGCTGTTTTTGTAACAGCACAATCGCCGAAGCAAAAATTCCTTCCTGACGACCAGTAAAGCCTAATTTTTCAGTCGTTGTGGCTTTTACACTCACTTGGGTAATATCGACCCGTAAATCATTGGCAATATTTTGACGCATGTCCAAATGATAAGAAGCAAGTTTTGGACGCTCACAGGCAACGGTAATATCTGCATTGATAAGCTGATAGCCTTTATCCAGAATCAGTTGATACACATGACCTAATAAAATCCGACTATCTGCACCTGCAAATGTTGAGTCGGTATCAGGAAAATGCTGTCCAATATCCCCCAATGCCAAAGCACCAAGCAAGGCATCGGCAAGGGCATGTAAAATCACATCACCATCGGAATGTGCTTTTAAACCGTGTGTATGTGGAATCTTCACCCCTGCAAGTGTGACAAAATCCCCTACTTCAAAAGCATGTACATCTAAACCCTGACCGATTCGTAGCATTTTTAAACATATCCTGTGGTGAAAAACTTGTATATCGATAAATGAAACACGTATAGTAAGCATATCGCACTTCACTGCATTATTATATTTTTTAGCAATGATTTTATGAATAGTCGGGTCTTTTTACATCGTCTGATTTTAATCTTCTGCCTGATCTTAGGGCAGCAAAATAGTTTTGCTGAAATGGTAGATTGTACGCAAAATAATCGGGATTTTTTTCATAAAACAGTGTGCCAAAATACCGAATTACATCAAATGAGTCGGGGCATTCAAGAGAAATATCTAAATACGCAACTGATGTCCAATGCACCTTTATTATTACTTCAGGTAGCACAACAAGGTTGGGAGAACTATGTGCGGCAATGTACTTCCAAACACTGTATCAAAACGCAATTTGAGCAGCGTATGGATGAATTGACATTCCTAACCAGTATGAATCAAAGTCTTACGCAGCATTATATGCGTTTTAAAAATGCGAAAATTGATCGTCAAACCACACATCTTCAATTGCAGCAATTGGATAAAAATCGGATTAAGATAGAAGGCTTACAATACCGCAATCCAAATCATCAAGACCGCAACCGTATTGCCTATTTGCGTGCTTACACGTCGCCACAGGACATCAATGAAATTACCGATTTGGAAAGTAAATGTATTTATCAACTCAAGCGTAGTGCCCTGACTGTACAATTACAAAGTAAAAATAAGCATTGTCAGCGTTTTGATGGGATATATCGTCTGTATGATTAACGCTTGAATTGCCAGTAGCGTGTTGGCGTACATACTGCATCGATAGGCTCATCCCATACCTGCTGTTGCAATAAAGCAGTAGATTTTTGAAAATCATACGCCAACCCCATGCGATAAGGTCGATAGGGGTGCTGTGCTAGGGTACGGTCATAAAACCCACCACCCATGCCAACACGGTGTCCTTGTTCGTCAAAAATCACCAAGGGCATGACCATCACATCTAAGGTTTGCACAAGTCGGCAGCGTCCTTGCATCGGTTGTTTCATGCCCAGTCGATGTAGGGTAAAGCGTTGATTGCGAAGTTGTGCCAAGGAGATTTTACGCCATTGCAAATTTTGTGTCATGCTGCAAATGACAGGTAAATAAACCTGTTTGTGCTGTTGCAATAACGCAAGGATTAGTTGATGTGTGGGTACTTCACCAAAAGCATCCAAATAAAGCCCGATATGTTGTGCTGTCTTTATTTTGGGATGTCTTAGCATTTTGTGGGTAATTTGCTGTGCAGATTGACGCAATACATATGGGGATAATATACGCCGTTGTTTACGAATCAATCGTCGTTGTATGGAAATATCATTGAAATCAAGCAAGTCACGCATCACAATAGTGTATAAAAATGCACATGTTGTAGATTCTAGCTGGAAAAAGATCAAAAATCTTATTTTATCTGAATCTGCACATTTTAATTTTTCTCATTTTGTGGCATAAATGGCACTTAGCTCTAAAATGTGATGTTAAAATCATGAAATTTTTCTTTTTTGCTGCAATCATGTTGGCAGCAGTTGTTCAGCCTTATGCTGCCGAATTTGCGGTGACACAAACCATGACCATGAAAACACCAGATGGTCAAACCATTCGTATTGGTGATACAGAGGCAAGCCTACTCAAAAAAATGCCGCAATCTTCCAAGCCACGCCAATATATGTTGAATAATGGTAAACTGAACTGTGGTGCAACAGAATATACCTATCGCATCAAGACACAAGAATACAAAGTCACATTATGCCTGAGTGAGAGTCGAAGGATTAATCAGGTTGTTCGTATTGTGTGGCGGAATTTGGATGCAAAAGAATTGTTGCACACGATAAAAAAGTAAAAGATGACGTTAAATTTAATCAAGACGTGTAGCTGTTCTATCAAAGGTTAAAAGATAAATGACAACAACCTCATCATGTTTATGGTGAAACGTGATGGGGTTGCCTGTCTGTTTTATCATGCCTCGACTGCTATCACAGCAATTTTCTTTTCAGGGGCAATTTTACGGCGTACCGCAGGTACAGGCTCACCATAATATTGACGATCGGCAAAATAACTTGAGCGTACCATCGGCGCAGACCAGATATTGCGAAAACCGAGTTTTTGCCCATGCTGGGCATAACGTTCAAATTCTTCTGGGGTAACAAAGCGGTCTATCGGTGCATGTTGTTTTGAAGGCTGTAAATATTGTCCGATGGTGACATAATCGACATCATGTGCTTTTAAATCATCCAGTAGGGCAATCACTTCTGCTTCAGTTTCACCAATTCCGACCATCAAACCACATTTGGTTGGAATATCTGGACAATATTCCTTAAACATTTTGAGTAGCGTTAAAGAATGTTGATAATCTGAACCTGGACGCATAGCTTTATACAAGCGTGGTACAGTTTCGATATTATGGTTAAATACATCAGGTGGACATTCGGTCATGATGCGTAGTGCAACATCCATCCGCCCACGAAAATCAGGTACAAGAATTTCCAATAAGGTTTTAGGGCTGATTTTTCGGGTTTCCTGAATACAATCGACAAAATGCTGTGCACCACCATCCAGTAAATCATCTCGATCGACCGAAGTAATCACCGCATATTTTAAGCCTAGATTGGCAATGGTTTCTGCCATGTGGCGTGGTTCGTCAGGGTCAAGGGCATTGGGGCGACCATGTGCGACATCACAAAATGGACAACGGCGAGTACAAATATCCCCCATAATCATAAAAGTTGCGGTACCGCCACCAAAACATTCGGGTAAATTTGGGCAGGCAGCTTCTTCGCAGACGGTATGTAGTTTTTGTGCACGCAAAGTGGTTTTGATACGTTGCACTTCTTCAGGTGCGGTCATTTTGACCCGTATCCAGTCTGGTTTGCGAGGAATTTCAACCGTAGGAATGACTTTCACAGGAATCCGAGCAACTTTTTCAGCACCACGAAGCTTAATGCCCTGTTCGGGTTTACGGTTTTGTGACATCAGTATCTATCTCTTCACTGTGAATAAGTAAATTATACCGAATCCTTGCATTGAAAGGGTAAACAGCATTATTCATTTGCAAAATATCGCTATAACTAAAAGTATAAGTGTTTAGAGTGTCTTTTTAACATATATTAGGCGATAAGGTTATCATCCATAAGTTGAAGATAATGATAGCATTGTTTAGAAGGAGTACCGAATGCCAGCACGTAAAAAAGAAGTAACCAATACCAATTTTAGTAAATATGATGCGGTGGTTTTGGGTTCAGGGCCAGCAGGTGAAGGTGCTGCAATGAAATTGGCAAAGTCTGGCAAACGTGTGGCTATTATTGATATGCGTGAACAGCTTGGTGGTAATTGTGCTCATGTTGGGACAATCCCAAGTAAAGCCTTGCGTCAAACCGTTTCCAGTATTGCTCGCTATCAGCGTGATCCTTTGTTTCAGAAAGTGGGAGAATGGAAACAGTTCACCATGAAGCAAATTTTACGTAATGCACATAAAGTGATTCAGCAGCAGGTAGAAACCCATAGCCGTTTTTATGATCGAAATAAAATTGATATTTATCATGGTCGTGCGTATATTCAGGACAAAAATACCCTTTATGTGTTTAGCCCAGATGGTATCAAGGAAACTTTGCTGTATAAACAAATAGTGATTGCGACAGGGAGTCGTCCTTATCGCCCAGAAGGCTTAAATTTTAATCATCCACGAGTGTTTGATTCAGATACTATTTTGGAGCTGGATTATTCGATTCAAAAAATCATTATCTATGGTGCAGGGGTGATTGGTTGTGAATATGCGTCGATTTTTACAGGACTGGATAATAAAGTCGATTTGATTAATACTCAATCCAAATTGCTGAGTTATCTGGATGATGAAATTGCCGATGCGTTGTCCTATTATTTACGGGAATTAGGCGTATTGGTGCGGCATAATGAACAAATTGACCATTTGGAAACCCATGATGATCATGTGGTACTACATCTACAAAGTGGCAAAAAAATCAAAGCCGATGCAATTTTGTGGTGCAATGGACGTTCAGGCAATACCGATGGTTTAGGATTGGAAAATGTAGGTTTAAAACCCAATAGCCGTGGACAACTTGCAGTCAATGAGCGTTATCAGACTGAGGTGGATAATATTTATGCCGCAGGTGATGTGATTGGCTGGCCATCCTTGGCATCGGCAGCCTATGACCAAGGGCGTTGTGCTGGGGCGAATATGGTCGGTGAAGAACATGTCAAACCTGTGACTGATATTCCCACAGGGATTTATACTATTCCCGAAATTTCCTCGATTGGTAAAACCGAACAGCAGCTGACGGAGGAAAAAATTCCGTATGAAGTGGGGCAGTCTTTTTTCCGTCATCTGGCACGCGCACAGATTACAGGCGATACAGTGGGAATGCTAAAAATTTTATTCCATCGTGAAACACTGGAGATTTTGGGGATTCATTGCTTTGGCAATAATGCCTCGGAGATTGTACATATCGGACAAGCTGTGATGCACAGCTCGAATAATTCACTAAAATATTTTGCTGAAACCACCTTTAACTATCCAACGATGGCGGGGGCTTATCGTGTCGCTGCATTAAATGGCATGAATCGGTTGTTTTAACCAAGATTGTGCTGTTTTTAGCCATGTTGAAAGCAGCACACTTTTAGAAACATTCAGCATAAGATAAAAATTTTTCACAATACGAAAAGTTGTTCTATACTTGACCAGAAGATTAGGGATTCCCAAAAGAAGCTGTCATGATTATTCGTAAACTGTTTAAATTTGAAAATGCACATATTGTACGAAATTGTAGCTCTGACCGTTGCAAGCGTTCGATTCATGGACATAGTTATAAAGTTGAAGTGCTGTTACACGCTAATGGTCTGGACAATGGACAGATGGTCTATGACTTTGGTCTGTTAAAAGGTGTGATTAAGGATTTAATAGATAGTTTTGACCATGCGATTACCTTTTGGAATAAGGATAACGTAGAGTATATCGCTGCCTGCAAACAATTTAGCGCACGCTGGATTGCTTTGCCTGTATCACCTTCAGCGGAGCAATTTTCTCGTATTTTCTTCTTTTTGGTCGCAGAAGTATTGAAACAAACCCAAACCCAGAATGGGGAACGGGATGTTCATGTACATTCGGTGATTGTGCATGAAACCGATACAGGCTATGCACAGTGTTTTTTGGAAGATATCGAGAACCCACAAATGGGGATGCTGTCATTAGATGAAATCGAATTTTCCGAACAAGTACAGGCAGAATGGAGTATGCCAAACCTATATCAGCATTTAAAAAATGCACAAATTTTTAAAAATCCTGTGGTAGAATTACAAATTCAACTTTAGAAAACAGGGTAAATGTTGGATTATGCAGGATAATGCAGCAACAGAACTATTAGCACGAGTCCGACTAAATGATAGTTGGAAATATTCGCTTGCACCTATGTTGCTCAGTGATACCATGCAAAATTTACGTGGTTTTCTGGCAGAAAAACAACAACAGCAAAAAATTATTTATCCACCCAATCCACAAATTTTTCGGGCATTAAATGATGTGCCATTGAATCAAGTCAAAGCAGTGATTTTGGGACAAGATCCTTATCATGGTGCTGGGCAGGCAAATGGTTTAAGTTTTTCTGTCAATAAAGGGGTGGATTTACCACCTTCACTACGCAATATTTACCACGAATTAAAAACCGATTTGGGTATTATTCCTCCACGACATGGTGATTTGAGTGCGTGGGCAGAACAGGGGGTATTATTGCTCAATAGTGTGCTGACGGTTGAGCAAGCACAACCAACGTCACATCAAAAACAAGGTTGGGAAGCATTTACCGATGCGGTGATTGATGTGATTAATGAGCAACGTCAGAATGTAGTATTTATTTTATGGGGTGCGTATGCACAACGTAAGGGACAACGTATTGATGTACATAAGCATTTGGTTTTAAAAGCTGCACATCCATCGCCGTTGTCGGCAAATCGTGGTGGTTTTTTTGGCTGTAAGGTATTTTCAAAAACGAATCAATATCTGATACAACATGGTATTGAACCGATAAATTGGCAATTGGACGCATAAAGATGATAACTGATTTTTTTATAAACCATCCTGATGTGGTGGTCGAAGAGAAAACCAATGGTTGGTGGGTGGTGCGATTAAATCGCCCAAAATCCTTACATGCACTGGATGAGCAAATTGTCACTGCATTGTATTCCATTTTTGAGTATTTACATCAGCAGGAAGCAGTGAAAGCGATTTGGTTTGACTCAACCACACCAAAAGCATTTTGTGCAGGTGGTGATGTCAGGAAATTACGCCAGCTAGTGATTAATGACGAAGTTGAACAGGCAAAATCATTTTTTAAACATGAGTATGCACTCGATCGCTTACTGCACCATTATAGCAAGCCTGTCGTAGTTTGGGGTGAAGGCTATGTTATGGGAGGCGGTTTAGGCTTATTTATGGCCGTCCCTTTCCGTTTGGTGACACCGCATTCTCGCTTGGCGATGCCTGAGATTAATATCGGTTTATATCCTGATGTGGGTGCAACTCGTTTTCTGGCAGACCGTGGCACGATTGGGCTATTTATTGGTTTAACAGGCTCAATTATGACAGCGGCTGGTGGTTATGGCATAGGCTGGGCAACCCATATTTGTGAACAAGGGCGGGATATGGTGCTCAATCATTTGATGAATATTCGCTGGCAGGATTATCCTGCTGGGAATTTTCGTGCCATTGATGATACTTTAAATAGCCTGCATCGTCCGCTTGCAGCTGGGCCATTGCAGGACTCGTTGGATGTTATTCATAGCGTCTGTCGTGGCTATGACTTTACACAGGATTATCAGGCGATTTGTGGTCTAGCGAGTGCGAGAAGTGATTGGTTGCGTCAAGCAAGTGAGAATCTGACCAATGGCTCGCCAACAACTGCTGCTTTGACGTGGTTGTTATGGCAATGGGCAAGACAGCATCGTTCATGGAATGATGTTTTTACCCTAGAAGAAGAAATTTCGGCATGGAAGATTCAGCATGCTGATTTTGTCGAAGGTGTGCGTGCTCGATTAGTGGACAAAGATTTGCAGCCTGATTGGATGGTGAAATCAGTACAACATTTACGCGATTTGTTTGAAGATACACCACCAATCAGTCAAAAAATTGATAGTTGGAATGCTGTATTACGTCAATATGGTATCATTTGATTGAATCATGTCAGTAGATATTCCTGCTGAAGATGTGATGTTTTCTGCTGAAGATTTGCATTGGATGCGTCAGGCATTGATGCAAGCTCAAATTGCATATGATCGGCAAGAAGTTCCTGTCGGGGCAGTGCTAGTGCATGATGGACACGTTATTGGGCAAGGGTATAATTGCCCAATTTCAAGTTCTGATCCTACGGCACATGCCGAGGTGCAAGCGGTTCGTCAAGCGTGTGCACAGCTAAACAATTATCGCTTACCAGAACATACGACTTTATATGTAACTTTGGAACCTTGTACCCAATGTGTTGGAACATTGATTCATGCACGAGTGGATCGAGTGGTGTTTGCAGCATTAGAGCCTCGTGCTGGATCATTAGTGAGTGCTCGACAATTATTACAACAAGGCTTTTATAATCATTATTTTGCGTATCAAGGCGGGTGCTTTGCTAAAGAAAGTGCTCAGATGTTGAAACAATTTTTTAAAAATCGGCGTCTGCAACAAACAAAGTCTGCTAAACTTGCTGCCGATTCAATCTCAACCTCAGAGCAAATTCATGAATAAAAAAATTACAGTGAAGCAGAAGTTTAATCGCCCTGTCGCAGAAGTTTTTGATTTATTATCAAAGCATGCTACTTATAACGCTATGTTTTTTCCAGTACAGGTCGTACGGGTTCAAGATGCTGCTGATCCACAACGTCCAGATGGTCTAGGTTCAATTCGTCGTATGGGGTTTGGTAAAATTAAACCTTTACAAGAGCAAATTACCAAAGTGGAAGAAAATCAGTTAATTGAGTATAAGTTAATTGATAATCCATTGGTTAAACATCATTTGGGACGCCTAGCATTTCAATCTGTATCGGACCAAGCGACACTGGTTACTTATACGATAGAGTTTGAAGGTAAAATTCCGTTGTCTAGCCTCATCGTATTGTCACAGCTTAAATTTGTAGTGACACTGGGTATGGCAAAATTAGCCAAAAACATGAAATAAAACTTTGGAATCGGCATGTCAATCAACATTATTACCATTGATGGTCCGAGTGGTTCTGGTAAAGGTACTTTGGCAGCAAAAATTGCCCAGCACTATGGTTATCATTTACTTGATTCTGGAGCAATTTATCGTTTGTTAGGTTTGTGTCTGTATAAGCGGCAGTTGTTGGAACAACTGGACGCAGCACTTGAGCAATGTATTGAGATTGCGACACATTTGGACATTGAATTCAAAGCCACAGCACAAGGATTGGTGGTTTATTTAGAACAGCAAGATGTTAGTCTGGAGATTCGCACTGAAACTGTGGGGGAATATGCTTCCAAAGTTGCAGCGATTCCTGAATTACGTGCTGCCTTGTTGCAACGTCAGCGTGATTTTGCTCAAACTCCTGGGTTGGTTGCAGATGGGCGTGATATGGCAAGTGTGGTATTTCCAGAGGCACAGGCAAAAATTTTTCTCACCGCATCGGCACAATCCAGAGCCGAACGCCGAGTAAAGCAGTTGCAGGCGATAGGGGTTGATGCTAGAATAGATGGCATTTTAGCCAATATCGAGACACGAGATAAACGTGATATGGAACGTGCGGTTGCACCATTAAAGCCGACTGCCGATGCTAAAATCATAGATAGTTCTCATTTAAGTATTGATGATGTCTTTACGGAAATGACGACCTATATTGATCAGTGTCTTGCGATATAGTACAAATTTTTAACTCTGCAATGGACTAGGTAGGTCAGAGCTATCATTTAGTCTATTGTGTAACCAAACCGAACTTGTTCTGACCCAAGTTTCTTATTGATTTATTAGGTATAACATGACCGAATCTTTTGCAGCCCTCTTTGAAGAAAGTGAATTAAACCTGAATGTAGAAAAGGGTGCAGTCATCCAAGGTACAGTTGTCAGCATTGATGATGACTGGGTAACTGTCGATACAGGTCTTAAATCTGAAGGCGTGGTTGATCGTGCTGAATTCTTAAATGAACAACGTGAGCTTGAAGTTCAGGTTGGCGATACTGTTGATGTAGTGGTAGATGCACTTGACAATGGTATGGGTCAAACTGTTTTGTCACGTGAAAAAGCAAAACGTGCTGAAACATGGACGAAACTTGAAAAAATCTTCGAAGCTGGCGAAATCGTTACTGGTCTTATCTCTGGTAAAGTCAAAGGTGGTTTCACTGTTGATATCGGTTCAGTTCGTGCATTCTTGCCAGGTTCTTTGGTGGATACACGTCCAATTCGTGATACAACTCACCTTGAAGGTACACCACAAGAATTCAAAATCATCAAACTTGATGCAAAACGCAACAATGTAGTGGTTTCTCGTCGTGCAGTAATGGAAGCATCTAGCTCTGCTGATCGTGAAGCATTGCTTTCTCAACTTGAAGAAGGTCAAACCGTTACAGGTACAATCAAGAATCTTACCGATTACGGTGCATTCGTTGATCTTGGCGGTATTGATGGTCTATTACACATCACAGATATGGCTTGGAAACGTATCAAGCATCCATCTGAAGTGGTTGAAGTTGGTCAAGAAATGACGGTTAAAGTCCTTAAATTTGACAAAGATCGTAACCGTGTATCTCTAGGCTTGAAACAATTAGGTCAAGATCCATGGATGGAAATCATGAGCCGTTATCCAAAAGGCTCTATCGTGAAAGCTCGTGTAACCAATTTGACTGATTATGGTTGCTTCGCAGAAATTGCAGAAGGCGTAGAAGGTCTAGTACACGTTTCTGAAATGGATCACACCAACAAAAACATCCACCCATCTAAAGTTGTTCAGATTGGTGATGAAGTTGATGTTATGGTGCTTGAAGTTGATGAAGAGCGTCGTCGTATTTCTCTTGGTATCAAACAAACACGTGCGAATCCATGGGAAGAGTTTGCGAAAAGCCACGAGAAAGGTGCAAAAGTTTCTGGTTCAATCAAATCAATCACTGACTTCGGTATCTTTATCGGTCTTGCTGGTGGTATTGATGGTTTGGTTCACTTGTCTGATATTTCTTGGAACGAACAGGGCGAAGAAGCTATCCGTCGTTATAAGAAAGGTGATACAGTTGAGGCTCTTATCCTATCTGTTGATGCAGAAGGTAACCGTATTAGCTTAGGTATCAAACAGTTAAATAGCGACCCATTCAATGATTTCCTTGCTGCCAATGAGCGTGGTGCTTTAGTTAAAGGTACTGTAACTGCTGTTGATGCTAAAGGTGCTACAGTGAAATTGGCTGATGACATCGAAGCAACGCTTAAAGCTTCTGAAATCAACCGTGACCGTGTTGAAGATGCGACTAAATTCCTTGAAGTAGGTCAAGAAGTTGAAGCGAAAATCATCAATGTTGATCGTAAATCTCGTTCAATCAACTTGTCTATCAAAGCGAAAGATGAGGCTGAAGAGAAAGAAGCCATCAACACTGCACGTCAAGCTGCTGCTACGCAAGTATCTGAAAGCAATGGCCCTAAAACTTTAGGTGATTTGATTAAAGCTGCTCAAAGCAAATAAGTACAATTTAAATTAGGTTTTTTGTGACCATATTTACAAAAAATTTATTATAAATATGTAAAAGGTAGTATTAGATATCATTCTAGTGCTACCTTTTTGTATTTAAACAGGTTATGATAAAAAAAACGTGATGAGGATAAGAGTTCATGACTATGGATACAGCATTAAATAAATCTGATTTAATCGTTCAGATTGCAGAAAAAAACCAGCATCTGTCTGAGCCTATCGTTGAAGATGCGGTGAGGATTATGCTTGACCACATGATTGCAGCTTTGGCGACCAATCAACGTATT
Source organism: Acinetobacter sp. (assembly GCA_008017315.1). Taxonomy (GTDB): domain Bacteria; phylum Pseudomonadota; class Gammaproteobacteria; order Pseudomonadales; family Moraxellaceae; genus Acinetobacter. The sequence goes on from SSHE01000059.1 coordinate 17,396, forward strand.
GAAATTCGTGGTTTTGGTAGCTTTGCTCTGCATCATCGTCAGCCACGTTTGGGGCGTAACCCAAAAACAGGTGAAAAAGTAGATGTTTCTGCCAAGGCGGTACCACACTTTAAACCAGGTAAAGCACTGCGTGATGCGGTGAATGAAAAAGCAGGCACATAAGACTTTAATATAAGGTTGATGGTATGCGTATATTTTTAACAGCGGTATTGCTTGCGATATTTTCGTATGCTTTGGCGTTAGTGCTTAAAAATCCAGCAGAATTACAAGTGGATTTATTGTTTACCACTGTGCCTGTCATGCGTCTGGGGTTGCTGTTGTTGCTCACTTTGGCTCTTGGTGTGGTGATAGGGTTATTGTTGGGGATTTTGGTTTTTAAAGTCATTCAAAAAAGTTGGGAAATTAAACATTTGCGTAAAGATATAGAACATCTTCGACGTGAACAAATTCAGGTAGCGAAAACGGCTGCTGCTGAAGCTGCGGCATCAGCTAAACACGAAAAAACCGTACTGGATATTCACGCAGAAGATAAAAGCCCATTATAATGGGCTTTAATTTTATCATGTGGAAAAAATATTTTGAGTATTGTTGTCGCACTTGATGCCAAAAGTTATGCAGATGCTTTGCATATTGCAGATCAATTAGATCCTCGTCTTTGTCGTGTAAAAGTAGGTAAAGAATTATTTACCCATACGGGGCCAGAAATAGTGAAAGCTCTACATGTTAGGGGCTTTGAGGTGTTTTTGGATTTAAAATTCCATGATATTCCCAATACGACCGCACAAGCAGTACTGGCAGCTGCAGATATGGGGGTATGGATGGTTAATGTTCATGCCAGTGGTGGACGTAAAATGATGGAGACCTGTGTTCAGCGATTGCAGATACATCAGCACCAGACGCTGTTGATTGCAGTGACGGTACTGACATCAATGGGGCGTGAGGATTTGCGAGATATAGGACTAGACATTGAGCCGAAAGAGCAAGTGTTACGCCTAGCGAAATTAACACAGGATTGTGGTTTGGATGGTGTGGTGTGCTCGGCACAGGAAGCACCGCTTTTGCGTCAGGTGGTGAAACCAGAGTTTCAGCTCATTACCCCAGGGATTCGCCCGATGGGTGTGAATGCGGATGATCAAAAACGTATTGTTACGCCTGAACAAGCGATACGAGATGGTGCAACACATTTGGTGATTGGTCGTCCGATTACACAAGCACAACAGCCGACATTGATACTTGAGCAGATTTATCAGAGTATTACGCATATTTAGTCGTTCCTTAATAATCGCTAAATATCAAGCGACACACCGTAACTGACGTGAATTTTGTAGCTATATTTGCATAAATTCACGTATAAAAAATAGGCACAAAAAAGAATTGATGAGAATTTTTATCAATTTCTTTATGTTCCATGCGGTATCTGATAGTAAGACATTGATTTATATGTAATATTTACCACAAAGATAACAGGACTGCATTCTAAAATCGCTCTTTAAGTGTCCCATAATCGGTTCTATCGCTGCTCGTGCTCTACATTTGCTGCGTTTCTCTCGTTTTTGGGTACGTACTGTCAGATTTTTTCGGTGGGGATGGTATCAGAATATCAACTCCTTTGATTTTCGCACTGCCTTTGCCACCTCTGTCGTAAACCAGTTCTTTGGGCAATATCGCATGGTGTTTTTCGAGTTGATTGAGTAAGGGTTCTATCGTGTGGCCATCGTAAATGTTGTCTTCAAATGCTTGTATGGACAATATAATTTGCTGCTTTGGTTTAGTATAACCTCTTAGTCGCTGTCTAATTTTATTATGCCACTACAGTACGAAGCCAAAGAGGAAAATCATATAACCAAGCATCACAACAGTTGTTGATGTCGTATGAGTGAAACCTGATAATGTAC
>SSHE01000025.1 GCA_008017315.1 Acinetobacter sp.
ATGTTGGGCTGTTCTAAAAAACCAAGTCAAGCAGGCTTTATCTCAAGGTGAGGAGTTAATACAGGCTATATGTACTACTTTTAAATACTTGTAATTGTATTACGTGAAAAGACTATAATACTATCTACCATGTACACTAAACCGTATCATTTTTATACTTATTTCACGCTATTTTTATTGCAAAAGGGTCATCTCATCTCTGTTTTGAAACATATTTTTGTTAATTTGGTGAACTACAACTGCTTTGTCGAGATCATACCACTACTGATTTACTTTTGGCGGAGCAAAACATCTTGCTGATTTATAATTTAAGTGATGAAAAAATGTCAATTTAAATCATAAGTATTGTAAACTGGCGTAAATATGGATTGATGATGTATCTTAAAAATACAATGGAATTCATATGGTAAATTTAATAATACGTTGTAAACTATATATTAATGAGGTTAACACTATGATTTTTAAAAAAAGTTTATTGGCTATGCTGTGTTCAACGGTTTTGGTAGCATGTGGTGGTGGGAGTGATGGAAGTGATAATAATCCTTCTGAGCAACAGCCAGTTGAAAAACCAGGAGATAAGCCACCTATTCAAGAAGAACCCGTCACTAAAATCTCAGAAATTCAACTATTAGATGCGAATAATCAACCTATTGTGAATGCTACTGTCAAAATATTATCTTCTAAAGAATGGGGTGAAGAATATAAGGGGCAAGGTTCGATTTTTCTTGAATCGGTAAAATTACCTGTTGCAGCAGACTTTGGTACGGCATCATTTGGTACGGATGGTAATGGCGTGCTGAAAGTAGATTCTCTTATGCCAGATCAATACTATGTCTGGGTGAAAAAACAAAATGTTGATACTATTACGGCATTTTTAGTTCAAAAAACAAATACTGCTCAGGCAACTGTCGTAATTTCACCTATGAGTTGCAATGATGAAACATGTGAGGTGGTGAAAGCGGTCGTTGGTTCATTAGCTGGGCAAGTCATGACGAATGGTAAACCGCTTGCAAATGCACAAGTATCTTTGTCAGCTGGGGCAGAGACCAATGGTGCATTTACAACGGCGATGACGGATCATCAGGGACATTTTAAATTAACCTTTAATGTGTCAGATAAATTGGTGGATGCTTTAAAGAAAGCGAATTTAATGGTAAATGCTGAAGGTTATAATGCACTTGTCCAATCGGTAGCGGTTACGAATATGTCTTCTTCAGGAAATGTATTCCAACTTAGTCAAAAAAATGGCAATCAACAAGTGATTTGGAAAGAAACCTTTGAGGCGGATTCAGCAACTCGTAGTTTATGGCAGATAGACCAAACCGTTGATACCGTAAAATGGAACTTATTACAGAGTAATCAGAATATTACCAATGCTTTGGTTGATAAGTATGTAAAATTAGCACCAAATGATACAACTAAAGGGGTTGTACCAAAACCATTACAAGGTAATTTTGCATATTGGTATGGAAATACGAGTCATGGTAATTTTCTTGGTGAGCAGTCAGAATATGATAAAACAGGGTTGGATGGAGGAACATCTATTATAGATAATCAAGGTATGCTGACATCACCATCTATAGATCTAAGTAAAGTTGCAAAACCAATTAGCCTAACCTTTAAAACTTGGTGGGAAATTGAATCAGTCAATCCAAATGAGGATGGATTTGACTTGATGAATATTCAAGTCTCGATAGATAATGGTAAAACCTTTAAAACGATTGCTAGATTGAACCCGTTATCAGATCCTGATTCAAATTTAGATAGAGAACCATTGCCTTTTTCCAACTTTGGATTTAATACAGCACCTGCAATGTCACAACAAGAAATGATTTCTTTAGATGAATACGCTGGGCAGTCCAATGTGAAATTGAGATTTGAATTTAAAACGGAGGATGAGCTATATAATGGTTTCCGTGGTTGGATGATTGATGATATTGTGATACAACCAACACAAGGTACATTCCCTTTATATAAAGGCTATGATAGCTATTAAAAAATTCTCACCCATAGTCTAAGGATTATGGGTTTTTTATTTGCTACGTCGTTTTACCCCATAGCCTCGCTCAGGACGCTGATAACGTTGCCATGGCAATGGGCGATCGAGTGCTTCGGGAACATTGCCACTTTTAGAGCGTAAATTAAGGTGAATCGCTGCTTGTGCCAAAAGATTAGCGGATACAGGGGCAGTAATAAAAGCCAGTAAAGTGATTAACAATTCGGGAAAACCAAACCGTAACTGAAAGGCAGAATAGACAATAGATGCAAGCAAAAAACTACCCAAACCAAGGGTACTGGCTTTGGCAGGTGCATGAAGTCGCATAAATAAGTCTGGCAGACGTAGGATACCCACTGCACCGACCAAAATAAAAAATGAACCAATGATTAAGAGCATAGACACGATAATTTCAATCAAGAGTTGCATGATTTTTTTCTCCTAATCAATGACATGACCCGTGGTAAAATAGCGTGCCAATGCAGCAGTTGAGACAAAACCTAGCATGGCAACCAGTAAGGCAGCTTCAAACATATCTGTAGTTGCCCAGTACACGCCCAGTACAACAATTAAGCAAGTTGCATTTAAAAACAAGGTATCTAGTGCCAGTAAGCGGTCAATCACGGATGGCCCGATAATTAAGCGTATGAGACAAGCAGATATGGCAATCGCAATCACCGAGATACTCAGCATAAGTACATAAGGTAAAATGATCATAATCGCTGCTCTTCGACATGGATGGCATCATAGGCATTGAAAATACGGATTAAGGGCTGTTCATAGCGTGTTTTGATATCCTGAATTTCAAATGCGGTGTCGCTGGTATTGAGGCTGTGTACTAAGATATCACCACGTTGTTGGTCAATACCTGCGGTGACTGTGCCGGGAGTGGTGGTGACAATCATTGCCAATAAACTATTCACTTGGTCATGATTGGTATCCAAGGGTACACGAAACCACTGTGGATGTAGGTTTTTCGATGAACCAAGTACCAGTTTTGCCACACGGATATTACAAATGATGATATCCCAAAGCACGACAAAGAATAATTTAATCGCTTCTGACCAGTTGATATTGGGTGTGCGGACAATAAAATTTTGTAACAGTTTGGGAATCCCCCAGCCGAGTAGGAGTGCCAATAAAATATTGCCCACGGATAAGCTATGTTGTAGCATTAACCACGAGACCAATACAATGGTAGAGACTAAGGGATGAGGAAAGATACGGAATAGAATCTGTTTAATACGTATCATGGCGTGTCCTCCATGGGCAGGATTTTGGCATGTTGGTCAGGGCTGTACATGGGTTTGGCATCTCCCTCTTGCTGTGTTTGAGCTGGAGCAATATTTTTCCCTGCCAAGGTTTTGTCTGATAACAGATAAGGAATATAGTCTTGATATTGGTCTGGGTCAGTTTTGGCATCACGTAATACTGGCAAATATTCTGGGTCAAAAGGTTGGACACTAATGACACTTTGCGTTGCATCTTTTTTCAGTAAAATATCCTGATAATGCTGTGGCTGTTGTAATTGCTGTGCTGTGGCATACGTATAGCGATAGACTGGTTCGGCACACACGGCATACACCAGTAACCCTGCCAATAACAGGTAAATCGTCATATCTAAACGTGCAGTGGGTTGATCAGGCAGTGCCTGATAAGTAGCAAATGCAGTACTTTGTGGATTATCTTCAGGCGGTTCTGCACGCCAAAACAAAATAAAACCAACACGGACAAATGCTAGAATACTCAGGATACTCACCAGTAAAATCATCAAAATAATGGCAATTTGCCATGTATGCGTGTGTGTGCTTTGCAATAACATGACTTTACCAATGAAGCCACTAAACGGCGGTAATCCTGCCATCATTAAAGCCATGATGAAAAAAAGCACACTCACCAAACGATTTTGCTTGATCGCAGGTGCAAGTTTAAAATGGTCTTTAAATTCATCGCCACGTTGTACGATGACCCATTCAGCCAGCAGATAAAAACATGCTGCAATAAGGGTACTATGAATGAGGTAGTAGAGTGCAGCCGCCCATGCCTGTGTGGTCGCAAGTGCAAGGGCAATCAGAATTGTGCCAATGGATGACAGTACCATAAAACCGATAAAACGCCGTAAGCGTTCTGTACCAATCGCACCAATCACGCCATAGAGCGTTGTTGCAATGCCAATGGGCAACAAACAGGCACTAAATAATTTTAAACTTGAACTATCGGCAAAGACTGTACCATGTACCCGTAAAATGGCATAAATCCCAACTTTAGTCATCAATGCAAAGATCGCTGCAATCGGTGTAGCTGCTACCGCATAGACTTTGGGTAGCCAGAACCCCACAGGTAGCATAGCGGCTTTAATCCCAAAGACTACGAATAATAACATTGCACCTGTTAGAGCCATTTGGTGGCTGTCACTGTCTAAGGTCGGGAGTAATCGTGCTACATCAGCCATATTTAGGCTGCCCACATTGCCGTAAATGAGTCCTAAACCAATCAGAAACAGGGCAGAAGCCAAAAGATTGAGAATGACATAATGCACCCCCAAGGCAAAACGGGCTTTACTTTGGCTATGTAAGAGCAGGACATAAGAAGCCATGAGTAAAATTTCAAAAAAAACAAAGAGGTTAAACAAGTCCCCTGTTAAGAAAGCACCACAAATACCCATTAATAAAAAATGCAACATGGTATGAAAATAACGCCCTCGAGTGTCCCATTCGGCACTGGCATACCATAAAATCGGCAAGGCAAGACTATAAGTTAAAAGTACCATCATGGCGGCGAGTCTATCGACCACCAATACAATACCAAAGGGTGCTGTCCATTCGCTAAGTTGATAGATTTTAATTTGCCCTGAGCTGGCGAAATTGAGCATGAGAATGGCGAGAACTAAACCTAAAGCTGCCGATGTCCAACTGATGGCATGACGAACAGGTTGCCGCCAGTCCTGTGCCAATGAACCTGAACCAGGATTACCCAGTAAAATGAGAGAAATGCTGGTCAAGGCAGGCAACAAGATGCTTAGGATCGGAAAATGTGTCAGCCAGAAATCGGTGAGAAATGTCATCAAGGTGCATCCTCACGTGGATCGTAGATTTCGATTGGGTCATCGACATCATCAATATGATCATTGCCTGATTCGAAGCGACTGCGTAAAGCCAATTGAATCACAAAAGCAGTGGTTGCAAAACCAATGACAATAGCAGTGAGTACCAGTGCCTGTGGTAAAGGATCAGTCACACGTGTGGCATCGGTTAAAATGGCAGGGGCATTCAATTGTAGTCTGCCCATACTGAACAAAAAAATATTCACCGCATAACCAATCATCACCAAACCAAGCACCACAGGAAAAGTACGGCGTCGCAGGAGGAGATAAATCCCTGTTGCGGTCACAATACCCACACCAGAAGCGATTAAAAATTCCATACTGATCATCAATTATCCTCCTTGTACTGGGCCAGACATACTCGAATGGCGAGCATCACCCAGCACTGAAATTAAGAGCATGGTTGCACCAACAACAGTGGCATAAACCCCAAGATCAAAAGCTGCTGCCGAAGCAAGATGTAGATCACCGATAAGAACAGGATGAATGTGTACCTGTGCACTGGTCAGAAAAGGTCTGCCCCATGCCCAAGCCGCCATACCTGTCAGCCCTGCAATACATAGGCCAATACCAATCCATTGCTCATATAAACGTCCAGAATTGGCTTTGAGTAATCGTTCTGTTTCATCTTGACCCAATGCCAGATATTGGATAATCAATGCGGTTGCAGTAATCAGCCCTGCAATAAAACCACCACCAGATAAATTATGCCCACGCAAGAAAATATATAAACTCACCACGATTGCCAGTGGTAGTACCCATGACATAGTAATACGTAGCATAAGTGGTGAAGGGTTAAAACGATACCTGAGTCCTTGAGTGATGGTTGTGCCATGTGCACGCATACCATCCATCATACACAGTGCACCAATTGCGGCAATGCCAAGTACGGTAATCTCACCAAAGGTATCAAAGCCACGGAAATCCACAAGAATGACATTCACCACATTGGTACCACCACCCAGAGGTATCGATTGCTGCATAAAGAACCATGAAATAGATTGATGGTCACGTGTCATGACCAGCCAAGTGATCCAACCAATCGCTAGACCGCCAGCAATCGCCAAAATCGCATCACGCCAACGTTGGGTACGTGTTGATTCGTATGGGGTAAGCTGTGGCAATAAGGATAAACTCATCAGCAATAAGGCGGTCGTGACAACATCAACAGTAATCTGAGTCAGTGCCAAATCTGGTGCGGATAGGACAATAAATACCATCGTGACCACTAAACCGATTGCACCACTGATCAAGACGGCTTTGATTCGCTCATGATGAAACCACAGCATCATCCAGCAGGCAGCAATCAGTAATAGCCAAAAAATCATCGCAATAATAGGAGCATCCAATAGTTCCCGAGTCCCTTGCCTAATATCAAAACCATACATCGGTAAGGTTGCGATAAAAATACTAAAACAGACCATGATAAAGAGATAATTCTGTAAAGAATCTGTTTCGGTGAATTTTCTTATTTTACGGCTATTGAGTAATAAGTGTTTTAAAAATAAATCAAACAATACCACCCCACGCCATTTACCCAGCACAGGGTCAAGGTCAATCTGACGAATACGCCCAGTCTTGGCAAGCTGGAAATAAAATAACAGCCCACCCATGAGAGCAATCAAACTCATCATCAAAGGGATATTCAGCCCATGCCACAGTGCAAGATGAACAGCTGGAAATTGTTGATGTTGTACAGTCGCCATCGTCACCACATTCACGATATGCTCAGCAAAAAATGCAGGCAAAACTCCGACCAAAACACAGAGCAGAGCCAGCAATGCCACAGGTGCGAGCATACCTTTTGCAGGTTCGTGAATCTGTGTATTCGGTAATTTTGTACCATATTTTGCGTCGAAAAATACCCCATGCACCATCCGCACCGAATAGGCCACCGCAAAAATCCCTGCCAAAGTCGCAGCAATGGTCACGAGGATGAATCCCCAACCTGAATGATTCGCCAATAACACGGTAAAAAACATTTCCTTGGATAAAAAACCATTGGTAAACGGTACGCCAGCCATTGCCGCACAAGTCACCATGGTGAGCGTGCCAGTAATGGGTAAAAATTGCCATACAGCACTTAACTTGCGTAAATCCCGAGTACCTGTTTCATGATCAATAATGCCAGCAATCATAAACAGAGCGGCTTTAAACGTTGCATGATTCATCATATGAAAAATCGCTGCGGCAAGTGCCAACGGTGTACCTATCCCAATGAGACACATCATCAGTCCCAAATGACTAATCGTTGAATATGCCAATAAACCTTTTAAATCTTCCTTAAAAATGGCAAAAAATGCCCCAATACACAGCGTAACTAAACCTACTATCGTCACCAGATGATGATATAAACTTGCCCCAACCAAAATTGGCGACAAGCGTAATAACAGGAAAATACCTGCCTTGACCATCGTGGCAGAATGTAGATAAGCGGATACAGGTGTTGGTGCAGCCATGGCATTGGGGAGCCAAAAATGAAAGGGAAATTGAGCACTTTTGGTCAATGCTCCCATCAAAATCAGTAATAAAATTGCAGTGAAATAAGGACTGGCTTGAATCATCTCACGCTGTAAAAATAACGCATCAATCTGATATGTGCCTGCCACTTGCCCCAGTAAAATAAAACCACCGAGCATACACAAACCACCCAATCCCGTGATGGTAAGGGCAATACGAGAACCTCGCTGTGCTGCTTCATAACGTTGCCAATAGGCCACCAATAAAAATGAAGAAATACTGGTGAGTTCCCAAAAAACCAATAAAATAAGTAAGTTGTTGGATAAGGAAATCCCCAGCATGGCCGCCATAAAGAGCATCAATAAACTATAAAGTTTTGCTAAAGAATTTTTTTGTCCCAAATAATAATAGGCATAAATAAAAATCAGTGTACCAATCCCACTAATCAATAAACCAAACATTAGACTTAAAGCATCAAGGCGTAACGCAATATTCATCCCCAAACTGGGTAACCATGCAAACGTTGCCTGTATCGCATCCTGCTGTTGTAAGGTGGGAATATAACTGGCGAGCAGAACAAAACATAAAATACTGATTGTGCTTGCACCCACAGCAGTGATTTGCCGTGAAATTTTATCCAGCCCCCAAACTAGCGTTGTGCCGACGAGTAAGGGTAATAAAATAATTAAAAATAGCACTATCGTATCCCATGTTTAATCTGTGAATACTAATATCGAAACATTAGCAAGAATAAAGCCAAGCCATGACAAAACAAGGAACGCTTGACCATAAAAACAAAGTCCAAACAGACTTTAAAATAAAGTAAAAAGTAGAATGTATTGCACATTCCAAAAAGTTCATCTAAAACACTGACAATCAAACGATATATCATTGGAAAAACTAATAATATGATAGGAATGGCTTCTGGGCAAGATTTAATTACATAAAAATTAAACTTTTTGAGTCAAGATTTAATGTGTAGAATTTTCAAGGATAAAGAGTAATTCAGGCATACTTTTAATTTTTTTGACCTGTTGCCAGAGGTGTTCTGCTTCGGGATAAGCTCTGGTCATCATACCGAGCCATTGTTTATAACGCCCGATTAAGCCAATTTCAGTTTTATAATGCCCTTGTAAGAAACGAATATGTAACCCAAAAATGTCTCGCCATAATAAACGCTGCTGTTCATGACCTTGACGAATACAATTCACCAAATCAGGGGTGGTGACTGCACCACGTCCAAGCATCAAATCTACACAATCCGATTGTGCCTGACAGGCTTTGGCATCGTTCACTGTCCAGATTTCACCATTGGCAATGATGGGAATCTGAATATGCTGTTTTAAAGGGGCAATTTTCTCCCAATAGGCAGGTGGCGTGTAGCCATCACTTTTGGTACGAGCGTGAATCGTCAGCCAACTTGCACCAGCAGCCTGCAAAGCGAATGCATTCTCCAGCGTGTGTAGGTCATCCAGATAACCTAAACGCATTTTGGCAGACACAGGAATATGCTGCGGCACTGCATCTCGTACCGATTTGACAATCGCATATAAAGTCTCAGGCTCATCGAGGAGTACCGCACCACCACGATGCCTATTAACCGTCTTGGCAGGACAACCAAAGTTTAAATCAATGGCGGGTGCACCGAGCTGTACAGCTTTGACGGCATTGGCAGCCAACATGTCAAGATGATTACCTAAAAATTGCACATGAACAGGTGTGCCAGATGCAGTCTTGCCTTGTTGTTGTAATTCGGGACAATACGCATAAAAAACATGGTCGGGTAAAACGCTATCGGTGACACGGATAAACTCAGTCACACACCAGTCATAATGACCCACTTGCGTGAGAATATCCCGCATGAGTGGGTCGGTAAGCCCCTCCATCGGGGCGAGAATGAGTTTCATAAAATGTATTTAAAAAATATTTAAAAACAAAGTATTAAGTGTAAAAAATTAATCATCTTTGTCTTTAGCTGCTTTATACGCATAGTTATAATTATACCCATACCCATACCCATACCCACCATTTCCTCGTTGAACATCATTAAGAATAAAGCCATTCACTTTGGTATTAGCTTGCTCAAAACGATTAATGCTTAGTTCAAGCTCACGCATGTGTGATTTTGCATAGCGAGCAATCAATAAATTCACCCCTACATATTGCGAGATAATGATACCATCTGTCACGGCTAATACTGGAGGCGTATCAATAATAATATAG
>SSHE01000031.1 GCA_008017315.1 Acinetobacter sp.
ATTATAACTTGCTTCTATCAATTTCGCTGTGAGGAAATCTTCTTTACTCACCTGTACAGTCACAGGAATTTTGCCTGTATTGGCAATTTCAGCATACACCATACTGAGTATGGTTGCGGGTGTCAAACCTGCTTTCGCCATAATATATTCGGCAGATTCACAAATCGCTTGATCAACCGTATATTGTATGCGTTTTTTCACCAGCATCGTCATCACAAGCCCCTCTATTTCAGTATTCATTGTACCATTTTATGCCACAAAATGGCTAATTTCCCCTCGTATTTTTATATTTCCAAATAAAAAAGCAGCCTTTCGGCTGCCCTTAAAATCCCACAATCTTACATTGCACGATTTTTAATTTTACGAATGGTCTCAAGCTGTGCCGCAGTTTCTGCAAGTGCAGCCAATGCTGCAGCAGAATCCAACTCACTTTTCTGATTGGCAAGCAAAATTTCAGCCTGTTTACGAGCTTCTAAAATTGCTGCTTCATCCAAGTTGTCCGCACGGATAGCAGTATCTGCAAGTACCGTAATGACATGTGGTTGAACTTCTAATACACCACCTGATACATAGACAATCTCTTCTGTACCATTTGCCAACTGCACACGAATCGCACCTGGTTGTAGTAAAGTCACCAGTGGGGCGTGACCTGGTAAAATACCCAGTTCACCACCTGCACCTTTAGCGATAAGCATAGACACCTGTCCAGAGTAAATCGACTCTTTGACACTGACTACGTCACATTGCATCGTTGCCATAAGATAGCCTCCTCATGAGCGTTGCTAATTACAGTTTCTCTGCTTTTGCAATCGCTTCGTCAATACCACCCACCATATAGAACGCTTGTTCAGGAAGATGATCGTATTCACCTGCTAGGATACCTTTAAAGCCACGAATGGTTTCTTTAAGTGGTACATATTTACCAGGGGCACCAGTAAATACTTCGGCAACGTGGAATGGTTGTGAGAAGAAACGTTGAATTTTACGTGCACGATAAACTACAAGTTTATCTTCTTCCGACAACTCATCCATACCCAAGATGGCGATGATGTCTTTTAACTCTTTATAACGTTGCAATACGTTTTGTACGCTACGTGCAATCGAGTAATGCTCTTCACCAACAACCAATGGGTCTAATTGACGAGAAGTCGAATCTAATGGATCAATCGCTGGGTAAATACCACTTGATGCGATATCACGGCTCAATACCACAGTTGCGTCTAAGTGAGCAAAGGTTGTTGCAGGCGATGGATCGGTTAAGTCATCGGCAGGTACATATACCGCTTGGATAGATGTAATCGAACCAGATTTAGTCGATGTAATACGCTCTTGAAGAACACCCATTTCCTCTGCAAGTGTCGGCTGATAACCTACCGCAGATGGCATACGACCTAACAATGCGGATACTTCCGTACCTGCCAGTGTATAACGGTAGATATTATCCACGAATAAAAGAACGTCACGACCTTTGCCGTTTTCGTCTTTTTCATCACGGAAATATTCCGCCATGGTCAAACCAGTCAAAGCAACACGTAAACGGTTACCTGGTGGTTCGTTCATCTGACCATATACCATCGCAACTTTGTCAAGTACGTTGGAATCTTTCATCTCATGATAGAAGTCATTCCCTTCACGAGTACGCTCACCAACACCAGCAAACACAGATAAACCTGAGTGTGCTTTTGCGATGTTGTTAATGAGTTCCATCATGTTTACGGTTTTACCCACACCCGCACCACCGAACAGACCAACTTTACCACCTTTCGCAAACGGGCAAAGTAAGTCGATGACTTTAATACCTGTTTCAAGAAGTTCTGTAGAACCTGCTTGATCGGCATAAGATGGTGCTTGACGGTGAATCGCCCAAGTCGTGTCAGTTTGTACAGGACCAGCCTCATCAATCGGGCGACCCAATACATCCATAATACGACCCAATGTGCCTACACCGACTGGTACAGAAATTGGGGCACCTGAATCGGTCACGTTAAGACCACGCTTAAGACCTTCAGTAGAACCCATGGCAATGGTACGAACCACGCCATCACCCAATTGTTGCTGCACTTCCAAAGTAGTTTCAGTGCCATCAACATGGAGAGCGTCATAGATCTTTGGAACGCTATTACGTTCAAACTCGACGTCGATAACCGCGCCGATGATCTGAATGATACGACCGCTACTCATTGCTGTCTCCTCAATTCAAATAAATACTGTTAAACGGCAGCGGCACCGCCAACGATTTCAGAAATTTCCTGAGTAATCGCAGCTTGACGCAGCTTGTTGTAAATAAGTTGTAGATCTTTAATCAACTGACCTGCGTTATCGGTTGCAGCTTTCATTGCCACCATACGTGCAGATTGTTCACATGCGATATTTTCAATCACACCCTGATAGACTACAGACTCGATATAACGAACCAATAAACCATTGAGCAATTCTTCTGCCTCTGGTTCATACAGATAATCCCAACCATAAGTACGGTTGAGTTTTAAATCGTCATTCGCTTCTGCCAATGGAACAAGTTGTTGAACAGTTGGCTTCTGGGTCATTGCATTGATAAAGCTATTAGACACCAAATACACACGGTCTAATTCACCCTTATCAAACGCATCTAACATGACCTGTACAGAACCTGTTAATTGCTCTACATCTGGTGCATCACCCAACTGGGTTGCCGCACTTACCACTTTACCGCCGTAATTCTTAAAAAACGAAACCGCTTTTTGACCAATTAAAGCAAACTCAACTTCAATTGACTGCTCACGTTGTTGCTGTACATGCTGCACCACTTTTTTGAACAAGTTAATGTTCAAACCACCTGCCAGACCACGATCCGATGAAACGATGATATAACCCACACGTTTCACTGGACGCTCAATCATATAGCGATGTTTGTATTCTGGATTGGCTTGTACCAAATGAGCAATTACACGGTGCATATTTTCGGCATACGGGCGACCTCGTGCCATACGCTCTTGCGCACGACGCATTTTAGAAGCAGCAACCATCTGCATCGCACGCGTAATTTTTTGCGTCGATTTGATGCTCGCTACTTTGGCGCGAATCTCTTTTAAATTTGCCATACGCTTAACCTAATTCTCGAAAGCCCGAACAACAGGCTTTCGATGGTTGATCCGTGAATCAAACTTAGCCAAAGGTTATATTGATAACCGATTAGTAAGCTTGAGTCGCTTTGAAGCTCTCAATACCTGCTTTAATTTCAGCTTCGATGTCTTTGTTATAATCACCAGTTTCATCGATATTTTGCATCAATGCAGCTTTTTCAGAGCGGAAGTAAGCAATCAATGCCGCATCAAAATCAACGATTTTGTTTACTGCAACATCAGTCATATACCCTTCATTCGAGGCATAGACAGACACTGCCTGATCTGCAATCGAGTAAGGTGCATATTGCTTTTGCTTCATGAGCTCTGTTACACGCTGACCATGCTCAAGCTGTTTACGGGTTGCTTCGTCCAAATCAGAAGCAAACTGAGCAAACGCAGCCAATTCACGATATTGTGCAAGTGCAGTACGGATACCACCAGCCAATTTTTTGATAATCTTGGTTTGAGCAGCACCACCAACACGAGATACCGAAATACCTGCGTTTACCGCAGGACGAATACCTGCATTAAATAATGATGTCTCAAGGAAGATCTGACCATCGGTAATCGAAATCACGTTGGTTGGTACGAATGCAGATACGTCACCTGCTTGCGTTTCAATGATTGGCAATGCAGTTAAAGAACCTGTTTGACCCGTCACCGCACCATTCGTAAACTTCTCAACATAATCTGCTGATACACGAGATGCACGCTCGAGAAGACGTGAGTGAAGATAGAATACGTCACCTGGATACGCTTCACGACCTGGTGGACGACGAAGTAGCAATGAAATTTGACGGTAAGCAACTGCTTGCTTAGACAAATCATCATAAATAATCAGTGCATCCTCACCACGGTCACGGAAATATTCACCCATGGTACAGCCAGAATACGGTGCAAGATACTGCATAGATGCAGGATCAGCAGCCGCAGCAGCCACCACAGTGGTATATGCCATTGCACCAGTTTCTTCGAGCTTACGTACCACGTTGGCGATGGTAGATTGTTTTTGACCAATCGCAACATAGACACATTTAATGCCAGAGTTTTTCTGTGCGATGATCGCATCGATAGCCATCGCAGTTTTACCTGTCTGACGGTCACCAATGATGAGCTCACGCTGACCACGGCCGACTGGAATCATGGTATCGACTGATTTATAACCTGTTTGTACAGGCTCATCAACCGATTGACGCCAAATTACACCAGGTGCAACTTTTTCGACTTTGTCAGTTAATTTTGCATCAATAGGCCCTTTGCCGTCGATTGGATTACCCAAGGCATCCACAACACGACCAAGCAGTTCAGGACCTACTGGGACTTCTAATACACGACCAGTACAACGAGCTTTTTGACCTTCTTGCAAGCCTAGGTAACTACCTAAAACTACAGCACCCACTGAATCCTGTTCAAGGTTCAGTGCCATACCATATAAGCCGCCGTCAAATTCGATCATCTCACCGTACATGGCATCTGCCAGACCGTGAATACGCACGATACCGTCAGATACCATAACGATGGTACCCTCATTTTTTGCGGTCGCGCTGGTGTCCAGATCGCCGATACGCTGTTTAATGAGCGCACTGATCTCGGATGGATTCAGTTGTTGCATTGCGCTATTACCTCAATTCTTTGTATGTTCATTCTTGTGTTTAAGCAAGAAGACGAGTTCGCATTTTTTCAAGCTTGTTCAGCGCAGAATCATCTATCACTTGATCGCCTGCACGAATTACCACCCCTGCAATTAAATCAGGGTTCACTTCAACTGTTGCTGTTACAGTTTTATTCAAACGTTTTTCCAAACGATCAACGATTAACTGTTCCTGTACCGCAGACAGTGGAAATGCAGATTCGATAACCACATCGACTGCATTATTACCTCGTGCTTTAAGCAATTCGTACTCTGCCGAAATTTCAGGCAACAATGCCAAACGACCATTTTCTGCAAGCAGGGTTAGAAAGTTTGTCATTGCCGCTATCGTTTGCTCTGCACCCAACACTTTGGTTAAAGCATTGACTTTTTGGGCAGGAGTAAGCTCTGGGCGATTGATATAAGCGGAAAATGCTTCATCTTGCACTGTTGCTCCAAGCATTAGCAATGCAGATGACCATGTATCCGCTGCATTCTGCTCAGATGCGTAAGCAAATGCTGCTTTGGCGTAAGGGCGTGCCAACGTCAAGAGTTCAGCCATATTTCGCCTCGCTTAAAGTTTTGCTGCCAGCTGTTTAAGCATGGCATCGTGAGCTGCTGCATCAACCTGTTGAGCCAGAATTTTCTCTGCACCCTCAACTGCCAAGACAGCAACTTGCTGACGTAATTGTTCACGAGCAGCATTGATGTCCTGATCAACAGCTTCTTGAGCTTGCTGACGAATACGCTCACCTTCTGTTGTCGCTTGTACACGTGCGTCTTCGACGACTTGTGCTGCACGACGGTTTGCCTGCTCAATGATTTGTGCTGCTTGTGCTTTTGCTACATCAATTTCCTGCTTCACTTGTGATTGTGCATCAGCAAGGTCGGCCTTGGCTTTTTCAGCAGCATTCAAGCCATCAGCGATTTTACGCTGACGCTCACTAATCGCACCGATTAGTGGTGGCCAAACAAATTTCATACAAAATGCGACAAAAATCGCAAATGAAATTGCCTGACCAAGCAATGTGAGGTTGATATTCATTTCACTATTCCTCAAATGGTGGAGTTAGAAATGAAGCGATTAACCTACAAACGGATTGGCGAAGATGAAGAACAAGCCAATACCAACACCAATCATAGGTACAGCATCAAGAAGACCTGCGATCAAGAACATACGAGTTTGTAATTGTGGAGCAAGCTCTGGCTGACGTGCAACCGCTTCTAAGAAACGACCACCCAAAAGACCAAAACCAATCGCAGTACCTAAAGCACCAAAAGCGATTAATAGAGCAGCTGCGATTGCAACCAAACCTAAACCAACTGAAACGTCCATTAAAATATCCTCAAGGATTAGTTCAAAATAAAAGAGAAATCCAGATTCAAATCTGGATAACCATTAATGTTTTTCGCTTGCCATACTCAAATAAACAATCGTGAGCATCATAAAGATAAAGGCTTGCAATGTGATAACAAGAATATGGAAAATCGCCCATGGTACAGACAAAGCCCATTGAATCCAGAACGGTAACAGAGCAATCAAAATAAAGATAAGCTCACCTGCATACATGTTACCAAACAGTCGCAGTGCCAATGAAATTGGACGTGCAAGGAAAGTAACAAGTTCGAGGATTAAGTTTACTGGAATGAGCAATGCTTTAAGCACTGGGTTTTTCGGATTAAATGGGTTAAGTGCTAACTCGCCAACAAAACCTGCCACACCCTTTTCACGGAAACTATAAAATAAAATCAAGCCAAATACCGACAATGACATTCCCAAAGTAATGTTCGGATCAGTAGAGGGTACAATTTTAAAATAAACGTGATGCGGGTCTGCACCAAACACGTGCACACCAATCTGTTGAGCAACATAAGGAATCCAATCCACAGGAATCAGATCCATTAAGTTCATCAAAAACACCCAAACAAAAATCGTTAGGGCTAAAGGTGCAATTAAACGTGATGTGCCATGAAAGGTGTCACGAACACTAGAATCAACAAACTCGATAATCATTTCGATTGCAGACTGAAATTTGGTTGGCACGCCAGAATTGGCAGCTTTTGCAACACTCCAGAACAACAAACAGAAGATCACCCCTAGTCCAATTGACCAACCCATTGAATCCAAGTGAATTGCAGTGAATCCCATGTCCTTCGCTTCTTCAGCAGTCTCAGCCAACTTCCATGTACCCTCAGACGTTTTGCCATAGGTCATGTTAGTCAAGTGATGCTTGATATATTCAGTCGAGGTCAGGGTATGTTCTTCAGCAGACATAAATCACACCTGGTCAATGTAAAAAAAACATATTTAAATGAATCAAAATTAAAAAAAATTTCAACTCTTTAGAAAATCTACACCATGTTTAGTTCTATGCCTCAGGCATTGCGTTTTGCCAAACAAAATGGCACAACCCAAGACATTGCCTGTACAAGCATAAATCCGCCTAATACAGCCACCATAGACACTGGTGAAACATTGGTTAAAATCAAAATCAAGCCAACAACCACAATCACAAATTTGCCGATCAATCCAAGATACATGTTGTTTAAAATCTGCCTAGATGCTCTCGCACCAGACGATCTAAACGCTTGCCAAGCAAAATACGCACTTGCTAGACAACAGACCAATGCTCCCCATGCTGCACTTTTAGCAGCTATTGCATCTTGTATTAGCCATGCTAATACCGCTGCAACTGGAATCATGATGGCTTGGAAGACAACTAATGCTTTCGCCAATCGTCGATCCACTAAGCGATGAACTCGACTCATGTAGTTCCCATCTTTCCCCATTTTGGGCAAATTGTATGAATGACTGTTTTTAATCGCAAGCATTATAAAGTTACACTTCTAAACATGCAATCTTTATCAGACAAAGCACTTGTCTTTTTTGCAAAAACCCTCATTTATACAGTAAATTTCCGCAAAACAAGGCTATTTCTTCTCATTTTCACTGGTTTTTAAACAATATTGCAATGAATTTGCCAGTTTGAGCCACCCTGCAACAAAGTCTGTTTGATTGAGCATTGACTCATCCACAATCACAATCTTCACTGGTGCAAGTTGCTCTATGAGTGCCTGCTGTACCCCAGCTTCTGCCAATAAGCACATGTTATTCTGTGGTCGGTGTTGGGTAAGGTATTTAATTTGTGTTGCAGTAGGGGCTAAGTCATGGTCTGGACTGAGTGCACCTGCAAATTTAAGTTGCAAAGTACGTTCGAGATATTGATAGGCATCATGATATGCCCAATATGCTCGCCCTCGTTCGGTATTAATCGCCAAATTACTGGCATCAAACATTCGTTTGGAAAATTTTCGGGCATTTTCAAATAGTTTAGCTTTATGCTGTGGCAGCTGTTGCGAACGTAATGCCGCAATAAAAAAAGCAATCCGTACTGCATTATTCGGCTCAAGCCAAACATGTACATCTACACTATTTGAACTAGAAAGATTGGCTTTTACATCTCGTTGCGGTAAGGTTTTGACAATATTACTCTCTAAAATTGAGATGGCTTTTTTTTGCCCACTTAAAACCTGTTGTAATGGCACTTCATACTGCTTACCAAACCAGATAATCAAATCAGCATTGGCAATTGCTTGGCGGTTTTTCGGTGTGAGCTGTGCATCATGTCCCGTCTGATGTGGGGTTAAAAGCACACTCGGCTCTTCCACTCCTGCGGTCACTTCTTTGGCGATTAAATATAAGGGATACGTCGAAACCACCAAATCTTTGGCAGCAGAGATAGAACACCACCCCAGCATCAACACAGCAAAAAGATAACGCACGATTTTAACACTCAACGGTAGATAATTGTTACATTATAACAGTGTACTACTTTTTTAGGGTAAATACATGTTAAAATCGCACATTATTTATTTTGAGAATCCATCATGGCGTTATGTTCACATCAACATGATGATACCTTGCATGGTGTACATGACCATAGCCGTATTGATGAACGCATCCATGAAGCAGAGCAACTTTGTGTACAAGAAGGTGCTCGACTTACCCCTTTACGCAAAGAGGTTTTAAGCCTCATTCTCGCTGCCAATACGCCGATTGGGGCGTATGATTTGCTAGCAAAACTCAAAGGTAAAAGCGACCGCCCTGCTGCACCGCCCACGGTATATCGCACATTGGACTTTTTGTTGGAGCAGGGTCTGGTGCATCGCCTAACCTCAATTAATGCTTTTATCCCATGCTGTCATCCACGTGAGGGGCATCAGGCCGCTTTTCTGATTTGCCAGCAATGCCATAGTGTCAAGGAAACTTCAGCCAATAATCTGTTCCACGAACTGGAACAAATCGCTGCACAAGGACAATTCAAAGCCAAACACAGTATTATTGAAATTTCAGGAATTTGTCAGCAATGTCTGCCGCTTTAGTTGAGCTTAATCAAGTCAATGTATCTTTTGGGAAAAAGCAGGTACTGAAGAATATTCAACTGCATATTCTTCCCAAAGAAATTATCACCTTGATTGGCCCAAATGGTGCAGGAAAGTCCACTTTGGTCAAGGTATTGCTGGGCATCGAAAAAATAACGTCAGGCGAAATTATCTACCCCAAGCCATTGCGTCTAGCGTATGTCCCACAAAAATTTCACCCTTCTTCAAGTTTACCTCTTCGAGTACGGGATTTATTGGCATTAGAGCAATGTGAAGCAGCTTATCAGGCACAGATTATTCAAGATACTGGCATTGCCAAATTACAACAGCAAGCCATACAAAATTTATCGGGCGGTGAACGCCAACGTGTATTATTGGCGAGAGCATTATTACGCAAACCACAGCTACTGGTACTCGATGAACCCATGCAAGGACTCGATATTCAATCCGAAGAAGAATTATATGCCTATGTTCGTACACTGCCTGAACGTCTCGGCTGTGCGGTATTAATGGTATCGCATGATTTACAATGGGTCATGCAAGGCACACACCGTGTGATTTGTTTAAATCATCATATCTGCTGTAGTGGTACACCTGAAAATATTCAACAGCATCCTGAATATCTTGCCATTTTTGGGCAGCAACGGGTACCTTATCAACATCACCATAGTCATTGTGGCCATTATGAACATGCCGAAACATGTCAGCATCTCGATCATCCACATATTCACCCCGAAGTGGAGTCATAATACATGCTGGAATGGTTAGCCTTACTCGCACCTGCATGGCTGATGGGGTGTGCATTACCTCTACTCACTGCACCACTGGGTTGTCTGATGCTATGGAGAAGGATGTCTTTTTTTGCCGATACTATGGCACATGGCACATTACTCGGTGTGGCGGTTGCAGGTGTATTGGGTTTGCCTTTTTGGTTTGGGGTCATCGGGCTGGCAATGTTATTGGTGGCTTTGCTTTGGTTTTTACATGATAAACGCTTGCCTAATGATGCCTTATTAGCTTTATGTTCAGCGACTTTATTATGTAGTGGTTTGCTGGTGATGCAGCAACTTCCTGTACTGCGACCAGAAATCATGGGCTATTTGTTTGGTGATTTGCTCACGGTGACGTGGCAAAGTTTGCCTGTTTTTATTGTCGCAATTTTACTGGGTGCAGCAATTTTATGCTACACATGGTCACGCCAGCTCCGTCTGGTCATTGCCGAGGATATTGCACAAAGTGAAGGGATTTCGGCAGCGATACAGCGTTTGATTTTTATGACCATGCTGGCATTGTTTACCGTGATTGCCCTAAAAGCAGTAGGTTCATTACTCATGGGTGCAATATTGGTCATTCCTGCCCTCACCGCACGTCTGCTGGCTCATTCCCCCAAACAGATGTTGATAGGGGCTTTTGTTTGTGCTGAACTCTGTATCACTACAGGGCTATGGGGCAGTGCATGGCTAGATTTAGCCACAGGTTTAACCATTGTGCTGTGTATGTCTTTGCTATTTACAGTGGTTTTTGTCGGGCAAAAAATAAAGACTTCAATGTCTTCATAATATTCACTTCACTGAGGACACATCCACAAATAACAAACTGATACGACGTACCAAGGGCAACAAAAACAAGACCGTAGGAAAAGCCACCAACCACGAAAAAAACCACGCACTTAGCCACATCGGGGCAAAATGTTCCACCCAGCCCACATTTTTGACCATATTGACCAATGAGATCAGCCCACTCATCAAAAATGACAGAAAGAATGGCATCACGATTGCGAGATATTTGGCAGGGAGTTTGGGAATTTTGGCAACAATATAGGGAGAAGAATTAGACATCACATACCAACCGCTATAAAACACTTTATCTTAGCATATATTTAACTCGTCCTCTCCCCTAAATCCCCAGAATTTGCTATATTTGCTTTCTTTATTAGCACGATTTCTATTTGGTTATGAATACGGCAATTCAAGCAGCACTCTCTCATGCAGTACAATCATTGCAAACACAAGGCATCTTGCCAGCAGACTGGCACAATAACAGCGTACTGACTCGTACCAAAGACCGTAGTCATGGTGATTTTGCCTCCAATATTGCCATGGTCGCTGCCAAAGTTGCAGGCATGAAACCACGTGATTTAGCGGAAAAAATCCTCGCAGCCTTACCCAACAATAGCGAAATTAGTAAGGTTGAAATTGCAGGTGCAGGTTTTATCAATTTCTTTTTAAATGCTGATCAACGCTTTGTGGTGCTTGACCATATTCAAAACCAAAAAGAACGGTATGGTCAAAGCCAAGTCAATCATGAGCAAAAAATTCAGGTTGAATTTGTATCTGCCAATCCAACGTCTAGCCTGCATGTCGGTCATGGACGTGGTGCAGCCTATGGTATGACGGTTGCCAATCTACTAGAAGCCACAGGTGCAACTGTAGATCGTGAATATTATGTCAATGATGCAGGTCGTCAGATGGACATTTTGGCGACTTCAACTTATTTACGATATTTAGAACTCACGGGACAAACGCTGGTTTTCCCGAAAAATGCCTACCAAGGTGATTATGTCAAAGACATTGCACAAAGTATTATAGATAAAGATGCACATGCACATATTCACCCAGTGGCGGATATGTACAAAGATGTGCCTGAAGATGTGCAATATGCCGCCGAACTTGATGCCGAAGGCAATAAAGTCATTCTTTCAGGGGATAAAGAAAAACACATTGATGGTTTAATTGCCAATGCACAACTCTTATTGGGTGCAGGCTATCGAGTCTTTCATCAGGCGGCATTAAAAGCCATTTTGGATGATATTCAAGATGATTTGGCAGAATTTGGCGTGACCTTTGACCAATGGTTTAGTGAAGCTTCATTGACTGAAAAAATTGCTGAAGCACTGGAAACTTTAGATCAGCGTGGCTATTTATATGAACAAGATGGCAATATCTGGTTTAAATCCACCGAATTTGGCGATGAAAAAGACCGTGTGGTCAAGCGTCGCAATGGGCAAACCACCTATTTTGCCTCGGATATTGCCTACCATCTGGATAAATTACAACGTGGTTATACCCATATCGTTGATATTTGGGGTTCGGATCACCACGGCTATATCGCACGGGTGAAAGCAGCGATTGATGCCATGGGTTATGATTCATCAAAGCTCACGGTATTGTTGGTACAATTTGTCAGCTTATGGCGTGGTGGCGAAATGGTACAAATGTCCTCTCGTTCGGGGCAGTTTGTAACCTTACGTGAATTACGTGAAGAAGTCGGCAATGATGCGGCACGGTTTTATTATGTGATGCGAAAATCAGAACAACATATTGATTTTGATTTAGATTTGGCGGTATCTCAGAGCAAGGATAATGCCGTGTATTATATCCAGTATGCCCATGCTCGTATTTGCCGTATGTTGGAAAAAGCAACAGAAATGGGCGTGCAATTTGATGTCACACAAGCCAGACCACACGCTGTTCGTCTGGATTTAGATGCCGAAACTGAAATTTTGGCAAAATTGGCAGCCTATCCAGAAATTGTGCTTCGGGCAGCCAATGCCTATGAACCACACCAGATTGGCAATTATCTCAAAGAACTTGCCGCATTGTTCCATGGCTGGTATAACGAAAACAAAGTATTAGGTGATGATGCGACCTTAACTCAGGCTCGCTTATTGTTATCCGTCAATGTACGACAAGTCCTCAACAATGGTTTAACCGTGTTGGGTGTAAGTTCACCTGAAGTCATGTAAAAGAGGAAATCATCGTGTTTGGCAAAATGCCGAGAGGTGTATCGGAACGTCCAAAAACCACAGCAGCATCCAAAGCCATTCCATCATGGTTATGGCTGATTGTTTTAACGCTTGCAGGGTTGTGTGTGGTGATTTTTTTATCGCTTTGGCGACCATGGCAACCTGTGAATAAACCTGTACAAGGTAATAGCCCTACCAGCGTACAGCAGGATACCAATACCGAATACAAATTCTATGACCTATTGCCACAACAAAAACTTACCCCTATTCCCGACCAAGCCGTACCTGAACATCAGACAAAACAGCCCATCATCGTCGTGGAAGCACCACAACTGGCGACCAAACCTGTAGATGACCCTTTTGAGGAACATTATGCAGCAGCGAAGATTGCTGTTGCACCACGTTATATTTTACAGGTACGTAGCTACGAAGATCCCGACAGTGCCGATACTCGCCGTGCCGAAATCATCCTCAATGGTTTATCTGCGGAAATCATCCTGACCAATGAAGGCAATAAAGTCTGGTATCGGGTGATTTCTGGCCCTTATGATAGCCAAGAAGCCGCACATATCGCCCAGCAAACGTTACAAAATGGTGGGATTGATTCCATTATTATCAAGCAGTCCTAAAAGAACACAAAAAAATAACCTCATCACGAGGTCATTTTTTGCACGTGATTGATCACATTTTATTGGTTAATTTTGCACCCAAACCTACCAATACTTGATAACCCGTCGGCAATAGACGCTGCATCCCATCCACCACTCGAGCATCGCCACCAATCAAGACACGACGCTTGTCTTTAAGCACACCATCCAAAATGGTTTTGGCTGCGACTTCTGGTGGTGTGCGTAACAGTTTATCAAAACTTTTGATGGATTTATCTGCATCCATCCCCAATGTTTTCAAGCTATCATTCATTTTAGCCGCTTTGGCAATATTGGTACGGATACCACCTGGGTGAATACACGTTGCACTTACGCCACAATTTTCAATATCCAGCTCTTGGCGTAATGATTCGGTGAAACCACGTACTGCAAATTTCGTCGCATTGTATGCAGATTGTGTTGGTTGTGAGGTTAAGCCAAAAATACTCGATACATTGATAATATGACCATCTTTAGTTTGCTTAATATAAGGTAAAAATTCCTTTGTACCGTACACCACGCCCCAGAAATTGATATTCACAATCCATTCCAACTCATCATAGCTTGCACCCTCGACAGTAGAACCCAACGCCACACCAGCATTGTTAAAAATCATGTTTACGCTGCCATGATTTTGTACCGTTTCCGCCGCCCATGCTTTCATTTGTGCAAGATTGGCAACATCGACCTTCTTCGACGTGACACGCACGCCAAAGGGTTTAGTTTGTTCTACCGTTTCCGCCAACCCTTGCTCATTGACATCACTTAAGGACAAATGACAACCTTGCTTTGCCAACAAGATTGCAAGCTGTTGTCCAATACCAGAACCTGCACCCGTAATTGCGGCGACTTTGTTATTAAAACTTTTCATGACGCTATCCTATAAACATATTGTGGATGAAGAATGATGATTTTTATTTCGATACCTTTGCACTATAATTTTGACAATTTGTGTTGTCAATGTATTATTAGACAGAATATTTGGCAAAAACTTCCAAGTCTCTATATGACAACTCCCACCTCAAAACCTAAACGCCAATCGACCACCCGACAATTTAAAGGCTTGTCTTTGGATGAACGCAAACACATTCGTCGAGATAAGTTGATTGCGGCTGGACTACAAATCTATGGTACACAAGGTTTTTTTTCTGTAACCATCAAAGATATTTGTCATGAAGCCAAGCTGACTGAGCGGTATTTTTACGAGTCCTTTAAACGTAGTGAAGAGCTATTTAAGGTGGTTTATCTACAACTCATCGGTGATTTACAACAACAGGTCATCCAAGCCGTCACGCAAGTTTCTCCACATCAGGCACAGATGATGGATGCAGGTTTGACTATTTTTTTAAAAACGCTACAGAACGACCCACGTATCGCTCGTATTTTATTCATTGATGCTCTTTTGGTACAAGAGTTGTATGGCGATACGATTATCGAGTCCTTTACACGTTTTAATCATACGATTTTTAATTTACTCACGATGGTTTTTCCTGATTCAGGCATGAGTCATACACAAAAATCATTAATCGCTTCAGGTCTATATGGTTATATTACCCAAATTGCAATGAAATGGGTCATGGGGGGATTCAAACAATCCTTTGAAGATGTACTCGAAGCCAGTCGTTTGGCTTATGTGGGTATTGCACAATATTATCAGCAAAAAAACCATGATTAGGAATTGTTTCATTACATTATTT
Source organism: Acinetobacter sp. (assembly GCA_008017315.1). Taxonomy (GTDB): domain Bacteria; phylum Pseudomonadota; class Gammaproteobacteria; order Pseudomonadales; family Moraxellaceae; genus Acinetobacter. The sequence continues at coordinate 15,207 of SSHE01000031.1, forward strand.
TGACAAAAATAAGCATTAAACACAGACTTTGCAATCATATTGTCATATTCTGGCTTTGTAATAGACCTGTCACACAAAGGCAGAATATGCCAAATGATAAAATAGGGTTTTTACTGTGAAAAATGAATATATTCTCATCGTCGATGATGAGTTACCCATTCGTGAAATGATTCATACCTCGCTGGATATGGCAGGATTTCAGTGCCAACAAGCAGGTGATGCCAAACAAGCACATCAAATGATTGTCGATGAACGACCTGCCTTGATTCTATTGGATTGGATGTTGCCAAATGGGGTGAGTGGCATTGATTTATGTCGTCGTCTAAAACGTGATGAGTCATTATCTGAGATTCCTGTGATTATGCTGACCGCACGAGGTGAAGAAGACCATAAAGTCCAAGGTCTGGATGCAGGTGCAGATGACTATATGACAAAACCGTTCTCCACGAGAGAGTTGGTATCACGTATTAAGGCCGTACTACGTCGCTCCAACGCCCTAAAAGGTGAAAAAATGATTGATGTCAATGGTTTAATCCTAGATCCAGCAAGCCAACGTGTCAGTTTTGAAGATAACAATCTCGATATGGGGCCAACCGAATACCGCTTATTGGCGTTCTTTATGACCCATCCAGAACGTGCCTATACACGTGCCCAGTTACTTGACCAAGTCTGGGGAGGTAATGTCTATATCGAAGATCGTACCATTGACGTACATATCCGCCGTTTACGCAAAGTATTAGAGCCTTTTTCTGCCGATCGTTATGTACAGACCGTCCGTGGTACGGGTTATCGTTTTTCTACTCGTATTGATACCGCCGTTGGGTAATCTTAGGTATGAGTGATTCTTCATTTCTCCCCAATCAACTTAAAAATCGCCCATCTCATGAGCGTTATAGTACGCTCAAGAGTTATGTTTCCGAAGATTTTCGGCGATTATTGCTCATTCTACTCATCGCTGGTTTGATTGGGATTGGAATTAATTATTTTCTATTCTGCTTGACCTTAGGGCTAATTTTTTTCTTTAGCCTACAAATTCACTCACTATATATTGTCAATCAATGGATTAGCCAGCATTCTCAAGATGCACCACCCGATTTACCAGGGGTATGGGGTGCATTATTATTCAACGTCTATCGAGCACAGCGTCGTGAACGCATCCTCCAAACCGAAATGGTGGGTTTTATTGAGCGTGCACGTTCTTCCTTGCGAGCACTGGAGGAAGCCATTGTCCTGATTGATGAGCAACATTGTATTGAATGGTGGAATCCTGCGGCAGAACAATTACTTGGATTGCAAGAAGGCGATTACAAACGGCAGGTTTTAACCATTATCCGTGGCCCAGAATTTATCCATTATTTTAACCATGTCAATGATTTTCCCGATGGTTTGGTACTTGAGGCCGCAACACCACATGCCCATTATATTCAGATTAAACTCACTCGTTTTGGTCACGAAAGCCGCTTGCTGATGGCGTATGACATCACCCGAATCCGCAAACTGGAACAGATGCGTAAGGACTTTGTTGATAATGTATCGCACGAATTGCGTACACCTTTAACCGTACTCAGTGGTTATCTGGAAACTTTATCTGAAAATGATGAAATGCCACCACGCTGGAAA
>SSHE01000058.1 GCA_008017315.1 Acinetobacter sp.
GGGTTCATACGTGATTGATCAATCGGCATCAGGTTGGGCAGATTTCTATGCCGACCATGTCATTGCGCCACTGTGGGCGAAGGGCTATCGTGGTTTTTTCTTAGATACGCTAGACTCATATCAACTCGTTGCTAAAACACCTGAGGTGCGTGCGCGGCAGGAAGCGGGGTTGATTTCTGTAGTGAGAGAAATCAAAAAACGTTGGCCTGATGCCAAACTGATTTTTAATCGTGGTTTTGAAATCTTGCCTCAGGTGCATGATGATGTGTGGATGGTTGCTGCTGAGTCACTGTATCAAGGTTGGGATGCAAAACAAGGCAAGTATACAGCCGTCAATGATACTGATCGCAATTGGCTGTTGACCCAGCTCCATCAGGTGCAAACAGATTATCATTTGCCTGTTCTGGCGATTGATTATGTCGCGCCCGATCAGCGTGATTTAGCACGTAAAACCGCAACCAGAATTCGCGATGCAGGATTTATCCCTTATGTCACAGACGCAGCGTTGGATATGTTGGGTGTCGGAAATATTGAGGTGATGCCGCGTAAAGTGATTGTCATTTATAATCCAAAAGAAGCGAGTGATTTGGCATATGTCGATGCTCAACGTTTACTTGGTATGCCACTGGCATATTTGGGTATGGTTGCTGAATACCATCCGATTACGGAGCCGTTACCCAACTATCCACTCACAGGGCGTTATGCAGGGATCGTAACGTGGCTCAATGATGATAATGTCGGTGGGAGTTGGTATGCGGCATGGTTGATCAAGCAGGCTCATCAGGGTGTTCCCATTGCTGTTTTTGATAATTTTGGTTTTGGCTCAGACCCTTCAGGTTATTCTCAGTTTGGATTGACATATTCTACAGAGGATGTACCACATGATTTGCAAATCAGTCATCTGGATCCGATGATGGGTTTTGAGGTGCCTGTACGTGCGCGTCAAAATGATATACCGCCGATTACTTTGCAAGGTCAGGGTAATCCACTGTTGCAAATGACCTCTGCAAGTCATGGAGAGAGCTTTACCCCTGCTGCGATCACCTCATGGGGCGGTTATGCGCTTGCGCCTTATTTAATCGCTTCTGTCGCTACGGTGAATAAAGAAAGTGTGAATCGTTGGTACATTAACCCTCTGACTTTTTTAAAAGATGCTCTTAAGATCGACCCTCAAGTGCCTGTCCCTGATGTCACCACCGATATGGGTCGACGCATGCTGATGGTACATATTGACGGTGACGGCTTCGTCAGTAAAGTTGAGCGTTCTGGTTATCCGTATGCAGGGCAAGTGCTGTTGGATGATGTGCTGAAACGTTATCAAATTCCGACGGCAGTATCTGTTATCGAAGGAGAAATTGCGCCAGATGGTTTGTATCCGAAGCAATCACCTCAGTTAGAGCCAATTGCACGAGAGATCTTTGCACTGCCTTGGGTTGAAATCGCCAGCCACACCTATTCTCATCCGTTTAACTGGAATATGGCACAAACGCACACTGAGGCAGAAAATGATGCTACAGATACCGCTGAAGACTACCATCTGCCGATTAAAGGTTATAATTTTAACCTGCAACGTGAAATCAATGGTTCAGTAAACTATATTAATCAAAATCTTGCTCCACCGAACAAGCGTGTGAAGATTTTGCTCTGGTCTGGGGACTGCGTCAGCACGCCTGAAGCGCTTGCAGATACCTACAAAGATGGTCTGCTCAACATGAATGGTGGCGACACCACCATTACGCGTTCTAATAATTCTTGGACACAAATTGCTGGGCTTGGTATTCCTAAAGGAGATCATTTTCAAGTCTTTGCGCCTCATCAAAATGAAAATGTCTATACCAATCTATGGACTGGGCCGTTTTATGGCTTTGAACGAGTGATTGAAACTTATCAGATGACGGAGGCGCCTTATCGCTTCAAACCGATCGATCTTTATTACCATCTCTACAACGTAACCAAGACCGCGTCATTAAATGCATTGTATAAAATCTATGATTGGGTACTCAGCCAGCCGATTAACACAGTCTACCCATCGCAATATATCGAAAAAGTGCTTGATTTTAATCATTACGTGGTTGCAAAAACACCGCAAGGTTATCGTCTGCGTGGTAATGGTAGTATTCGCACAGTACGCCTGCCTGAGGCTGGTCAGGGTATTGATTTCTTAAAAAGTCGGGATGTAGCAGGAATTGCGCCTGGACCTAAAGCGCGATACGTCGCACTCAGTTCTGGCGATGCAGATTTAGTGTTTGGTAGTAGTGCAAACCAACCTTATTTGGCTTGGGCAAATGGACATTTGACGCAGTTTCAACGTCAGGGACGAGGTTTTACATTTACGCTTGTGGGCTATCAAGCTTTACGCTTTGCTTTGGCACAAGCGAAAGGTTGTCACCTCACGCAGAACAATCAACCGTTAACTCCTGCCACAAACAATAATGGCAGCCTAGTTTATCAATTGAGTAGCCATGAAAGCCAAACGCTTCGCCTCGACTGCGCCTTCTGAACTACCGCATTTTGCACCCAAGATCCAAATTGTTGGATTCGGGATAGCTGTGGGCTTAGTGCTTCTGACCGCCTTTAACGGTCAGGATTTGTCACAGCGCATGGCTGAATCCAAGATTGGTGACGCGGTGGGGCTTGCTTATTTGCGTATATGGACACAGGCACGACCAGACGCTTATCATTTACATCTGGTTTTGGCGCGTCATGAGTTGTGGCAAGGGAACTTGCAACGTGCTGTGGATGCACTGACACCGATCTTGAGAGCCTCTGATGTAGAGTCAGACGACCTGCAAGCAGCACGTACACTTCTCCTGCAAATTCGCAAAATGCAATTGTGGCAGCTTCAACCCAATAGTGCTGCCTTCCAGCGAGCAAAAATCGTGTATCTGAGACAATTACGTCAGGTCGCGAGTGGGCATTGGGATCAGACACAGCTTCAGCACTTTGCGCAAGAGGCTATTGCCCTTGGAGATGCACAACTGGGTTATGAGCTCTACGTTAGGTTGATTAAAAATCAACCTTGTCAGCATTTACCATGGTATGAGCGAATAGCAGGATTTAATCTCGGTGCAGGTCGATATGAACGGGCCGCGCAAACTTATTTCCAGATGTCATCCTGCATTACTGATTCCACACAACAACAAACATTGATCGTTACTGGACTGCAAGCACTACAAGCAGGCAATCGACTGGATGAAGCGATGCTTGCCAGTGAAAAATACTTTGCTCTACTCAGTCAGAATCCGAAAACACTGATGTATCTCGCAAAGTTGGCACTTGCTTCCAATCGACCAGATCTTGCCGAAAAATATATGTCTCAAGTCTTGCAACAGCGTATTACTTCTATTCAGAGGGCTCCATAATGTCGCAGAGATGGTTCTATGCGCTTTTGGCTCTTTTTATGCCTGTTTTGGCTGGAGCTGCCCAAGCTGAATCTTCCAACTTGAATCTCTTGGCAGATGAACCCAGTGTCGCGTTTAATAATGACAGCTATCTCTTGGGTTATCAGGTTTATTTGGCTCGCGGTAATTTGGCTGCGGCGTATTTTGTCGCGCGTAAAGCGGTGCGGAGTCAACCGAATAACCCTGATTGGTTGAAACGCTTCGCACAAGTTGCAGAGTGGGTTGGTCAACCCAGTGACGCGTTGAATGCGTGGTTAAGTTATGCTCAAAAAACAGGTGACAAAGTTGCATGGGATGCCGTCGGACGATTGTCTGTTGGGCTGCTCGATGACAATGCCTTGCTTGTTTACCAACAACAATTATTACGTCGCCAAGGATTTCAGCATGCACTGGTTGATCAGATTATTCAAACCTATGAGCGTTTAGGTCACCCCATTGAGGGTTTAACATTTCTTGATGGTTTGGCTCGGCGCAATCCTGATGTCTATTTACTGGATGCCGTATCACGCTTGGCTGAACGTGCTGGGCAAGATGAGCGCGCCATTGCACTATTGACCCAGCTCATTGCCCATCATCCGCCACAACAGAGTTGGGTGTTGCGTTTAGCGGCTTTGTATTATTTGCGGGGCAAGTTTGATGAGGCGTGGGATGTCTTGCATCGCGTTGAACCGCAGATGTCGGTGCAGGATTCGGGGTATTGGCGTGTTTATGCTGAGATTTCGCGCTTGCTTCATCATGACGCTGATGCCCTGCATGCCTATCAGGTGTTGGCAACCAGTGACAAAGTGGAGGCTGGAGATCTTCAGAATTATGTCACCTTGCTTCAAAATCAAGATGGACTCACCGCGGCACGCCTTAGTGCGTTGTTATTTCATAAATTTGGACAAGATAACGCGTTGGTCACGGCGTTGTATCTTTATGAGCGTGAGCATCAGCTTGATGCTGCAATGCAATTACTGGAAAGTTTAACCCCAGCACAGCAACAACGATTAGAGCAAAATCCTGAGTTTATGATACGGCGAGCACAGTTGTATTGGCAGCGTAAGGCATTTGCGCTGGCTCGCGCAGATTATGAGCATGGCATGCAGCTTGCTCCAAATGATGTGCGTTTCTTACAGGGATTGGTTGCGGTGCTGATTGATCAAGGGGATCAACAAGCACTCACCAAAGAGCTGGTCATGATGCACAGTCGCGCAATTGCGAGCCCTCAATTGTGGAGTCTATGGGCGAATGGCTGGAGTAGTTTAGAGAAACCTGAACGCGCATTACCCTTCCAGCAAGCCTATAGCCGTTTCAATCCAAATGATCAGCTTGCCCTGTTGGCATTGGCTGATAATTATGACAATCAAGGCGATATAGAAACTGCTCGTCGTTTACGCCACCGCGTCTTTGTAGATGAGAAATTTTCAGATGCAAAAATGGCATCCCTCAAAGGTGGGCAGTCAGAGCATTTGACGCAATTGCGTCAAGCATTATTTGCCCAACGTCTCGCTGCGGCTGCGCCCGATACCGCGCTTGACATGCTCAAACAACGCCTACAACAACCTCATAGTCAACAAGATTCCGTATTACGCGATCTCACACTCAGTTGGCTGATGTCTCACGAAAGCACTGATCGTGCGCGTGTTTGGGTTAATACCGCTTACCACGATCAACCGCCTTATTGGGTCGCACAAACCTTGGCATTAGACGATGAAGATCGTGTCAAAATGCGCGATTTGTTGGAACAACATCCTGACCAACTGCCACGCTACGACCGAATTGAAGCGGCTACCCAGTCAGATTTACCACGTTTGGGTGAGCAGATGGCGTTCGATAGCCTTGAGCAACATCCGAATGATGACGAACAAGCAAAACGCTTCCAATACCTGATGAGTCGTCGAGGACATTGGGTTGATCTACAGGGTCAATCGATGCAGCAAGGCATCTTATCACGCAGCGGCAGTTCAGCAAGTTGGTCTGGTTTTATCAGCGAGTTTTGGCGATTGCAGTTGAGTGCAGATGACTGGACACAGCAAAGTCATAATCTCTCACAGCTCAGCGAGCCTCCAACGCTCAAGGCCTATCACGCCACACTGTCACAGATCAGTGAGCGAGGAACATGGACACTTGGCTCGGCTTATCACGATGCATTGCAGGGGTATCCCAGTGCGATGCTGGGGCAAAGTTACCGAATCGAAAGTGGGGTAACACTGCATTGGCAAGCCGATTACAACGCGGATGCGTCTGAATCTAGCGCACTGATGGTTGGAGGCATGAAAGATTCATTGGCAGCAGATTTTAATTGGTCCATTACAGGTCGCGACTATCTCAGTATGCAAGCCAGCGCGATGAATTTCAAAGGACAAACGGGGCAAGCACTCGGCAGTGGGCAGGTGATCAATGTCGATCTTGGACATCATTTTTTTACTGCACCGCATGAGCAGACTTTCAAGATCACCGCTACCAGTGCTCAATTTAGTGCAAATAATCAACCACTCGATAGCACACTTGCCCAGCTCGTTCCGATGGGTCAACCTGCGACAGCACGTTTCTTTGTGCCGCAGAACTATAACCAAATCGGAGCATACTGGGATTTTGGTGACTACAACCCTGAAGTTTATGAGCGGCGTTGGCGTAGTTTTGGTGAATTGGGTGTGACGTTATCCAACACTACAGGGCTGGGTTATACAGGGCGTATAGGCGTACATGGCCCAGTGCTAGGTTATGATCGTTTAAGTTTAAGCCTTGAACAATCTAAGGGAGGACAAGACAGTGGCGATATCTATAAGCAGTTCTTGCTCACCTACCGATATTTTTATTAACACGTTGTGTGTGATGTCACCACAATATCAACAATGATTTGACGAGGTATGATGCAATGAAAATCTGGAAAACACTGGCACTGATGGGGCTGACGTCACTGGCGATCTCGGGTTGCTCGACATTAGCAACCAGCCATAGCGCAGCGGTGAATTTACATGCCAACTGGGTATTACTGCCATCAATCAACAATACCGAAACGCCACAAGCAGGTGGACGTTTGGACAGTATTACTGCAAGTATTTTGCGCGTGCGTGGTGTGGATCATTTAACCATGATCACACCGACCACAACAGCAGGTTCGGATCTGTTTGAAACAGCAAATCGTCATAATCAAGACGTTGCTCTCGATCAAGCACGCCAGCAAGGTGCAGAGTATGCCGTGGCGGCTTCCGTCAATGAATGGCGTTACAAAGTGGGACTGGATGGCGAGCCTGCGGTCGGTGTCAGCTTATCCATCCTCGATGTTGCCTCTGGGCAAGTGATCTGGTCAGGTTCGGCAGCGCGTTCAGGCTGGAGTCGTGAGGCCGTCAGTGCCATCGCACAAAAAACCGTCAATCAGTTGCTGAGTGACGCACTCGCTCACGCGAAATAAAACAAAAACAGACGTAGAGAGTAAATAACGCATCATGCGCACGATTCAAGAAGAAAAGCAGAACGCTGGTTTTAATCCCTCGCGATTAGCAGCGTTCTTTGCACCCAAAGAGAGTAGCCGACAGACTTGGATCGAAGTGTTTATTATTACACTCGGCGCACTGGGGATCTGTACTTTTTTTGAGCCGAATAACCCCTTGCTTATCGGTGTGGCTTTTCCTTGGTTATGGCTTGCGCCGACGGTACTGGCGCTGCGTTATGGCTCATTGGCGGCACTCGGTTCAGCGACGATTTTGTTGGTCGTCTGGTTTTTTCTGAAACTGGAAGGACTGATTCCCAATACCTTTCCAGGTCAATACTTCTTGGGGGGGCTGACGCTGACCTTGATTGCAGGTGAGTTCTGTGATGTCTGGACGGGGCGCTTTAATCGGATTCGTAGTGTCAATGCTTATTTGTCACAGCGTCTTGATTCGCTCACGCATCGGCATTACCTGCTGAAAGTATCTTCTGAGTTACTTGAGCAAGATTTATTGACGAAGCCTATGACACTGCGCGAATCTCTCACTCAGTTACGGCAATTGATTGTGATACCTAATGCTTCACATGATAACTCATCGGATCAAGCAACCATTCCGACAGATTTGAAAAACGCCTCCGAGTTAATGCAAATTTTGACCCAAGCCTGCCAATTGGAGAGTGCAAGTCTACATGCCGAAATCAACGGTCAAATCCAATTGATTGCGTCAAGCCGTGTGGGGAGTGACTTTGAATTGGTACTGGATGATCCGATGGTCGTGTATGCGCTGACGCACAACCAATTATGTCATGTGCAGACGGATGCCATTCTTGAATCACATTCACGTTATCTGGTTGTTTCACCATTAATTGCCGCAAACGGATGCCGATTAGGGCTTTTTGTCGTTGAACACATGCCGTTTATTTCGCTGAATCAGGAGTTGTTGCAATTTATTCAGGTGACTCTGAACTATTATGCTGATGCGGTCAATACATCGTCAAACGTACAGGGAATGTTGCGTCATTTTCAAGATTGCCCATATCTATTTGCATCGGAATTCATGCATCTTGATCGTATCTATCGGGAGAGTGGTATTTCTTCGACGCTGGTGGCTTTAGTCTTCGAGAAAAATGATCGTCAGCAAGATTTATTTGCAGAAACCATGCGTGTCCGCCGTCAGCTCGATGTGGTTTGGGCGATTCAACAACCTGATCATTTTGTACTTTTGACGCTTATGCCTCTGTATAATCAGCGTGTAGTTACGGGCTACCTGATGCGGCTAGAACAGCATTTTTTGCACCAGTTTAATGCTAAAAGTTTGGATGATGCTGGTGTGGTCGCACATTCTGTAACCATCGGAACACGCGATCCACATGGCCTACTCAGAACCATCTTGAGTCAATGTCATGTCGATTGAAGTTAAGCTGACTTTTGCTGCAATCACTCTAGAAATGACAGCGATTGCGTTACTGCTTCCGCATAGCAGTAGTGTGACCATGTTGTGTGCTTACTTGCTGTTGCACGGCATTGCCTCAGTCTGTATGACACCCGTAGCATGGCTACTGATGCCTGCACATTATAAAGAGCCCAAGTTTTGGGTCATGTTGTTGTTGTTGAGCCTGTGTTTTTTTATTCCTGTATTCGGGGTGTTTGGTTTTGTCATTGCACAAATCATTACGTTTTTTTTGCCTAAGTCTGCTTTTAGACAAGATTTTGTACAAGTTCCTGCCCCAGAATATCAACCTGTTCGCAAAAATAAGCAAAATGAATTCCGACTAGGGCGCACCCAAGAGCAATTAAGAAATCGTCAGCTTCCACTTGATTTACGCATGAAAGCATTGCTTATCATTCAAAATAGGCCGACGCGCTATACCGAAAATCTTTTGAGAGAAGCACTTGGTGATCCTTTCGAAGATTTACGTTTACTTGCCTATGGGATACTGGCATCCAAAGAAAAGCAGATTTCTCAGCGCATTCATGATGTATTGAGTACGCTCAACCTTGCAATCGAGCAAACTCAAACTGAAGCCGCATATATTGCGACACGCGAATTGGCAGAGTTGTACTGGGAGCTCATCTATCAGAATCTCGTGCAAGGTGGCATGCGTGCATATGCGCTGGAGCAAGTTCAGCATTATGCTGCACAAGCCTTGCAATGGCGGGAATCCGACACAGGGTTACGGATGTTGGCAGGACGTGCTTACCTATTGGCAGGCAATCTGGAGCAAGCCGAATCAGCATTCAAGGCAGCGATTAGTTTAGGACTACCTATGGTGCGTGTATTTTCTTATCTTGCTGAGATCGCCTATTTAAGGCGCGATTATGCGACGGTGCGCCGATTGATTAATCAGCCTCAAACTGAACGTCAACTCCCTCGATTACGCCAAACTACAGAATACTGGGACGAGGGTAAATCGTCATGAAAATCATACGACAAGGTCAACAAGCCGATATTTGCTTGCTGCTGGAAGGAACTTTTCCTTATGTCAGCGGTGGGGTATCCAGTTGGGTCAATCAAATCATTCGTGGATTTCCTGAACTGACGTTTGCCATTGTGTTTTTGGGCAGTCGTGAAGAAGATTATGGTGAACCGCGCTATGCATTACCTGATAATGTGGTGCATCTTGAGGCGCACTATTTACATTCGCTGCGCCAAAAACCGTCTGTTTCACCACGTCAAGGGAACAGCAAAGCATTTGCTGATATTCGCGCCTTGCATGAGCATTATCGTCAACCAGCCAAAACTGATGGTCATGGATTACTGTCTGCTGTGTTACAACATCAACGCAATGGACACTTTGGTGAGGCAGATTTTCTCTATAGTCGTGAAGCATGGCAATATATTACTGAGCAATATCGCACTTTCTGTACTGATCCTTCATTTGTTGATTATTTTTGGGCAGTCCGCATCATGCACACGCCGCTTTGGAGCTTGATGAAGATCGCTGACTCATTGATTCCTGCGCGTGCTTATCATACGGTGTCTACAGGCTATGCGGGATTTTTAGGCGCACTGCTCAAACGTGAAACAGGGCGACCTCTGATTCTGTCTGAACACGGCATCTATACCAAAGAACGAAAAATTGATCTATTTCAAGCGCAATGGATTCGTGATAATCGGGGAATGCTGGAAAAAGACGAAACCGAAGTCGCGTATTTTCGTCATCTGTGGATTCGCTTCTTTGAAGCATTAGGACGGGAATGCTACCACAGCTCAGATCACATCATCGCACTCTATGAAGCGAATCGTCTGCGCCAAGTCGCCGATGGTGCGCCATCTGAACGTACCATGAATATCCCTAATGGCATAAACCTGCCGCATCTTGCTACATTAAGAAATAAGCGTGCTGAAGGTGTGCCCCTCGTGGTATGTCTGATCGGTCGCGTTGTGCCCATCAAGGATGTCAAAACTTTTATCCGTGCCATCCGCTCAGTTGCTCAAACACTGCCCGATATTGAAGCTTGGATTGCAGGACCTGAAGATGAGGATCCTGAATACGCTCAAGAGTGCCATCATTTGGTCGAAAGTTTAAACCTCACCGCACACGTGAAATTCTTAGGGTTTCAAAAAATTGATGATATTTTGCCCAAGATTGGATTGTTGGTACTCAGCTCCATTTCTGAGGCATTGCCTTTGGTGATTTTGGAAGGATATGCTGCTGGCGTTCCTTGTGTGTCCACCGATGTTGGTTCGTGTCGACAACTGATCGAAGGATTTGGCGATGAAGATCGCGCATTGGGTATCTCGGGGGAAGTCGTTGGAATTGCTGACCCAGACGCATTAGCACACGCCATGATGAAACTGCTGGGCGATCCTGTGTACTGGCAGGCAGCACAGACTGCAGGAATTCAGCGTGTAGAGCACTACTACACACAGGACATGATGTTTAATCACTATCGTCAAATCTATACTTCTGTACTTGAACAATCTCGAGTTCTGGATGATAACGCTAACCAAATTCAGCAACAAAAACAGAAGAGGAAATGTCCATGGCAGGGATAGGTTTTGAACTGCGTAAAATCCTCAAACGTGACAGCCTGCTCAGCCTCATCCAAGCCTATGCCTATGCAGGGATCATCAGCTCTGGGGCGTGGATGTTATCCATCATCGGAATTCTAGTCATCGGGATTTTCAGCCTATCTGTGGTTGTCCCCAATGTGCTCGTAACCCAGTTTCAAGTCAGCGTGACCTACTTGATAGCCATCAGCCTATGTTTAACAGGCTTTGTACAGTTGGCGTTTACGCGATTTACCGCTGACCGTTTGTTTGAAAAGAAAGATGATGTCATCTTGCCAAATTTCAATGGGTTGATGCTTGGAACAACGTTTATCAGTGGTGTACTAGGTCTGCTGGCAATCCTTTTTCTATTCCCACACCAAAATCTCATCTATCGCTTGCTGATGCTGTCTGGCTTCGTGGTGATGAGTGATATTTGGATCGCCACAATTTTTTTATCAGGCATGAAGCATTACAAAGCAATTTTATTCATGTTTGCAGTGGGTTATAGTCTGACGGTTATTTTTTCCCTAGTGCTTCGACGTTTTGGCTTAGAGGGATTGTTGGGTGGTTTTGTGCTGGGTCAATTTATTTTGCTTGTCGGCATGCTGACCTCCATCCTCTATTATTATCCCTCCAGTCATTTTATTAGCTTCATTTTTTTGCGCAAAAGCTACCTTTATCCGACGCTGATGATTGTCGGTTTTTTCTATAATTTTGGGATTTGGATCGACAAATTTATCTTCTGGTTTAATGCTGAGACCAGTATCCATGTCATCGGCGCATTACGCGCTTCTCCCATTTATGATGTGCCGATTTTCTTGTCGTATATTTTTATCGTGCCTGGAATGGCTGTATTTTTGATGAAAATGGAAACAGAGTTTGTCGATTACTACAATCGCTATTATGACGCAGTACGCTCAGGCGGCTCTTTGCAATACATCGAAAGCATGCGTTATGAAATGATCTATACGGCAAGGCGAGGTATTTTTCAGATTATTAATATCCAGATTATCGCCGCGCTGACGGTTTTGGTGACGGGAAATACTATTTTAACTTGGCTTGGCATCTCGACACTTTACCTGCCTTTACTCTTTGTTAATCTGATCTCTGTGGGATTGCAAGTGGTGTTCTTGAGCCTGTTGAATATCTTTTTTTACCTGGATCGGCGCTACATCACTCTGACGCTAACTGGGTTATTTGTCGTCTTTAATGGGGTATTGACGACCGCGACGATCTGGCTCGGTCCTGCATTTTATGGTTATGGTTTTGCTTTGGCATTAATGTTGGTTGTGATGCTCGGTTTTCATTTATTAAGCCGCACTTTTGATAATTTGGAATATGATACTTTTATGTTGCAGTGAAAACTTGATTTTTTATATAAGGAAAACAGTATGATATTATTGACAGGAGGATTGGGTTATTTGGGTTCCCATATGGCGGCTCAAATCATCCAGCAAGGTCAGGATGTTGTTTTAGTCGATAATCTATCGAATTCCACAATTGATGTGCTGGCACGTTTGTTTAATTTAACAGGAAAGACTATTCCTTTTGTACAAGCCGATGTACGAGATAGGGCAAGCCTAGAACAGATTTTCTCTCGGTATCCAATTACCCAAGTCGTGCATTTCGCAGGCTCAAAATCGGTCAATGAGTCGATTCAACAGCCTCTTGATTATTATGATAATAATGTCGGCGGCCTCATCTCATTGTTATATGCAATGAAAGGATCACAAGTCAAAACTCTGGTTTTTAGTTCCACAGCTGCGATTTATGGCGAACCAGAGATTTTGCCTATCCCAGAAAGCTCACGTCAAGCACCGACCACGCCCTATGGACGAAGCAAACAAATCTGCGAACAAGTTTTGCAGGATTTATATCGTGCTGAACAGGGTTGGCGCATTGCTGTATTACGCTATTTTAATCCAGCTGGTGCACATCCAAGTGGGATTATTGGCGAAGTACCTAATGGTATTCCAAATAACTTAGTACCATATATTGCACAAGTTGCACGTGGTGAGCGACCTTATTTGCAAGTGTTTGGCGATGATTACAATACCGTTGATGGTACTGGTGTGCGCGATTTTATTCATGTCCAAGATCTAATCGAGGGGCATACCAAAGCACTCAGTTGGCTTGCGACTCAAACTCAAGCATTTGAGATTCTAAATCTCGGGCGAGGTGAGGGAATTTCAGTGAAACAAATGCTAGATGCATTTTCTAAAACTGTAGGACGAGAACTACCTTTCAGAATTATGGCTCGTCGTGAAGGAGATTCTGCAAGTGTATATGCTGATGCTTCTCATGCGGCTGGTTTACTTAATTGGCGAGCAACTAAAACTGTTGATGAAATGGCAATCGATACATGGCGATTTTATGAAAACTCTTTCCTGTGAAGCCGAAATTGAAAGTCAGTCAAAAATGGTTACCCAAAATGGTATGGTTTTTAAGCGGATTATCCTGAACTCAGGTAAGAAATAAGGATCCTAGTAAGTTACCACACTTTACTTTAAGTTGTACTTAACTTCCTTGTTCCCTAAAAAATATGACAACAAAAATCCGACGAATGGTTAATCAAAGGTGTCTCTGAACAATTCCGCTACTAAGAAATTTATCCTACTTCTGCTAGCAATCCATTGAGATCAAGCATCAGACCTTTCTTGACAAGTACCTGATGTAAATTATCTTCTTCTTGATGTTCTGAATAGATAAAACGTAAGTCATTTTGGGGTAAGGTATCCCATTGTTGTGGTTTTATATATACAATTTTTTCTGCAGTCATTTGGGGTTTAGGGCTATTTGGGATTGATGTTTTCGTGGAGAGTAAGGAAAAAATAATCGGGATTATTTGTTGTCGTGATGCGTTTGGGTGATCCTGATAAGCTACCTTGATACATTGAATGAGATATTGTGGATCGTATTCATCCTTGAACATGGTGTAGATACGGCGTTCATCTTCTGTTGATAAGTTTCTTAGTAAATCTTCAGTTGTTGTATCAACAGGCGTATTTTTAATTTTATTTTGAAAATCAAAAATCTTTCGATCCATGTCGGGTACGATCAGATCAGAATATCGTGCAATTTTTTCGATACTGCCTGATCTTAATGCATCTAACATCGGATGAACGGGTTTTAACTCCTCATCATAAATTTGACGTAGTAATTTCGAAGTAATCCGCTCTTTACCAACTGCTAAAGCCCTGAGTTGAGCGAGTACAAATAATTTAACAACAATATCAAGGATGCCCTGACTTAAGTCATACCAAACGTGTCGGATTTCATCTGATAAAAATTCATCCCTTTGATTCAGTAGCTGTTGTTTCCAAAGATTGTTGGTAAATGCCACCCACTCAGGATTTAATTGATCATCAATAAATTCTGGTAGAGGTTCCCAGAAAATAGCTCCAAAGCCAGCGCCTCTTCGAGCAGAACGTAAATCTGCCTCAAAAATCTCACGAGCTTTAGGTGTTCCAATCAGCATAATGGGAACACCTATCGTATTGACCATGGTGACAAAGAAATTAAGCATTTCTTGTGATCCCCCAGACTTTGAGCGACTTAGGTGCTGGATTTCATCAATTACCAATAGCCCCAAGGCATGGGCATTGGCAAGTTGAGACATTGTTGTGAGCAATGCCTGAATATTATATCGTTTCAGCCCATATCGTTTTTCATAACTTGTATCTAAGACTTGATCTAATGCACGGAAGAAGTTTAAACAAATTTCTTTTAAAGAGCCGTTATGTGAACAATCAATTTTTAAATAAACAACTTGCTCAATATTCAAATCAGGATGATAAATGACTTGAGGAAATGCTGAGAGAATTCTGATTAATGACGTGGTTTTCCCATGCCCAGAACAGCCAATGAGTAGCATACTTTGAGCTGTCGATTTCACGCTTTCAAATCTAAAGGCAGTGAGTTCGCCTTTTTGAATACGCTCATATCCATTTTGCAAATGTTTTTGTAAGTCGCCTGTACGAGGATTTCTACCGACATAGCCCCCACGGATCATAAGAGAGGCTTTCTCAGTAAGAAGTTTATGACTGTTGAGTGGTTGAAAGAACTCATCACCAATGCGAGCGATTGAATGTGAGCGGACAACTTTTGGCTGGAGTAGATCAGTAATCGAATAAGTGGCTCCTGCTTTTAAAGATTTAGTTTGATTTGCAGTTTCTTGAGGCGGAGGTAATGCTTCGATAAATGGATTGCCCCGATAGGCGGGAACCCCAGTATCTTGATAAACGGCTTGTACTCTTAATGGATGCATATAAGTTTACTCCTCATCATCACTAAATAATTCAGGTGAGAATGGGAGTCGATAATCCTCCTCCTCAGCTGGTTTATTAAATTGGATAATGTCCGCCATTTGAGCTTTTGCCTCCAACTGTGGACGATTAACTTTCCGTTTTTGGTCTTTTTTATTTTCTCGAATTTGGCGAATTCTTTCAGAATCGGATTGATCTGCCTTAGGAGTCTGTTTTTTTGCATTCTCGATGATCTTTTGAACCGATTTGTTGAAAGCAATTCGGTGCGTTGTTTCTTTATACTTAGCATTTGCTTGCGTGTGTTTTTCAGCATCTTGTTTTTCCCAGACCTCCCAAAAACTCATATTGGTATAGGCTCGACTCCGAATAGCCAAAGAACAAGTCCAATAAGTTTGACTGTTAGGACTGCGGAATAGATAAATCTTATCGGCGTTTTTGGGGTCATATGCGGCTTTTAGATTTTGAGGGCGTTGTATTTCTTCACTACGGTGTAACCAGCCCTCTCGCAAAACCTCACTACTATTGTAATATAAACCCCATGCATTGATTCCTAACGGTGAAATAGAGACTTTGGTGCGAGGGAGTAACGAGACTCGAAGTTGTTCTGCATCGACTGTACGAAGTTTACCCATACGGTTTTCAATTCCCCAATTCCAGAGATGGCGTGGAATAGATGGAATGTCTTCAGGCAAATCTTCATCACGATCATATTTATCCAATACATGGAAATTGTTTCGGAAAATGATCGTCTCAAGAATAATCTGTGTAAATTCCTTTACTGTTAAAACTGCTTCAAGTCGATAGTCTGTTTCACCGTGTTTCTTAATACGATTTCCTTCAACGACACCTGGCGCATAAGGCTTAAACTCGGCTTGAAGCGTTCGGAAACAGCTTTCTACAACTCCTTTTGCGTCGCCTCGTCGTGGAGGAGCTGTTTCTAAATGGATGTTGTAACCGTTGACTAATGTTTCGGCTTGTTCACTCAGCATCTCTCCACGGTC
This sequence comes from Acinetobacter sp., assembly GCA_008017315.1. Taxonomy (GTDB): domain Bacteria; phylum Pseudomonadota; class Gammaproteobacteria; order Pseudomonadales; family Moraxellaceae; genus Acinetobacter. Next base: position 16,080 of record SSHE01000058.1, read on the forward strand.
TGCGAGGATAGCACTTGGTAGGCCTATAGAAGGCCATTCTTCGTCTGAGATTTCTATATCAAACTCTTTGCAGAGAGAAGCCTTGCTATTACAAGCGACAGAAACAGTTTGCATAGCAATTGCGTATGAAGGGTTATCCAAGCCGATATAGAACCCAGCAATCATACGACTGAAGACATCAATAATTACATAAACAGTTGGTCTGCCAACAATCTTGCTCCGATTATCATTGGCAACTAAATAGATATCGGCGATGGTTGCATCAATTTCATAGCGGCTTCCTGGTCCAAGAACACTAGATGTTGCAGTTGCAAACAAAGGTCGTTTATCTTTTTTAAAATTATTAGGACTAGACTGAGCCTCAACGAGCTGTGGTTTTGTATATTCCCGATCATAAAAATAACTAAATTGTCTCAACGATGGGTAATTCTGTGCGTCCTCGTTTGGATAATATTGTGCGTAAAGTTCTTTGACTTTGTTATATGCCTCAGTGATTTTGAGTGGCTCGTCTTTTAATAGATGTTTTGAAATAATAATTCTAAATAGCCTTTCTATGTCTGTTGTGATCTGACATCCTTCGCCCTCACCAAACCTACGTTTTCGTCCATTCTTTCGAGTATTAATATCTGTACGAGTTTTTCCTGGAGCTCCGCTATTCCTATAATCAGGCAATAAGGCATTAGGGATTTGTCCTCTTTGCCAATATTTGCGTAGATATTTATAAATTGTAGGTTTGGAAGCGAGACCAGATGACTCTATCTTACTGATAAGCACTGCTCGGATTGATGGATCAAAGTAATTCGGTTCTTGGATAATTGCCTTAATGGCATTAAAAGCCTTTTCTCGTATAGAGAAAGCAATAGAGTTGAGAGCAGGTTCTTCATGAGTTAAGTAGATATAGGGATCTTTAGATCGTATTAAGCGTCCGCTATCAATGTACTCGCAAAGTTGTTCTGTTTGACATATTTCAGGGAGTGCATTTTTAGAATCAACTTGTATCCAATATATCGTCCCCAGTTCTATAGCAAGGATGCGATAGAGCTGATCATCGAATTTTAGAACTTCATTGACCTGCCACATTGAGGAATCCTTTAACAAGTTGTGGTTGGTAGAACTTAAAGTCCTGCACACGCAATTCTTTAAAAGCCTTGGTAATATCGAATTTGACCAGCCGCTGAGCCATCAATTGCTTTAAGTCAGTCAGAGATTGCCCGATATCTTGCTGATACTCTCTATCAATAAATTTACAGATATCAATGAGTCCCATTTGGGGATTCTGTTGGCAGAAAAACTCAAAAATTCTCAAAGAACCAAGCAACTGATCATTAATCTTTGTATTGTTCTGGGATGAATATAACCACTTGATGTTTTCAAGAACTGTAGGACTGAGCTCTTTCTCAGTCATGATGTACCAAGGAATGTTTTTGCTTTGCCAATACAGTCGTTCAATCTCCAGTTTCTCAATCGTTCTAGGATCTTTCAGTTCAGATGAAGGTTTGACCTGAATCGCAAATTGTTTATGGGTTGAACTGTCAACGAGGAAATCAGAAGTCATAACCTGATTGACGCCACGAACATTGGGATGTTTGATTCCACTTTTTGAGGCAATCTCAATAGTTTCATCCAATAGGAGAGGATATTGTTCTCGAATATCCTGAACATGCTCGATCCAATCTAATGTCAAGAAAGCACCAAGTTCTAGGTTGGATAATAGATGGTGAACACGTTTTGTTTTAAATGAATAAATGCGGTGTGATAACCCTTGGGAAGGAACTTCATTAATTAATAGCCATGGCTTATATGAGGCGCCAGAACCTTGTCCACGTCCCTGCTTCAAACGTTTGGCGATCTGTATTTCGGTTAAGCCGCTTTGAGATTTAGCCATTTAAAAAGCCCAGTATACTTTTTAATCAGTATATCTGGGCTTTTTCTAGTTAACAACTATTTTGTGCAGTTAATAACTTCTTTGTCATAGTTAACAACTATTTTGTTCAGTTTAGAACTATTTTGTCTGACTACAATTAAAATAATTTAGTATCAATAGTTTATTCCACTGTCACACTTTTGGCTAAATTACGTGGCTGATCGACATCCGTACCACGCAATACCGCCACATGATAAGAAAGCAACTGTACAGGTACACTATAAATAATCGGTGCAAGCCATTCAGAAATTTGTGGAATATACACCACATGCTGACGTTCTTTACTTTTTATTCCGCTTTGTTCATCGGCAAAAATAAACAATTCTCCGCCACGGGCTTGTACTTCTTCCATGTTGGATTTGAGTTTATCCAGCATGTCATCTTGTGGTGCAAGAATCACCACAGGCATGTCATTATCCACCAGTGCCAAAGGACCATGTTTAAGCTCACCTGCGGCATAACCCTCGGCATGGATATAGGAGATTTCTTTCAGTTTTAATGCACCTTCCAAAGCGATGGGGAAATGTGTACCACGACCGAGGAATAGACAATGTGCTTTTTCTACAAATAGTTTAGATAAATCTAAGATGGCAGGGTCGTTTTTTAGGGTTTCATTGAGTACTTTAGGGCAATGCCACAGTGCTTTGATGATGTCTTGCTTTAATTCGGACGCAAGACTATTTTTGATTTCACCTATTTTAAGAACCAATAGCATAAGGGCTGCAAGTTGAGTGGTAAAGGCTTTGGTAGAAGCGACACCAATTTCAGGCCCAGCTAAGGTTAAGAGATGAAAATCTGTTTCTCGTATCATTGATGATGTTGCAACATTACAAATCGCCATCGTTGCAATGGTTTTTTGTTCGGCTTTGGCACGGCGTTGCACATCACGTAATGCAGCAAGCGTGTCGGCCGTTTCGCCTGATTGTGAAATACACAGATACAGTGTATTGGCGACAATGACAGGATGACGATAGCGGTATTCGCTGGCAATTTCAACTTGGCAAGGCAAGCCAATTAATTGTTCACACCAATACTTTGCGACCATACCTGCATGATAACTTGTACCACAGGCGATAATCTGGATGTGTTGAATGTTTTGCAATGCCGTTTCACCCTGAACAAGGAAATCTGATTTTAGATTTTCTGCATCAAGTGCCTGTGCAATGGTTTGCTGGATGGCTTCAGGTTGCTCAAAAATTTCTTTGAGCATGTAATGTTTATATTCACCTTTGGAGGTATTGCTAATTGTGGCATCAAGCTCTTTGATTGGACGCTCGATAAGCTGACCATCCACAAAAATGTCAATCGTTTGGCGTGTTAAACGGACAATGTCGCCTTCTTCCAAATAAATAAAGCGATTGGTCACAGGCAATAATGCTAACTGGTCAGAACTGATGAAATTTTCACCAATACCAACTCCAATAACCAGTGGTGAGCCCTCACGTACCGCAATTAATTCATCAGGTTGGTCAGTACAGACGATACCCAGTGCATAAGCCCCTTTTAGACGAGGAATAATGCTTTGTACGGCTGTTAAAAGATCAGAGCTGCTTTTTAAAGCATGATGTACCAGATGTGCCACCACCTCGGTATCGGTCTGTGAGCTAAAGATATAGCCCAAAGTCTGTAGCTCATCTTTTAGTTCTTGATAATTTTCAATGATCCCATTATGTACCACAGCAACATGACCAGACGCATGAGGATGGGCATTTTCTTCAGTCGGTTTGCCATGTGTTGCCCAACGTGTGTGAGCAATCCCCAAGCTACCCTGAATACCACTTGCTTCAACTGCACGAGCAAGATTGGCGACTTTGCCAACTTCACGTTCACGGAGCAGGCTTTGGTTGGCAACCAATGCCAGTCCTGCAGAATCATAACCGCGATATTCCAGACGTTTTAGTCCTTCTAATAACACATCTAAAATATTACGTTCGGCAATACCGCCAACAATACCACACATAGAATTAACCTCGAAAATTGTTTGTATTCAATCATTTTTGCTTTTGTGGACGTTGATAATTGGCTTTGCTCAGCTGTGTGCTACGTTCAAAAGCCAGACTATTATTTTCAACATCACGAGTAATCACTGAACCTGCACCTACGGTCGCACCGTCGCCGATGTGTACAGGTGCAACCAAGGAACTATTAGAGCCGATAAAAGCCTGATTGCCAATGATGGTTTTGTGTTTATTTGCACCGTCATAATTACAGGTAATTGTCCCTGCACCAATATTACTTTCTGTACCGATTTCTGCATCACCTAAATACGTGAAGTGGTTGGCTTTGCTCGCATGACCGATACGTGTGTTTTTGACTTCGACAAAGTTACCAATATGTACCTCATCGGCTAATATCGCTTGCGGACGTAAACGGGCAAAAGGTCCAATCTGGTTATTTTGTCCCACAATCGCAGAATCAAAAACACTATAGGGTTGAACGATAGTTCCTGCTGCAATTGTGGTATTTTTTAGCACACAGCCAGCACCGATTTTGACATTATCGCCCAGTTCACAGTCACCTTCGATAATGACATTAATATCAATAATGACATCCTGACCACAGCTTAATGTACCACGCAAATCAAAACGATTTGGATCAATCAGGTGTACGCCCTGACGCATCAGTTGTTGTGCCTGATAGCGTTGCCATTCCCGTTCCAGATTTGCCAGTTGCAGACGGTCATTGACGCCTTCAACTTCAAAGGCAAATTCTGGAGTAATGGAGGCAATTTCCAGACCTTCACTGACTGCCATTGCAACAATATCCGTCAGATAATATTCGCCCTGAGCGTTATTGCTGGAAAGTTTCGGTAGCCATTGATGTAGTTTGGCATTGCTAACACAGTAAATACCCGTATTAATTTCAGTAATTTGACGCTGTGCTGCGCTGGCATCTTTATGCTCAACAATTGCCTGAACTTTGCCATCCTGACGTACAATACGTCCGTAGCCTGTTGGGTCAGCAACATCCAGTGTAATCATACCAATGCCTGAATGGATTGATTCATCAAGTAGGCGTTGTAATGTTTCTGGCATCACTAAAGGTACATCACCGTATAGAATCAGTGACAGTCCATCTTGTGGCAATACAGGCAAAGTCATTTGTACCGCATGGCCTGTACCGAGTTGTTCAGCCTGCTCTACCCAGTCAATATTTTCATCTACAAAGGTTTGTTTAACCAGTTCACCGCCATGTCCATAAATGGTAATCAGACGTTGGGCATTTAATTTTTTTGCAGTTTCAAAAACATGTCCCAAAAGTGGGGTATTGGCAAGCGGTTGTAATACTTTGGGTAAGGCAGATTTCATCCGTGTGCCTTTACCTGCTGCTAGAATAATTACTGTTGTGGTCATCAGTGAAACCGCCTTTTTTTAAATCAAGAGATAAATCATGAAGATGAGGACGAGCATTGCCATAAGCCCTGCAATTAAATCATCCAGCATAATCCCCAAGCCACCTGATACATGCTGATCCGCCCAACCGATTGGAAAGGGTTTCCACACATCAAACAGGCGAAATAAAATAAAAGCAGGAAATATCCACCACCAAGCCAAATTCGCTA
>SSHE01000076.1 GCA_008017315.1 Acinetobacter sp.
AGTGAGTTCAATGAGCTGTTCAGCAATGAGTGCATTGTCATCGCTGAGTTTGGCTTGATAGCGGTAGCAGGTTTCACTAATGCCAAATGCTTTACAAGCCAAACGAATACTAATGGCATGCTGGGCAACTGCCTGTTGTGCCATCTTACGTCGGCAAGATGGCCTCACCACTTTTTTGCCATCGCTTCCTGGATGATCTCTGCCTTTAATCGTTCTTCCGCATACATCTTTTTAAGTCTGGTATTTTCTGCTTCGAGTTCTTTGAGTCGAGCCATCAATGAGGTATCCATACCGCCATATTTGGCACGCCATTTATAAAACGTGGCATTACTCATGCCGTGTTCACGACAAAGGGCGGCTACAGGTGTGCCAGATTCCGCCTGCTTCAAGATGGACATGATCTGACTGTCAGTAAATTTCGATGTTTTCATGCAGAATCTCCTGCTTGTATCTTAAGAGAAAATTCTACTTTTACATCCTTTTATTTTTAGGGGGGATTACCATTTGATGTGCCACTCAGTGATCAGTTGCTATGCCACTGAGTGGTCAGTGTCTTTGAGAATAGATGTGCAGAGTAGATGAGATTTTGCAATTTTTTAACAACATTGATTCTGTATGACTACGTATAACAAAACTCTTGGTTTTGTAACTATTCTATCCAAGTACATACAAGTAAATTACCTTGACGGCATAGGGCTTAAAATAGCCCTTAAAACACCTTATAAGCTATATATATCAATGGTTACTGGTATGACCATAAAAATACAATCCGTCTAAGTACGTCTAAGTAAAACTAGCCGTAATCTTGCCGTTCCCATTGGCAAAACATATCACCATTTTTGTCTTAACTTTGACATTCATGGGGTTAATTCCCATAACAGGGTTTTATTGGCATTTAATGCCATAAATACCGTTTTGTGTGTTCACCAAGCTGTTCACCGCACGTCATGATTACATGGTAACTTCACTGGTAACTAATTTTTGGTAACTAACCAAAGTATGGATACCAACATGGATACATATTTTTTGGATACCACATTTAGCCGTAACCAAAGCGTAACCGTAACTTTAAAAATAGCCTTTTCTATGCGAACTTCACTGCGAACCAATGAAATGCAAACCATGCAAAAGGGTGCGTACTAGCGTGCGTACCTTTCAATGCGTAGTGGTCTAAATATGTTCTTTCATAGGATTAAAATTAAAATAATGCTTTTAAAGATGCTTCCCCAGTGAGCGAAGCTAGTCATGTTTACGTTTTGCCATTCTATCGACATGACACAATGGATATGTTTACAGCATCGACACGTTTACATTGTCATGTCGATTTTTTCTAATTTTATCGACATGACACTACAAATATGTTTATGCTATCGACATGATAATGCCCTTAAGTCGATATTTGCCCATTTTATCGACATGACACAACAAGGTTAAGACAATGACAGCATGGCAAGCAACAAGCCCATATAATGCGTTACCTACCCTACCCCCAAAGCAGGATGTAGAAACCAAACCAGTGTTAAAACGATGTATTGAAGCAAGGGCAGCATTGGCAGCCTTAAAACAAGCTGGTGCATTGATACCCAATCAAACTATCCTGATTAATATTATTCCCTTATTGGAAGCAAAAGACAGTTCGGAAATTGAGAATATCGTTACCACAACAGATAAGCTATTCCAACATGCACAAAGCAATGATGAACAAGCCGACCATGCAACTAAAGAAGCATTACGGTATCGGACAGCTTTATATAAAGGCGTGCAGTCGATAAAGGAACGTCCACTAAGCACCAGTACAGCCGTAGAAATATGCCAAACGATTAAAGGTGTAAACCTAGATATTCGTGCGACCACAGGCACAGCATTAAAAAATAGCTATACAGACGAGGTTATCTATACGCCCCCAGTTGGACAGGACACCATACGCACGTTATTGGCAAATTGGGAAACTTTTTTGCATTATAATGATGAAATTGACCCCTTAATTAAAATGGCAATTTCTCATTATCAATTTGAAGCCATACACCCATTTATTGATGGCAATGGACGTACAGGGCGTATTCTCAATATCCTTTACCTGATGGATTGCCAATTACTTACCCTGCCTATTTTGTATTTAAGTCGCTTTATCATTCAAAACAAAGCAAAATACTATGAGCTATTGCTAAGTGTGACAACACAAGAGAACTGGCAAGAATGGATTTTATTCATGTTGCAAGCCGTTAAAAATACCAGTGAATGGACAATAGGCAAAATCAACAGCATTAAACAACTACATGAACATACGATTGAGTATGTAAAAGACCATGCCGAGAAAATCTATTCTAGGGAACTCATAGACATTATTTTTGAGCAACCATATAGCCGAATATCAAATCTAGTGGATAGAGGGATAGCAAAACGACAAGCAGCATCAACTTATCTTAAAAAGTTGGTTGAACTTGGCGTATTGGAAGAAATGAACATAGGCAAGGAAAAACTATTCTTACACCCAAAGCTATTACGACTACTTACCAGTGACGACAATACATTTTCACTTTATGGTTAAAACAGGGGTACTTTTGCGTATTGTTGGTATTTTTGTTGGTATAAGTGATTTTTTATGTATAAAAAATTTAATAAAAACAACGATATTTTAAATAAAGTTTATTCCCTCTTTCACCATATACTTTTATAAACCTTTGTTAATGCAAGGGTTTTTTATTGCTTAATTTTTTAGGGTACAAATGAAGGGGAATAGTAAAAAGCTGCTTGAATCCGCCTAATGATAAAAACAAGAGGCTTTTCTCATGTTTTATACAAAAATCAATACACTCCAAGTGTAAAGTGATTAGAATAAATTGATATAGAACTAAATAGATGATTGGATGAATACAATGAAATTTCTGAAAAAAACGCTTGTAGCAACCAGTATGGTTGTAACCTTAAATCTCATGGGGTGTGGCTATAATACGCTACAAGTGAAAGATGAGGCAGTCGCTGCGGCATGGTCGGAAGTGGAAAACCAATACCAAAGGCGTGCCGATTTAATTCCAAATTTAGTCAATGTGGTCAAAGGCTATGCTTCCCATGAACAGCAAGTTTTAACCGAAGTGACGCAAGCGCGTGCCAATGTTGCAGGCTTGAAAGTCGATAAGCAAGTGCTAGAAAATCCTGAATTATTTAAAAAATATCAGGAAGCACAAAGCCAACTTTCTGGTGCATTATCACGCTTACTTATGGTGACGGAAAATTATCCAAATCTAAAAGCGGATGTCCAATTTCAAGCATTACAAGTACAGCTTGAGGGGACAGAAAACCGTATTGCTGTGGCGAGAAATCGTTATATCACCACAGTACAAGACTTTAATAGCTATGCTCGTCAATTCCCACAAGTGATGACCGCAAAAGTCATCGGTATGGATACCAAGCCAAACTTCAGTGCCGACGCAGGAGCAAACAAAGCTCCAACCGTAAATTTTAACTAAAGCTGGATAGCGTATGTTGCGGAAAATTTGGCAAGTTGTCCTGATATTTTGGGTATGTACCTGTTTGAGTATATGGTCTGTCCATAGCTATGCTGAAACTGCCACTGCTACAACAGACAGTGACGATGCAGTAGTCATGGGGAATATCATCAAACAACAGGCGGATACCGCAGCACAAGCCACGACACAAACGGCACAACCGACAGCATCCGTTGTTGTGCCGCAGGCAGGCGAGCCAACCGAACCCCCTACTTTACCGCAGCTGAATCAACCGATTATTGACCCAACACATATACTGACATCGGAACAGCAACAACAGCTTAGCCAGCACATTTTAAAAATGTATCAAGCAGGGCAAGCTCAAATCGGGATTGTGATTGTTCCAAGTACAGGACAACAGGATATTTTTAGCTATGCTTTAAACATTGCCGAACAATGGCAGTTGGGTACAGCCAAGCATGATCATGGTTTGTTGCTTGTGGTTGCGGTCAATGATAGGCGGATGCAAATTCTTACAGGGTATGGCTTGGAAGGTGTTCTTCCCGATATTGTGGCACATCAAATCATTCAGAATCACATGACACCTTATTTTAAACAAGGACAATATGCTGATGGTTTGCAAGCAGGTATCACAGAAATTGAGCGTATTTTAAGCCTAGACCCAGAGATTGCCAGACAAGCCGCAGAGCGATTAAAAGAACAACAAGCCGCAGCATTACGCCATCAAGAAGCGGTACAAAATACCCTGTTCTTCTCACTGTTTATTTTAGCGGCAGCCGTGATTTTTTCTAAATTATGGGGGCGGAAAATCTCGGCATTCGGTGCAGGGTTTGCTGGTATAGTGTTGGGTTTGGTGAATGGTTTAGGATTATTTGCCAGTGGATTGATTGGTTTAGGGTTGTTCTTTTTGATTATCAGTACGATTGCTCAGGCAGTCATGCAGGGTATGGCAACATCATCGGGTGGTGGGCGTAGTTCTGGCGGTGGTTTTGGTGGTGGTTCTTCGGGAGGAGGGTATAGTGGTGGCGGTGGGCGTTTTGGTGGCGGAGGAGCATCGGGTTCATGGTAAATGATATAAATGATGCAACCTGTATTGCAACATCAATACAGCAGCATAACCGACCATATCGCTGGAAACGCTGGTTGAAACATAGTCTGTATTTTAAATCGGCACAGCATTTTTTCAATGCACAGCAGAATCAACAACTGGCACAGGCGATTGCACAAGCCGAATCAGGGCATCGAGGGGAAATTCAAATTATTATTGAGGGCAGTTTGCCCAGTCATTTGGCGTTGCGTATGGATACTCGGCAACGTGCCGAACAGCTTTTTGCCCAGTATCGGGTATGGGATACCGAATACAATAGTGGCATGTTGATTTATCTCAATCTTTGTGAGCGTAGGGTTGAGGTTGTGGCAGATAGAGGGATTCATCAGGCGGTTGAGGGTGATTATTGGCATGGGTTGTGTCAGGGCATGTTGCCGTATTTTAAACAAGGGCAATTTAGCGAGGGGCTCGGTTGGGCGGTTGCACAGCTTGGTCAATTATTGCAGGATTTTGATCGGGATATGCCTGATATACAGGGCAATGAATTGGATAATATGCCGAGGTTAATGTAGGTGGTTTTGTTTAATTTTATGCGCAACGTAATGCATTTTCCCTGATTTAAAAATCTGTGACTATTGAAATTAGTATTAATTCCTTATAGACTTGGGTAGAAATTAGTCATGTACTCGCACAATGCGATGATTGAGTAAATTGTAGTGATCTATTTTTAGATTCTATATAATTTGGAATGTATTTTCCATTAATGACAACGTAAGATGATTTCAACAATGTCATGTTATATGGTAAAAGTAGTTTTAGTTTTTAAAATATCTATTTGGAGTGTTATGGAAATGAGAACCCAATTATTATTAACGGCAAGTATTGTAGCATTAATGACAGCAGGTTGTGGTGGTGGAAGCAAAAGTAGCACACCTACAGAGCGTGCCACGACTAATCCTGTAAAAAAATTAACCCAAGCGTACCAATATCAAGTCATTTTCAAAAATGTACTTGATGGTTCACCAATTACTGATAAGTTGAATGTTGAAATTAACGGTGCGGCTGCGAATAAAGTTGTTGATGGTTTGGGTAAAAAAATCGCCAAAACAGAAGTTACAAACGGTATGCTGACATTGGCTGCTGACTTAAATGATAGCGATATGTTTAGCATCGTTGCTGGTAATCGTACTTTAGGATGGCAAGAATCTGGAATTCAAGTTAAAGAAAGTACCTCTAAAGCAGGTATTCAAGTTTTAGAAATTTTACTTGTCAATACAAAGAATACGGCTGCAATCAATGATAAAGCTGATTTAGGTGTTGCCATTATCAGTGAAAATAACATCGCATCATTAAGTGGTTTGACTAGAGCTACGCCAACCAAAACCACTAAAAATGCCGAAGGCAATAGTGTTTCTGTTGGAACAGCAACGATTGCATTACCTGAAGGCATTAAGGCCTTGGATGCAAGTGGTAAAGAAATCAATATTACTCAAGGCGTAAGTCTAACAGCGATTAAATTCTCTAATGATGAAGCAAGTGCTTTGGCTGCATTCCCTGGTGGATTTACGCCTACGGTAACACAGGCAAATGGTACAACAGCAAACACTGGTGCATTTATTACAGGTGGTTTTGCTCAATTTAATTTAACAGATAATGCAACTGGGCAAGCCATCAAGAAGTTTGATGAAGATATTGAATTAGGCATTGATCTACCAAAAGGTTCAAAAGACCCATCAGGTAAAGTGTTAGTTGCTGGTGACAAATACGATGTTTGGAGCTTTAACGAAAGCAACGGTACATGGGTATTTGAAACCAGTGGTACGATTGAAGAGAAAGATGCAAATAACTTTACAGTAAAATTCAAGACCAACCATCTTTCATATTGGAACTTGGATTTTTATGTAGATACCTGTACAGCGACCTTAAATCTTAATCGTTCTGCATCTGATACACGCCCACTTACAGTGACGTTAATCGGTGAGGTGGGTGAACGATTCTCTCGTGATTTCTGGGATGTAACGGATAGTACACAAACCATCTTTAATTATCCAAGCAATACTCGTGTTCATGCCCAAGTTCGTGATGAAGATGGTAGTTTAATTGTTCAAACAACTAGTCCTGTGAATTTGTGTAGTGGAGCGAATTTAACAGTTCCTGTATCGACTAAACCAATTCGTAATATTACAGTAAATGTGACTGAAAGTTGCCCAAGTGGTTCAAACTCACGCCCTGCTCTTTCTTTTATGGATGCCTATAATCAAAGTTGGACTTATTTAGGCGGTGCTTATGCGACAACGACAACGTTTAATACCAGTAGTACATCAGGTTATATCTATGTATATAATGCTCGTAACTGGGCTGAAAAATTGATTAGACTTGAAGATGTCCCTGCCAACGGTATCGTAAATGTAAACTTTAACGACTTGCAATGTACGACAACACCTGCAACAGGTGGTACAGGAACGGGTGGTACAGGAAGCGGTAGTTAATTCATTACGTGCTATCTTGATAAGTAACATAGAAATGCGGAGTTTTTAAATTCCGCATTTTTTTCATTATTTCTAGCAATGGAACATCTAATGCAAAACAAACCTTTAATGTTAGGTTGTATGACCTTGACTTTAGCTTGTGGTACATCGGTTTATGCAGTTGATTCAGGGGTAAGTCCAGCAGGTTATTCAGGAGCTTTATCTACGCCGAATGCTGAAAGTATTGGTGTGGGGGATGTTGTACTGGCTTATACAAATAGTATAGATGCCCAAGCACATCATCCAGATTTTACCGACCACAACTATGTGCTGGGTATTGGTTTATTGCCTTATGTTGAGGTTTTTGGGCGTTTAGCTGACCGTTCTTATGATAATCCTAAATTAATAGGACTTACAGATTTATCTACGTCAATTAAATTCACCGTCCCTGACATGCCATGGTTGGTTCGTTTTCCACATCCTGCTTTAAAACCACATTTGGCAGTAGGGGTAACAGATATTGCGGGAAAAGCACAAAAGTCGCATAGTTATTATGGCGTAGCCAGTTGGCAATACCAAAAGGCTGGTTTGAGTTTGGGTTATGCAGAAACTGCAGATGTTGTTTATAATAAAACTAATGTAGATGGTATATTTGGTAGTGTTACCATACAACCAACAGACTGGTTGCAAGGCATTGCAGAATATAATGGACAAGATGCTCAAGTCGGTGTACGTGTGATGTCACCGCAAAATAGTCTGCCGCTTGCTCTGCGTATTGCTGCGGATGTGCGTTATGATCTGAGCAACGAAGATGGTAAACAAGCAAAGTGGGGGGTGAGTGTACAACGTCCATTGGCATTTGTTGCCGAACGCCCACAAGTTGCATTGAATAACATAACACCGACCACGGCAGAGGTTTTACCTTTAGTCACAGCATCTGCTCAAGTGCAAAATGAGCAAACTGCAGTTTCAATACCCACACACAATCTGGAACAGATATTAAAAAAACAAGGATTTCAGGATATACGCTTCGGTACAGAACAAGACACTTTGGTGATTTCAGTTGAAAGTCAGTCTTACCTTTGGAATGATTTGGATGCTATCGGTGCGATTTTAGCAGCGTTCTACAATGCGTCTGCTGATATGGAAAATGTCAAAATTATTCTAAATAAACAGCAAATTCCTGTGATGATGGTGAGTAGTCAGCGTGCATGTTTGGCAACATGGCAGCAACAGACTGCACAGAGTGTGTGTAAAACACCTGTATTGCATCATTTACATTTCACACCACAGCAAATTTCTGCTGCAATGGCAGAAACGCAATGGATAAATGCTCCTGTTCAATCTTCATCTTTACGTCCTCGCATTGGGTTATCGCCTATTTTGAATTATACACTAGGTACGGAATACGGCGTTCTTGATTATTCGTTAGGCATGGCGACCACGGTGGAGATACCTTTATGGTGGCAAGGTTTACTTGCAGAGACTCAATATACTCAACCGATTGAAGAGAGTGCGGACTTTAAACGAGGAGGCGTTTTTTATGACCAACGTCTGCAAGCAGGAATTAAGCGAGCCATGTTGCATCAATATTTAAGACATGACCGTATGGATACGCATGTTGCTGTCGGACAGCTCTATCCTAATACATATGGTAGTTTTGTTGAAGGGCAATTTAATTCGGATTATCATCAATTTAGTGCGACACTTGGTTATTTTGAACAGAATAATGATACCCAAACACGTCATCAACCCATGTTATTAGGTTATCGTTATCAAATTCCTTATTATGATGCTCAAATTGCAGTAAAAGCAGGGGAATTCTTCGATGGTGATAGAGGTTTGAAAGTCGAAAGCCGTTTTATGTTTGCAGATACGGATGTGAATATCTTTTTCCAAAAGACGAAACATGACCAACAACAGGCAAGAAGCTATGTTGGGCTGGAAATTGCTTTACCATTGACCCCTAGACGTGCTTATACGCATTCGGTATTGCAGATTAAAGGGAGTGAGGAATATAAGCAGTCATTTATGACGAGAGTTAATCATCGTAAGAATTATGTTGAGGGTTCTTGGGGTAATGCGAGATTATTTGATGTGCCTTATAATATAGACGATATACTGTTTAATCGTGATAGATTGTCTCGTACCTATATATTGCAGCACACTGCTCGCATACAACAAGTGTTTCAACAGGAAATCCATCCGTGATTTGATCTTAGGATTTTAGATCATTATATGCTACAGGTTCATGCGGTTTTTTTGAATAAAATAAGCCGCATCACTTTGAGTAATCCAAGCTCGGTAGTCAATACAGCTAAAAATATATGAAAAAAGAAAACCCACTTGGCGTGGGCAAGGAGGAAACGTTCTAAATATTAGGCGGCAATCGCAATTCTTTCGGCAATGCGTGCCAATTCATCTGAAATAATCGCTTTGGCCTCTGGTGCACAGCGTCCGCAACACGTACCCAAATCTAGCATATCTCGCACATCACGATAGCTATCTGCACCATTTTGCATGGCATCTTTAATATCTTGGTCGGTAATGCCACGGCACAAGCAAACATACATGATGTTTATCTCAATACTAAATGCGATACCTTATATTAATGATAATTGCTATCATTTGTCAAGAGGTTTCATTCGGAGATGATAGATATTTTACAAAGAAGATGATGGGTAATAAAAAAAACTCCTGTTCTTGCGTGAAGCAGGAGCTTGGAAAAGCGGATTATTTGTCGATATATACCACACCATCCATTTCAACCAAAGCATTTTTGGGTAGGCTGGCGACCCCTAAGGCAGCACGTGCAGGGTAAGGCTGGGCAAAATATTCGCCCATAATCTGATTGACCAATTGAAAATGTGATAAGTCGGTGAGGAAAATATTGAGTTTGGCAATGTCTGCCAAAGTTGCATCCGCAGCCGCACAGACCGCTTTTAAATTATCAAATACACGGCGGATTTGTGCTTCTATACCCTCTACCAGCTCCATGCTATAAGGATCTAAACCAATTTGCCCTGATAAGTATAACGTATTGCCAGCAAGAATTGCTTGTGAGTAAGTGCCAATAGCAGCAGGAGCGTGTTCGGTATGGATAACATGTCTGGACATAGAAGGGAGAATCCTTGAGTCAATAATGGCAGTTAGCTTAACTTAGTCATTTGCTGGGTTGCAAGTGGCATGTGTAAACGTGTAATACGAGGGAAATTCAAAAACATGCGTAAATCACGGATAATCTGTGCGATGTGGTTACGGTTGGTGACGACAATATTAAAATAGGTTTTGCCGTGCTCATGCTGTACCGATTCAACCCCAGCATTGCTTTTGCGGACGTGATAAATTGTTTGGGAGGTCTGTTCGTCATCCAGTAATTCATCAATCATGAGATAGGCATGGAAATGTACGCCTTCAAGATTGTGGCTATGCCAGTTCAACGGCATAATATTCTCGGGATGTTTTTGGCGTTCCTGTGTGAGATTGGAGCATTGGATACGATGCACAATTAAACCACGGCGTGTCAGGTGTCCAGTGATTTGGTCGCCAAAAACAGGATTGCAGCAGTTGGCATACTTTACATCCACGCCATCGGTACCTGTAATGAGGCTTTCCGAGGCTGTCGCTGTAAGATGATTATACAGTTTATTGGCGACCAATTGCGGTAATAAATCACCAATGGCGATTTGTTCAAACAGGGCATTCTTATTGGGTAAGTGTCGCCAGATGAGTAAGCGTTGCCAGTCCTGCTCGGTTAAATCCTTGATTGAACCATGAAACATCTTGAGAGCACGATTGAGGGCTTGTTGTCCGACTAAAATTTGTTCTTCATAATCTTGTTCTTTGAGAACATTTTGAATGGCACGACGTGCCTTTTGGGTATTGACGAAACTTAACCAGTCTGGATTGGGTGTCGCCAGCATATCCTTGATGATTTCGACCACTTGTCCATTGATAATCGGGGTAGAAAGTGGTTTGGGCTCACCGTTAATTTTGCAGCCAATGGTATGATCGCCCAAAAAAGTGCTGGCAGCATAGGCAAAATCAACCGCCGTTGCACCACGTGGCAGTTCATGCAAATGTCCATGTGGCGTATAAGCGACGATTTTTTCTTGATGGAGGTAGTCTAAAAGGTCATTAAATGTGGTTTTTGCACATTCATCATCAATTAAATCATTGAGATTGTGCAAAGAGGCCTGTATCGCAGAGCGGCAGGCTTGAGGGGCTGCTGCACCGAGTACCACGCCAAAGCGTGCAGCTTTACGCATTAACTCGGTTTGAATGGACAGCGACAGTAAAGTATCGTCACTTTGTAGGCGTAAAAATAGCCCCTGATTGCCACCTGGCAATGGTTTACGAATATGGTCGGTATAATGGATAACGCTAAAATGTTTCGTCAGTATTTGCACAAAGCTATCACAATCTTGAATGGTGTGTACAATAATTTCAAAAGCATGACTGTGCGTAAGCTGATGCAGGTCTAATTCATTTTTGACAAAATAGCGTAAAAGTTCAGTGTTATTATTTTTCTTTTTAATGCGTCCTTCGATGTGTTGTTGTTGCAGCATATCCTGTAGGCGTTGTTGCCATAAATCTTGATATTGATGTCGTTCCGCTTTGGTTCGCTCAAGTGTTTGTTGCACGCTGGCATACATATCCAAATCTAGGTTTTGGTAGCATAAATTTTCTAGCCAATCCGCCATTTCATTCATGCCCACGAGACGTGCCATAGGGACATAAATATCGAAAGTTTCCTGTGCGATACGATTACGCTTATCAGGGCGTAGAGCATCCAGCGTGGTCATATTGTGGTAGCGATCGGCAAGCTTGATGATAATGACACGTGGGTCTTGTAAGGTGGCTTGCAAGAACTTTCGGAAAGAAGCCGCTTTGTTATAGTGTTTGTCACTGGAGCTGGTGAGTTTGGTGACACCATCCACCAAGTGAGCCACTGTGGGATTGTATCGTTCGCTAATTTGTGCCTTGCTAATCGGGGTATCTTCAATCACATCATGCAATAGTGCGGACATGAGTGTATCGGCATCCAAACGCATGTGTGCCAGCAAACATGCAACCGCAATCGGGTGCAAGATATAAGGCTCGCCGCTTTTGCGTGTAACACCTGCATGGGCATCATCCGCAAAGTCGCTGGCATCCATCACCTGCCGAACTTTATCAGCAGAGAGATAGGGTTCTATGATGGCTTGGAGCTGCTGCTTGGCGTAGCTGACGGCATCACCTGGCATAATCTGTGGTCATCCTCGGCTGGAAGATATAATAAAAAGTGCTATTGCTATAATGAAAAACAATTTACCCTAATTGTCAATGAAATTCTATAATGATTATTGTTTTAAAGTATCATAAGGGTGCGATATTCTCACCCTTATGGTGGTTGATTTTAGTTTAGAAGCTAAAATTATCCAAATTTAATGCACCAGCAGACAATGCCAAGTCCAGATGAGAATGCTGAAAATCTTGATCACGTTGCTTTAAAATGCCTTTATCAACCGTACCAAGTGCGATTTCACGTAATGCAACGACGGACGGTTTATCATTATCCCATTCTACAGTTGGATCTACGCCTTGACGTGCCAATTGACGTGCACGCTTACTCGCAACCAAAACCAACTCAAAACGGTTATCGACATTTTCCAAGCAATCTTCAACGGTTACACGTGCCATGTTGAGCCTTATTCAAATCATAAAAAATAATCGACGATTATAGCGATATTTGCCGCCAGACTTCAAGTTTTGCCGAAATGTGAAGCAAAAATTATTGTTCGCTGTTCATCAATAATGTGCTAATCAATTCTCGATGTTGTTCGGCTTGTTGTAATAGCGTTAGGCGATTGGCGGTAATGACGGCTTCTAGCTCGGTCACGGCACGCTCAAAAGAGTCGTTGATAATTACATAGTCAAAATTGATATATTGTTGCATGTCGGTAATGGCACAGCTGAGACGATGCTCAATGACTTCTACACTGTCCGTACCACGATTGGACAAACGTTGGCGTAAATCAAACTGACTCGGCGGCAGAATAAAAATCTGAATCGACTCGGGAAAAAGTTTGCGTACCTGACTAGCACCTTGCCAGTCGATTTCCAGTAACACATCGTGTCCTGCTTGGAGTTGTTCTTGAACCTTGCTTTGCGACGTGCCGTAATAATTGCCAAAGACTTCGGCGTATTCGATAAAGCCACTTTGCCCAATCTGGGTTAAAAATTCTTCTTTGGGGATAAAGTGATAATGCACGCCATCCAATTCGCCCTGACGCTGGGGGCGGGTGGTATGGGATACAGAAACATGCAAATTGCTGGTACGATCAAGCAAGGCTTTGACCAAAGAAGTCTTGCCTGTACCAGAAGCGGCAGAGACCACAAAAAGTAAACCTGACATGTGCTTTTTTCCTGTATCATCATCGTTATGGTTTTAGATTGTAGTAGAATCTTGCACGAAACAAAACCAAAATTCATGTTGAGATTTTATCGGGTGTAGCAATGGAAATACTTTTAGCCAATCCTCGTGGTTTTTGTGCAGGTGTAGATCGTGCAATTGCGATTGTCAATCGTGCCTTGGAGTGTTTCGGTGCACCGATTTATGTACGCCATGAAGTGGTACACAACAAGTTTGTGGTCAATGATTTGAAGCAGCGTGGTGCAGTGTTTGTCGATGAGTTGGAACAAGTGCCTGATGATGCGATTGTAATTTTTAGTGCACATGGCGTATCCAAAGAAGTACAGCAGGAAGCGGAAGTCCGCAAGCTAAAAGTCTTTGATGCAACCTGCCCATTGGTGACCAAGGTACATATTGAAGTGACCCGATACGCTCGTGATGCAGTGGAAGCGATTTTGATTGGGCATCATGGACATCCTGAAGTTGAGGGGACAATGGGGCAGTATGACACGGCGTATGGTGGGCAAATTTATCTGGTAGAAGATGAACAAGATGTGGCACAGTTGCAGGTCAGTCATCCAGAAAAAATCGCTTTTGTCACACAGACCACCTTATCGATTGATGATACCGCCAAAGTCATTGAGGCGTTAAGGGTGAAATTTCCACATATCCAAGGGCCTCGCAAAGATGATATTTGCTATGCAACGCAAAACCGCCAAGATGCGGTGCGAGATTTGGCGCTACAGTGTGATGTGGTGCTGGTAGTGGGTTCGCCCAATTCATCTAATTCCAATCGCTTGCGTGAGTTGGCGGAGCGTATGGGTAAAGCAGCATATTTGATTGATAATGCCGACGAATTGCAACCAAAATGGTTTGATAAATATACAAAAATTGGCGTAACAGCAGGGGCTTCTGCACCTGAGATTTTGATTAAACAGGTGCTTGATCGTTTGCAAGAATGGGGTGCAACCGTGCCGCAAGAGTTGGCAGGCAGGGAAGAAAATATTACCTTTAGTTTGCCTAAGGGATTGAGGATTAAGGCAGTAGAAGTATAAAGCTGCTGAATATTTCAGCAAAATCGACTATGCTTGAGGTCTGTGTTGAGTGAGAGGTGTAAAAATGGGGGTTTTAATTACGGTTGCGACAGATGGACAACTTGTACTATGTCGGGATATGTTGCAAAACTTTGGTATTCAGGCAGGAGACTTGCTTGAAGTAGATAAATTGGCAAATGGTCAGCTTATGATTCAAGCGGCAAAGCAAAAAATGTCATGGGAGCAGTTGCAAGGCATGTTTGCAGATAAGGTACAGGGTCAATGTTTAACGATAGCTGATATGGATAATCTGATTGCGGATGCAATTGTGGAACACGTATGTCGATAGTGATTGTAGATACCAATGTCATGCTGCGATTCTTGTTGCAAGATGATATGGAGCAGACAAAAGTGGTTTTGGATGTGTTGCAAAATGCTGATAAGGTTGTGATAAGTGTACATAGCATGTGTGAGATTGTTTGGGTCTTACAACGAGGTTATAAGATAGCAAAAAACGAAGTTGCTATATTGATACATACTTTATTGGGTATTCCAAATTTATATGTTGATAGGCAGACGATTGTAGCGGGATTGCGTTTGCTGGAATTGGGTGGTGACTTTTCGGATGGCGTTATTGCGTATGATGGATTCGCATTGGGTGGTCAAAAATTTGTGTCGTTTGATAAAAAAGCGATAAAACTACTTGCATTGCAGGGCTATCAAGTGCATTTATTAAGTTGAGCCTAACAATTAAACACGCCCCCACTTATCCTATAAAAAGTCGCATTAATCTATAATATATTCCTTTGTTGAATAAATGTATTATCTTAGTATGAGAAAAGGGGTGTTGTGATGAATAGACAAGCACAAGGGTTTACGCTAATCGAACTGATGGTGACGGTTGCCGTGTTGGCGATTGTTGCGATGATGGCAATGCCTAGTTTTAGTAGCTTTGCAGATAATTATAGATTGAATCAAGGTGCAGAATCGCTGTCGTCGGCATTAAAAGAAGGACGTAGTCGTGCGGCTGCTTTGCGTAGCCCAGTGATTGTATGTCCAAATAAAAATGCGTCTAATGCTGTTGTGACTGTCGATGCTTGCCTGACTGCTGCAAGTATTACAGGTGCAGATGCAACGAAATATAAAGATGCAAACCGTGTGATTGTTACGGATATATCTAAGGCGAGTATTAGTGCAACCAGTTTGTTTACTCGTTTTTCACCAACAGGTACGGTTGCGACAGCAAATACCATTTCTTTATGTGTGAGTGGTAAGGGCTGGGATGTGGTGGTTGATCGGCTAGGTACGGTCAGCAAGACGGAAAAAGGGAGCTGCTAATGGATAGTCAAAGAAATCAGCTAGGTGTGGGTTTGATGGAAGTGCTGGTTGCCTTATTGTTATTGGCGATAGGTGTGCTAGGTTACACTGGATTACAGCTCCGTGCAGTCGATGCAGGCAATGAGGCTTTGATCAAATCTCAAGCCACTATGATGCTTCGAGGGCTTGCCGAAAGTATTCGTGCTAATACAGCAGGGCAGGCAAGCTACCCAGCAGCAGTACAAAGCTATGTGGCGATTGAACCTAATACGGCTGCTCCAAAATCTTGCCTGAATGCGACATGTACTGCAGCTGAAATGGCAAGCTATCAAGCCCATGATGTGGCACGCAATGCTTTGGGTATGGGGGTGCGGATGACGATGACCCGTTGCCCTGGGGTGGCAAGTGGGAGTTTGACGCAGCGACAATGTTTGTTTGCAGCATGGGAGGGCACAACATTGACCGCAACAGATTACAGCAACTGCATGACCACCCAAGGTGTGTATGTGCCTGCCTCACGATGTATCATGATGGAGGCGTATTAAATGAAAAATGATAACCAATACACCTTGCAACAAGGTTTTACTCTGATTGAGTTGATGGTGGCATTGACTATTGGTCTGTTGGTGAGTGCGGCAGCCTTGCAATTGTTTACAGGTGGAGTGATTACGACACGCCTACAAGAAGCCAATGCCGAATTGCAAGATAGTGGTATTTTTGGATTGGAATACGTGGCACGAGATGTCCGCCTTGCCAATTTTGGTAATGTATCCAACCACGAACTTCATGACCAAACACCTTTTGGTGGTATTGTG
>SSHE01000104.1 GCA_008017315.1 Acinetobacter sp.
ACCATTCGTAAAGTTACCATTGATATCTTTAGCAGAACCATTTTCTTGAGTTACACCAACTTGTACCACAGTTTTATCTTGAACTGATGTATCTTCACCATAAGATACTTTGGTATTCGTCACATCTCTGGTACAAGTTGGTGTAACTCAAGAAAATGGTTATAATAGTAATATCAATGGTAACTTTACGAATGGTCCTTCAGAAGTTGTTGGTTCACATTTCGTTGATACAGGTGTTATCGCAGTAAATGCTGGTAAAAACATTTATGGTGTGCAAGTTAAACAAACTGTGAAAGGTCAAACTGATCAAGTTACTACTGTAACTGCTGCTGGTATCGAAACTACAGGTGTGGTAAAAGCTGCTGGTATTGATGCTAAAACTTTCAAAGTTGATGGTGTGGATGTTACCGAATTCCTAAAAACTGGTGTAGTATCTGAAGGTGGCGTTGTTGGCGGTGTAACTGAAACTCAAGTGAACACTAAAGTTGAAGCTGCAAAAACTGAAGCTGTAACCACAGCTGTTACAGAAGCTAAAGCTTATACAGATACAAAAGTAGAAGGTGCAATCAAAACTGCTTCTGCTGATGTAACTGCAACTGCTACTAAAGCTGCAACTGACGCTGCTGTAGCTAAAGTTGATGCACTTAACAAAGAAACTTTAGCATCTGCTAATGCTTATACAAACACAGCAATCAGCAAAGTTAGCAAACGTCTTGATGATGTTGAGAAAACTGCGAACGCTGGTGTAGCGATTGCGCTTGCAGCTCAACAAGCTGTACCAAACGTACAACCAGGTCAAGTTGCTGTATTCGGTGGTGTAGGTCACTATGAAGGTGAAACTGCTGTATCTCTAGGTGCAGTAACATCATTCACTGACCGTATCTCTGGAAGCGGTGCTGTAGGTGTTGCAGACGGTAGCTTCGGTGCACGTGTTGGTATCTCTTACCTGTTCGGCGGTAAATAATCTCTGATTATTTCAACTGAATAAAAAAATCCCTGCCTTTTGGTGGGGATTTTTTTATCGTCATTGCAACAAACAAACAAGATTTTATCCTTGAAGCCGTGCATAATATACGATAAATATGAGACTTTAAACTGTACCCCTCGTGTGGTCATGAACAATATAGGACAATAAATGAGTGTCGTTGCAGGTCACTATGCACAGCGTGTATTAAGTACCGTTTTTTTAATTTCTTTGGGGATTTATCTGTTTCTGGCAACAGTCACATATACCCCATTTGACCCCGGTTGGATGCACGTATCGAGTGAAACCGTACAGGTAAGCAATGCCAGTGGTGTGGCAGGGGCATGGGTTGCCGATATGCTCTATGGCATATTGGGCTGGGCTGCCTTGTTATTGCCATTTTTTCTATTTATGGAAGCGATTCAGGTGTGGTGGCCACGTAGTTATCTGATTCGACCATTTCGTTATGCTGCGGAATTTTTTATTCTGCTCACGACCGCTGCACTGTTATATTTTCTGTGGCAAGTGCCCAATGATGCACTGGTAAATGCTTCGGGAGGCATTATTGGTTATGAGCTTGGGCAAGGCTTGGCCAATATTTTGACACAGATCGGGGCAATTGTATTTTTAGTGCTATTTTGTCTGACCCTATGGACGCTGGCATTTAAGATTGAATGGCTCAAAACAGGGCAATTTATTCGTGCGATACCAAGCTATTTGCAGGATTTATTTTATAAAAATGTGCCGCCAGAAGCGGATGTTGATTTGACCTTGGAACAGCATAAACCCGTGTCGGCTTTGCAGCAGGATATCGTCGAACATTCGGAAAGCCCAGTGCAGCATGTAGATACCGAGC
Organism: Acinetobacter sp.; assembly: GCA_008017315.1. GTDB lineage: Bacteria > Pseudomonadota > Gammaproteobacteria > Pseudomonadales > Moraxellaceae > Acinetobacter. The sequence goes on from SSHE01000104.1 coordinate 1,821, forward strand.
AAAAGGATACTGGAATTGGGACGAGTGAATATACGTTGCGAGAATTAGAACCAAAAATCGCAGCTCAGCCGAAAGTCGTAGAGCCTCGCATCGTAACTCCTGAACCTGTACCGCAAGTTACGGTCAATAGTGGTGAAGTCTGGCGAGCTGTCCCCGAACCTGAACCGCAACAGGAAAGTGAGCAAATAGATGCTGTACAGCCTATTGCCGTTGTAGCACGTGTGCAACATGTACCAGATGCACATGATGAAATCGCCCAACTGATTGAAGAAGCCGATCGCCATTTGCAGGATGTGCCCGAACGTCGGACACAGCAGCCGATCGCAGCGAAAGAAAATACCATGCTGGACTGGAATGATGATCAAATTTTTGATGAATTACTGGCAGCCGTACCCCAAAACCAACAGCCTATCGCTCCTGAGCCCATGAGGGAGGTTGTACCACAGCAAGAGATTGTTGAAGATCAACCAGTAGAGCAGGAGCATGAATGGCATTCTGCAGCGATTACGCCATCCGCTATGGTTGAAGAAAAGCAACCAGAACAATTGACCAAAGAAGAATTTATCGAAGCATGGCAAGAAACCGCAGGCAAACATGAAGCGGATGAACTGGATTGGGATGATTTGGATGCACCTTTAACCGATTCCTCTGGACGAGTGATTTCTCGTGCCATGCAAGTGGCGGCACAGCGTCGAGATTTGCCGACTTTGCCAAGTTTAGATTTGCTGGATCGGGTTGATTTGCATAAAAAAGTCAATTTTACCAATGAACAATTATCCCGTTTATCAGAATTGTTGGAAATTAAATTACAAGATTTTAATATCAAAGCCAAAGTGATTGAGGCACAACCTGGCCCAGTGGTGACACGCTTTGAACTTGATCTTGCACCTGGGGTAAAGGCCTCCAAAGTCACCAATATTTCTCGTGATTTGGCTCGTTCGATGTCGATGGCATCGGTGCGTGTGGTTGAGGTGATTGCAGGTAAACCCTATATCGGGATTGAAGTGCCGAATAGCACACGGGAAACAGTGCGTTTAATTGAACTTTTGGATATTGCAGAATACCGTAATCCAGCCAGTTTATTGACCATGGCGATGGGTAAGGATATTGCAGGTCAGCCTGTTTTGACCGATTTGGCCAAAGCACCACACATGTTGATTGCAGGGCAAACAGGTTCGGGGAAATCGGTCACGATTAATGCCATGTTATTGTCTTTACTGTTGAAATATACGCCTGAACAATTGCGTCTGATTTTGATTGACCCGAAAATTGTCGAGCTTGCGGTATATAGTGATATTCCGCATTTGCTGACCCCTGTAGTCACGGAAATGAAAGATGCGGTGAATGCCTTGAATTGGGCGGTGAATGAGATGGAACGCCGCTATGAGTTGATGAAGTATTTACGTGTACGCAAAATGGATGAATTTAACCGTAAAGTTAAGGAAGCCCTTGCCAATGGTGAGGATTTGATTGACCCAACATGGAAAGCCAGCGACTCGGCAACGCAGGAACGTGCACCACGTTTGCAGCCTTTGCCATTGATTGTGATTGTAGCGGATGAATTTGCCGACATGATTATGCAAGTGGGCAAGAAAGCCGAGGAACTGATTAACCGTTTAGCCGCAAAAGCACGTGCAGCAGGGATTCACTTAATGCTGGCGACACAACGACCTTCTGCCGATGTGGTAACAGGATTAATTAAAGCCAATATTCCTGCTCGTGTGGCGTTGCGTGTGGACAGTGCGATGAACTCAAGAATTGTACTGGATGCAGGTGGAGCAGAGAACTTGTTGGGTAATGGTGATATGCTATTCCTTGCAGGCAGTAACGAGCCGAACCGTGTACATAGTGCCTATGTGAGTGATGATGAGGTCAATCGCATTTGTGACGCATGGCGTGAACGTGGTTCGCCCAATTATGTGGATGAAATTCTGATGCCGTATGATGAGGATGGCGGTGCGGCAGGTGGCTTTGATGCAGGTGAGGGCGGTTCGGATCGAGATATGCTCTATGATCAATGTGTATCTTTTGTACTGGAAAGCCGTAAAGTATCGGTATCGTCATTGCAGCGTAAATTTAGCTTAGGCTATAACCGTGCAGCACGGATTGTCGATCAGATGGAAGAGAATGGGGTGGTCAGTCCAATGGGAGCAAATGGGAAGCGAGATATTTTGGTGTAGGTATTTTATTTTTGAAAAATGGGTAAAAGGGTAAAAACAAGGCGGCTATTTTCAGCCGCCTTTATCATTTAAGCAAATTTTGCCAAAACGTCTAAAAAAGGTTGTGCCTGACGAGGGTATTGTGCAATCACATCGGCAATGGTTTGACCTTGTGGATTGGTGGCTTTGACATCACGACCATCGGCAACAAATTGAGTGAGTAAACGCTCATAGTCAAATGGACGCATGTGTTTGAATGCTTGATATAAAACATAAAAATCGGCATTACCGCCAACAGGGGGTAAATGGTTTAAATAGGCAAATACACGCTCATCTGACCATTCTTCATTAAACGTTGCTGGTTGTGATACCGCCATAAAATTCTCCAAAAATAAATCGAGGTAAAATTATTGTCAAATTTTACCCCGATACAGTGAACATTGTGAATCAAAAATTGATTAACGATCTTCAGGTAAATTGATATTCATTTCGAGCATTTCGATGTTGGCTTCTTTACGCACTTTCATCTCAATATGTTTTGCATCTACGCCGTGTACATAGCGACTAATAATCTGCAAAATCTCTTTTTTCATTTCTTCAATTTTATCCTGACTTAGACGCAGACGTAAGCCTTGTTCGGAGGCCACAATGACTTTTAAGCGGTCTTTTGCGGTTTGTGCACTTGTGGCTTCTTTTTCGTCGCTATTAAATAATTTACTCCAGAATCCTGCCATGGTTATGCTCCAAATAAACGTGCTAGCCAGCCTTTAGGCTGTGCAGTGATGTGGCGATAAGGACGGTCTTCGCCAAGGAAGCGTGCAACAAGGTCATCATAAGCCTGTCCAGCTTTGGACTCGGTATAGAGAATGACAGGTTTACCTTCGTTGGAGGCTTGTAATACGCTTGGACATTCAGGGATGACACCTAATTCGGGTACACGTAGAATATCTTTGGAAATATCATCAATACTCAACATTTCTTCACGTTCGGCACGTTCCGGGTTAAAGCGGGTAATACACAGATGTTTGCGTATGCGACCTTCTTTTTGTTCGACTTTTTTGGTTTTGCTGTCTAGCATACCGATGATACGGTCAGAGTCACGTACCGATGAAATCTCTGGGTTGGTGACAATAATCGCTTCATCGGCATGATACATGGCAAGGATTGCACCACGTTCAATTCCTGCTGGCGAGTCGCAAATGATATAATCAAATTCTTCTGATAATTCATCCATAACACGTTGCACACCTTCATCAGTCAGGGCATCTTTGTCACGTGTTTGTGAAGCAGGCAAGATATACAAATTATCTAAATCTTTATCACGGATGAGGGCTTGTTGTAAGCGTGCTTCATTATTTAATACATTGACAAAATCATAGACGACACGACGTTCGCAGCCCATAATCAAATCCAGATTACGCAAACCCACGTCAAAATCAATCACTACTGTTTTATAACCACGTTGAGCTAAACCTGTGGCAAAAGATGCGCTTGTAGTCGTTTTACCTACGCCACCCTTGCCTGATGTTACGACAACAATTTTAGCCACCGAATATACTCCTGTTTAGTATTTTTTAGCTAGCCGAAACGGCCTTTCGAATTTTAGCTTAGCTTAAATGGCTAAAGGTTCAAAGACAAGTTCCTGATGCTGATTTAAGTAAATTTGTACCGCTTTTTTTAAATATTCTTTCGGGATATCATCGGCAACGCAGAATGTTCCTGCAATGGAAATCAGTTCACTTTCCAATTGATGACAAAAAATCCGTGCATTCTGTTCGCCACTTGCCCCAGCGATGACCCTTCCACGTGCAGTACCATAGATATAAATGTTACCTGAAGCAATCATTTCAGAACCACTATTCATACTAGAGGTGAGGACGATATCACCATTTTCTTCAATCAAACTTTGTCCAGTACGTAGCATTTCATCATGATAAACCGTATGGGTGGGTTTGGCTTTGCTCACCTGAACGGTGGGTTCTTCGGTATTTTGTGAGCTGGCGGTAATACGTTGAATCGGTTGATCGGGGGGGATGATGGGGAATTGAATGGTACGAGCATCTTGCCCCAGTACACCATCGACTGCTGCAATCGGTTGAAGTTTGAATTCAAGCAGCAATTGAATCAATTCGATAAGGTCTTGTTCTACTGTGCTATCGATAATGACCAAAGTCCCTGTGTAATCATCACCTGCCAAAATGGTTGAAAGTTGCTGGCGAATACGACCAAGGTCATTGGTCTCAAAAGTGAGTCTGGAGAAATTGACCATACGTCCTGTAATGCGTATATCAGCCATGAGTATTCCTTGTCTTTAAGAGGTGATGTCGTGCTGTAGATGTTGCTGCAATCCTAGAGCAATTTGACAAAATGTTCTACCCTTGCTGCTGGTTTTGCGTACGTCCACTGGTTTTTTCCTCATTTTTGATCAGGCTTTGTTGCCAGTGTTTGATTTTGACTTGTTCACGGATGCCATGTAAGGCTTCACGCACAATGGATTCAACCAATTGATCAATTTTTTCGGAATGGAGTGGGACTTGGCTCACTTGTAGCGCAACTTCGCTCAGCAATGGATTGGCAGGTTGTTGTTTTGAATAATGCGTCGTCATGAGTGGGGTCATGATACCTTGGGTAATATTTTCCCCCAAACGTTGTCCAATGGCTTGGATTTGCTGTTCAATGAGATTGCCGACAATCGGAATCAATTTGAGCAGTTGGGTAAGTTCTGGCGTATCATCAATAGATTTGTGTACGATTTGCCCAATATTTTGCCGAATGACCTGCTGCTGTGCTGCGAGTGTGGTCGCAAGTGACTGTTGTAGGGTTTCCGCCAAGGTTTCGGCAAACATCGCACGATGCTGGTCGATGATATGATGAATAAGTTGATGATGTGTGGTGCTGGTATTGAGTTCACGTTCAACTTGGCTGATGACCGTGAGGACGATACGATCGGTCAGCTCTTCCATCAGCATATCATAGTAAAATTTACCACGTAGCAAAATGCCTTGTGGGATGACTTGGTAGCCCAGTTCATGCAGGCGGTAGGCGATGACCCCAGCACGCAATAGTCTGAGGAAACGTAACATTGGAATGATGGCAAGCACTTCATACCAATGAACAAATGGAAAAAACCACCATCGACGATGATGTTTGCCAATGATGGCAATGAACCAGCGTAAAGATAATTCTGCCATCAAAAAGCAGATAAAATAAAAATCAATCGTACGAATAATGGGACTAAAGGTATCCAGATAAAGCTGACGCTCTGTGCCAATATGCAAAATGTGTGCAACCCATGCTCCAAAACCACTCATAATCACCGCTTGCAAGGCAAGGGTAATCAGGTTCATAACAATGAGTGCCATCATCACGACATCATAGATGAGGAATAATTTCCATTGCCATGTGGTATGGTCAATAGGGCGGAGTGGTGCTGGGTTGCTGCTCATACTCAATCCTTGAGAAATTGCCTAAGCGAAACGTTGTTTGATTTGGGTGATCCGTGCATCTTTCTCTTGCCAGATGCTATCGACCCACTGTTGGAATTTGGCTCGATATTCAGCATCTTCTTCGTAATCTGCACTATTGACCCATTCAGGTACAGCAATTTTGCGTAAATCGACGACGATATGCGGAACATCACCAAGCCAAAATTCACCATAATCAGGCACACCATCAGGATAGACAATGGTCATATCAATGAGTTCATCAATGTGATTGCCGAGAATATTCAAGGCAAGGGCGAGACCCCCAGCTTTGGGTTTAAGTAGGTTTTGATAAGGGGATTGTTGCTGTGCGTGTTTTTCTTGGGTAAAGCGTGTACCTTCCAGATAATTCAGCAAGGTAAAAGGTTGGCTAAGCAACTGTTCACAAGATTGACGTGCTTCAATCAGATCATGGGTTTTAAGTGCTGGATTCTTGGCAATCTCTTCTTTGCTATGACGTTTCATCATTGGAAAGCCCAAGATTTTAAAGGCTTGACCAACAAAAGGAATAAAAATCAGCTCCCATTTGGTAAAAAAACGTGTCAAAGGCATACGTGATACCCCAAAGTATTGATTGACCGTGGTATCGACCCAGCTTTGATGATTACATATCATCATATAGCGTCCATCCATACTCAGTTTGAGGTCATCATCAATATGAATCGTCCATTTGGTATTGGGTAATACCTGGTCAATTAACCAATTGTTGATAGAAATCCAATTGTTGGCAAGATGGATATTGGTTTCATCCACTTTTTTGGATTTGGCGAACAGTTTGGTTAAACCTAAAGTGAGAATCGGTGGACCATGCAAAAATGTGCTGGCAGTTATGGTTGAGGAAACCGAAAGTCCTCGGGCGATTCTTTTTAAAGTATTGTTGGATTTTGCTTTAGACATGGTTGCTCACCGAACGAGTTTTTGAAGAACAGAAAAGAGAATTGTACCTTAGCAAAAATTTGCAAAGCTGTCATTTGTGAATGAAATGTGAAATTTTTTAGCATAACTTTAACAGTAACCATTACATCGTGTGAAAAAATGGTGTATTTTTTACAAGATATCAATGGATAGTTTGATTATTTGATTGATAATACACTTAACACAAACAAGTAACATATGGAGGCATGCAATGCGTGCATTAGCGATTTCAGCATTAATCGGGGCGGTAACTTTAACTGGTTGTACAACTGATCCTGCAACTGGTCAAACCACTGTAAATAAAACGGCGGTAGGTGCATTGCTTACTGCTGGGGCAGCGTATGGTATATCCCATGCCAATGCTAATACCAGCCGTCAAAATAACCGTGCAGCATTAATTGGTGCAGTAGTGGGTGGTGCTGGCGGTTATGTATTGGATC
>SSHE01000081.1 GCA_008017315.1 Acinetobacter sp.
CAGCCTGCTTCATTTTGTGGTCTTACAGGTTTAAAACCGACCTATGGTCGTGTCTCTCGCTTCGGTATGATTGCCTATGCGTCATCACTGGATCAAGGCGGTCCGATGGCACGTTCGGCAGAAGACTGTGCTTATTTGATGAATGTGATGGCAGGTCATGATGCCAAAGATTCAACCTCAATCAATAAAGACGTGGATGATTATGTTGCCAATTTAAACGGCACATCTGTTAAAGGTCTACGCATTGGTATTCCAAAGCAATACTTTAATGTGGCTGGTTTAGATGCCGAGGTAAAAGCACGTGTTGAAGAATCATTGAAAAAACTGGAAGACATGGGCGCAATCTTGGTTGAGATTGAGCTCAACATGACCGAAGCCTATGTACCCACTTACTACCTCATTGCCCCTGCGGAAGCATCGTCTAACTTGTCACGTTTTGATGGCGTGCGTTATGGTTACCGCTGTGAAAACCCTGTGGACTTGATGGACTTATACAAGCGTTCACGTTCAGAAGGTTTTGGTGCCGAAGTACAACGTCGTATTCTAATCGGGACTTATGCCCTTTCAGCTGGTTATTACGATGCTTATTACGTCAAAGCACAAAAAGTCCGTCGTTTGATCCAACAAGATTTCCTCAAAGCCTTTGAAAATGTCGATGTGATTGCTGCACCATCTGCACCGACCACCGCCTATAAAATCGGTGCCAATCTTAGCCCGACGGAAATGTATTTGGGCGATATTTATACCTTGGCGGTGAACTTGGCAGGTTTACCTGCGATTAACGCACCAGTTGGTTTTGATCAAGACCGCTTGCCTGTGGGCTTACAGTTGATTGGTAACTACTGGTCAGAATCACAATTGCTGTCAATTGTGCATCAATATCAACAACATACCGACTGGCATACACAACGTGCAGCCATTGCTGAGGAGAAGGCGTAATGACTGAAGCGCAAAAGTTAAAGCTGATTGACGGTTGGGAAGTCGTGATCGGGATTGAAATCCACACGCAGTTGGCGACAAAATCAAAAATCTTCTCAGGTTCATCGACTGAATTTGGTCAAGACCCAAATACCCAAGCCAGTCTGGTTGATTTAGCCATGCCAGGGGTATTGCCTGTACTCAATGCCGAAGTGGTGGATCTTGCCATTCGCTTTGGTTTGGGGATTGATGCCTACATTGACCAAGCTTCGGTATTTGCCCGTAAAAACTATTTTTATCCTGATTCTCCAAAAGGCTATCAAATCAGCCAAATGGACAATCCAATCGTCGGCTTGGGTCATATCAACATTCAACTTGAAGATGGCACAGTTAAACGTATTGGCGTGACCCGTGCCCATCTTGAAGAAGATGCAGGTAAATCCATTCATGACCAATTTGAAGGCATGTCGGGGATTGATCTCAACCGTGCAGGCACACCCTTACTGGAAATCGTTTCCGAGCCTGATATGCGTTCGGTTGAAGAAGCGGTTGCCTATATCAAATCCATTCACACCCTTGTGCGTTGGTTAGGCATTTCTGACGGTAACATGGCAGAAGGTTCGTTCCGTGCTGACTGTAATGTGTCATTGCGTCGCCCAGGGCAACCATTCGGTACACGTTGCGAGTTAAAAAACCTCAACTCATTCCGCTTCATTGAGCAAGCGATCAATGTGGAAATTGAACGCCAAATGGAAATTTTGGAAGATGGCGGTAGCATTGACCAAGAAACGCGTTTGTTCGACCCGAACAAGATGGAAACCCGTTCCATGCGTTCCAAGGAAGAGGCCAACGACTATCGCTATTTCCCAGACCCTGACTTGTTGCCAGTCATCATTGCCGATGCGCAGATCGAAGCCGCACGTGCTGCCTTGCCTGAGTTACCTGCGGCACGTCGTGAACGCTTTGTGGCTGACTTTGGCGTGACGGAGTACGATGCACACGTTCTTACACTAACTCGTGAAATGTCTGAGTTTTATGAAGATGTGGTAAAAGCTGCTGGCGGCGCTGCACAAGCTAAAGTCTCGGCTAACTGGGTCATGGGTGAGTTCTCAGCTGCGTTAAACAAAGCAGGCTTAGAATTGGCGGATGCCCCTGTTTCGGCTGAGCAATTGGGTGGCATGATCGCACGTATTGTCGACAACACCATTAACGGCAAAATCGCCAAACAAGTATTTGGCTTGATGTGGGAAGCAGAAGGAAAATCTGCGGATGACATTATTCGCGAAAAAGGCTTAAAGCAAGAAACCGATACTGGTGCGATTGAAGCGATGATTAAAGATGTACTGGCAGCCAATGAAAAAATGGTTGAAGAGTACAAGTCAGGTAAAGAAAAAGCCTTTAATGGTCTGGTCGGTCAAGTCATGAAAGCGGCAAAAGGTAAAGCCAACCCTGCGCAAGTGAATGAATTAATGAAGAAGTTGATGGGTTAATCTGTTGTAATTTCCAAAAATTGCTTGGTGAACTACATGCTTTCAACTTAGACTAAATCTAAATTTTAAGCAGTAGTTCACTTGGCGGTTTGGGGTTACCTTATTCTTTTATACACACCAATGACGAAAAAATACACCGCAATCATCAATCACGACACATGTTCTATCCTTTGTAAAGCAACATACAAAAATGAGCGAATTGCGACACGAATTACACAAAACCCTCGCATTTCTTCATTTTTTTGGATATAAAAAACAGTAACATATCGCATAACATGCCAACTGGATGAAAAGATAAAATGAATCTTTTACACAAAACAGCGTCTGCACTGACCATCAGCACCCTCGCCCTTGCGCCAATTTTTGCGACACAAACCTTGTATGCTGCCCCTGCCACCACACAGCAAGCCACTCAAAATTTAATTAAACAACTTAGTGGTATCCAAAGTATTCAAGCCGAATTTAGCCAAAATACCAAACTCACCAACGCACGCCATACCGCGGCACAAAAAAAACAGCCGACACCACAGCACATGAATCAAACCTTTAGTGGGGTCATGCAAGTCGCTAGACCTGGAAAATTCTATTGGGAAACCCTTAAACCCGCCAAACAAACCATTGTCACCACAGGAAAAGTGGTTTGGATTTATGACCCAGATTTAGAGCAAGCAGTCAAACAAAGTTTGGATGAACAAATCGCCAATACACCTGCCTTACTTCTTTCAGGCAACGCACAGGATATTATGAATGCTTACGACGTGAGCCAGCCTGATGCCAAAAAAACCTATTACAGTTTAAAACCAAAAGACAAAGAAGGGGCTTTTGAGCGTCTGCTGATTAGCTTTGGTCGTAATAACACGCCAACACTCATGATTTTGGAAGATTCAATGGGACAAACCACCACGATTAACTTCCGTAATATCAAATTAAATGGCAAGATTGACCATAGTGTCTTTAATTTTAGCCCACCCAAAGGTACAGATATTATTGAACAATAATATTTTTTCAAAATCCACACCAAATCAACATGCTCTCGGCTTCACGTGCAAGCGAGAGCATGTTTTTTTACGGCTTATTGTTCTATCACCTGCACTAAAGCTTTTAATACTTCGATAAAGTGCACCGTAATATCTTCCGCTAGAATGTTGTAGGCATTATCAAACTGCACCATTGGAAAACCTTCTTTCCAATAGGGGAAAATATTATGTAAATCATGGGTGACGATCGCATCTTCATACGCAACTGCCTGTGCAATTTGTGCCAGTACAAAAGCGGTTTCTGCCCCATCAATTGCCAGATAATCCAAACCCTGTGCCTTTAAAATACGAATTCGGTCTTTTTTATAACGAATTTTTTTTGCCTGTGTTGTATTCAAACCCAATGCCAATGACACAGCTTCCACAAAATACTGTTCAAAACGTTGCTGCAATGCCAGCAATGCCTGTTTATGACTTTCCTGACGACCTGCCTTACCACCAGCCCGAATCATCTGTGTGGCTTGTTCAGTTAAATCTACATGTTGCAATTCACGCAAACGCATGAGAACTTTGGCAGTGTCTGAATGTGCCATAAAAAACCTATATCGTATAAGAAAAATGATTGCGGCTATTCTACACGGACTTATCGCTAGCCGCGTACATTTTTAGCAAGATACGACAAAAGCATGAAAATGCCGTGCATACTAACAAAAACTACCACACGACCCAATCCCTCGTATTCTATTTTAAGCTAAACAACTGCAAGATTTTTTTGCTACAATAGATCTAATTTTCTATGCAATTTTAATTTTCTATCTTATGACTGACGCTCAATCTGCTCAAAATATCGCCACCACTTACGATCCAACCGAGATCGAAAAGAAATGGTATCAAATCTGGGAACAACAAGGTTACTTCAAACCATCGGGTCAAGGTGAATCCTTTTGTATCATGATTCCACCACCAAACGTCACGGGCAGCTTGCACATGGGACATGGTTTTAACAATGCCATTATGGATGCCCTGACCCGTTATAACCGTATGATGGGCAAGAATACCTTATGGCAACCTGGGACTGACCACGCAGGAATTGCCACGCAAATGGTGGTGGAACGTCAGTTAGGTGCGCAAGGCGTGAGTCGTCATGACTTGGGTCGTGACAAGTTCATCGACAAAGTGTGGGAATGGAAAGAACAATCAGGCGGCACCATTACCCGTCAAATCCGTCGTTTAGGTTCGTCTGTGGACTGGTCACGTGAACGCTTCACCATGGATGAAGGTTTATCCAATGCGGTGAAAGAAGTGTTTGTCAAACTACATGAAGATGGTTTGATTTACCGTGGTAAGCGTTTGGTGAACTGGGACCCGAAACTACAAACGGCACTGTCTGACCTCGAAGTAGAGTCAGATAAAGAAGAAGCAGGTTCTCTGTGGCACTTCAAATATTTCTTTGAAGACAAATCGCTTCGCACGCTTGATGGTAAAGATCACATTGTTGTCGCTACGACTCGTCCTGAAACATTGTTAGGTGATACTGCCGTTGCTGTTGCACTGGATGATGAGCGTTATTCACACCTTGTTGGTCAGAACATTATCCTGCCAATTACGGGTCGTGCAGTTCCAATCGTTAAAGATGAATATGTAGATAAAGAATTCGGTACAGGCTGTGTAAAAATTACGCCTGCACATGACTTTAACGACTATGAAGTCGGTAAGCGTTGTGAATTGCCGATTATCAACATCTTTAACAAAAATGCAGAAGTATTGGCTGAGTTTGAATACATCGCCAAAGCAGGCGAGCAAATTTCTAAAACCATCCCTGCCCCTGCGGACTACATCAGTTTAGAGCGTTTTGCAGCGCGTAAAAAACTGGTTGAACAAGCAGAAGCTGAAGGCTGGTTAGATCAAATTCAACCTTATACGCTTAAACCACCACGCGGTGACCGTTCAGGTGTCATCGTTGAGCCATTATTGACCGATCAATGGTATGTCAAAATTGCGCCACTGGCTCAGCCTGCGATTGAAGCGGTACAAGATGGGCGGATTAAATTCGTGCCTGAGCAATACAGCAACATGTACATGGCATGGATGAACAACATTCAAGACTGGTGTATTTCTCGTCAGTTGTGGTGGGGTCACCGTATCCCTGCTTGGTACGATGCGCAAGGCAATGTTTACGTGGGTCGTAACGAAGCTGAAGTTCGTGCCAACAACAACATCGCTGCCGATATCGAATTAAATCAAGACGAAGATGTACTCGACACATGGTTCTCATCTGCGCTATGGACCTTCTCAACTTTGGGTTGGACGGGCGACAAAGCCAAAGATGCTGCTAATGATATTCTCAAAACTTTCCATTCAACTGATGTGTTGGTGACGGGTTTTGACATTATCTTCTTCTGGGTTGCACGGATGATCATGATGACCATGCACTTCATGAAGAATGAAGATGGTTCAGCTCAAGTGCCCTTCAAAACCGTTTACGTTCACGGCTTGGTGCGTGATGGTGAAGGTCAGAAGATGTCGAAATCTAAGGGCAACGTACTTGACCCACTCGACTTGATTGATGGTATTGATCTTGAAAGCCTTGTTGCTAAACGTACAACAGGCTTAATGAATCCAAAAGATGCAGCCAAGATTGAAAAATCAACCCGTAAAGAATTCCCTGAAGGCATCAATGCTTATGGTACTGATGCGGTACGTTTCACTTTCTGCGCACTTGCCAATACAGGGCGTGACATTAAGTTCGATATGAAACGTGTTGAGGGCTACCGTAACTTTGCCAACAAAATCTGGAACGCCACCCGTTTTGTATTGATGAATGTTGAAGGTCAAACCGTTGCTCAAGAAGCGCGTCCTGAGCTTTGGGAACTTCCAGAAAAATGGATCATCAGCCGTCTACAAAAAGCGGAAGCTGCGGTGCATCAAGCATTCGCTACCTATCGTTTAGACCTTGCTGCACAAGCGATCTATGACTTTATTTGGAATGAATACTGCGCCTGGTTTGTAGAGCTGACCAAACCTGTTCTGAATGATGAGTCTGTTTCTGAAGAACGCAAAGCCGAAGTTCGTCGTGTATTGCTTGCGGTGATGGAAGCTTCTTTACGTCTTGCTCATCCAATCATGCCGTACTTGACTGAAGAAATTTGGCAAACCCTTGCACCAATGATTGGCTTGGGTGGCGAAACCATTATGTTAGCAAACTACCCTGTTGCAGATGAAGCCAAAATCAACGAACAAGCCGAAGCAGATATGCAGTGGTTACAAGGTTTGATTGGTGCGGTGCGTAACATCCGTGGTGAAATGGGCTTACGTAATGCACGTTTATTGCCTGTGCTTTTACAGAACACGACTGAAGCAGAAAAAGCCCAAATTTCTCG
>SSHE01000045.1 GCA_008017315.1 Acinetobacter sp.
AGACAAGTCATCCGTATTGGTCTCACCTGTTACTTTAAACACAGTGATTTTGATTTCTTCTGGAACGTCAGCACGGCTTGTGAACCATTCTGCTTCAGCCCAAGATTGTAAAACAGCTTTAGCCGCAGCATTGCCTGCTTTTGCTTTGTCTGCTACGTCATGGAATGCATCAAATACAAGAAGGGTTTTCTTTAATGCTTCTGCTGCCAATTCAGCAAGTTCAGCATTGTCAAGAAGCTCAACTAAAGGTGCAACGTTATAACCACCAAGCATGGTACCAAGTAAGTAAACTGCACGCTCTTTGGTGACCAGTGGTGATGATGCTTCGCCTTTTGCCAGTGCGGCTAAGAAAGCAGCTTTTACATAAGCAGCTTGGTCAACACCTGCTGGCACACGGTTTTCAAGCAAATCAACTAAAAATGCTTCTTCACCTGCTGGTGGATTTTTTAATAAGGCAACAAGCTCTGCAGTTTGTGCATCATCAAGTGGCTTCGGTGGGACTCCGAGTGCGGCACGTTCTGCAACGTGTTGGCGATAGGCTTCTAGCACGGTGTTATTCCTCTATTTAAAAAGATTATTTGTGATGAGTTGCTGCTCATCGCACACAAATAATATGGACTACAAAATTCTACTAAATTTAGCCGAAAAAGTTAATGTGCATATTGTGTTTTATGCTGAATGATGGCTATTTTATAACTAAATACCTCTCATCCATCGTGCATATTACCCATATAATGTCAAAATATCCAGAATCAGACCATGCCACTTTAGGCGAGCATCAAAATAACCGTATAATTTGATGAACATGAATGGACTACTACAATCTCGTCTGTTACTTTCTCGTTTTGTATCAATCATTCATCATGTTAGTCAATATACTGTCATATCTATCACCTCATATATCTGACTGATTCTTTCAATTTTGCACTTCTACACAGTGCGTATCATCAACACATCAAGCCGAAATATTTCTGTCAAATGACCATTTTTCTATATATTTCAATTGTAATCATTTACAATGATGGTTCTTATTTGAGTTGTTGTGTTGCATCATGATGTCACATTTTGATGATTTTTACTGTTTTGCACTCGTTGTTGAACATGGTGGTTTTAGTGCTGCCGAACGTGCTACGGATATTCCAAAGTCAAAACTCAGTCGGCGGATTTTAAACTTAGAAGAATATTTGGGCGTTCGTCTGATTCACCGTAGTTCACGGCAATTTTCCGTTACAGAAATGGGGATGCGGATTTATGAACAAGCCAAAATCATGCAAGATGCAGCGTATGCGGCACAAGATATTGTGCATAAACTCAGCGAAACACCACGTGGCACAGTCAAAGTCAGTGTACCTACTTCAATTGCACAAAATGAATTTGCAAAAATTTTGCCTGCTTTTTTGAAGCAATATCCAGATATTCAAGTTCAACTTTTTATTCATAATCGCCGTTTTGATATTATCAATGAAGGTATTGATGTTGCTTTGCGTGTACGCAGCCAGTTGGATAATGATTCTGGTTTAATTATTCGACGGTTTGGTAAAAATGTGGCACACCTTTGTGCGAGTCAGGCATACCTCAATCAATATGGCATACCCAAACAGCCTGAAGACTTAAAAAAACACCGCATATTAAGCATGGTTGAACATTTTATTCAGCAAGAATTTGAACTGTGTTCCAGTGCAACAGGTCTAATTGAGAAAATTAAAATTCAGCCTGTGGTCTTAGGTTCAGATTTCTTGATGTTAAGTCAATTGGCAAAACAGGATTGTGGCATTGTATTATTACCCGATTCGGTTAGCCGTGATTTGATCCAATCAGGCGAACTTGTGTACGTTTTACCCGAATGGAATATACCACATGGGATTTTTCACATGGTTTATCCAAGTCGTAATGGTATGTTGCCTGCGGTCAAAGTCTTTATTGATTATTTGGTGCAAGCATTCACCCAAACCCACCCACATTTTTGATCGGCAAGATTCAATTTTGCCTAAAGTCTGAGTCTAATAACTGTTGCAATAATAGAACAATACGTCGTAAAAGCCTCACTACCTTCATTTTTAACTTTTGCTTATACTGCATCACATCAACTCATGTTCATCACAGTCAAGGATTTCAATCATGTCTTTTCTTCATCATATCCAAAATCGTCGTAGCATTTATGCTATTGGTAAAAATCTGACACAACCCCCTGAACAACTGAATGAATTAATTCACGCCGCAATCAAACATGCACCGTCTTCTTTTAATTCACAATCTTCACGTGCTGTGACTTTATTTGGCGAATCCCATCACAAGCTATGGGAAATCGTGCGTAGTACACTAAAAAATATTGTGCCAGAAGCTGCATTTGCTGCAACAAGTCAAAAAATTGATAGCTTTGCCGCAGGTTATGCCACAGTTTTATTTTATGAAGATCAGGATGTGATTACAGGGTTACAGCAAAACTTCCCATTGTATGCAGACAACTTTCCTGTTTGGTCGGAGCATTCTACTGCGATTGCACAGTTTGCTGTATGGACTGCCTTAGCAGAAATTGGCGTTGGTGCATCCTTGCAACATTACAATCCTATTATTGATGAAGAAGTTGCACAAACCTTTGAAATTCCAGCAAATTGGAAGCTACGTGCACAATTGGTACTGGGTTCAATTGAAGCTCCTGCTGGTGAAAAAACCTTTATGGATGATGCTCAGCGTTTCAAAACATTCCATTAATACCTTTAAGAAAAAAAGCACATTCGAAAATGTGCTTTTTTACCACTCATTTTAGATTTTATTGTGCTGGCATGTGTTGTTTAACAAATTGTACCAAAGAGGCTTGCCCACTGTCTGAAATAATGGCTTGCGTATGCCCTGCACCATTCACTGGCAAAAGACTGACATTCATACCTTTTGCAAGCATCTGATTGTACAATCCATTCGTCACTACAAATGGTACATTGGTGTCATGTGTACCCTGAATAATCAGAACAGGTTTATTCAATTTCTCAGTCGGTTTTTCAACCAAGAATTTTGCCATTGGCTGGCTCTTATTGGTCAAGAAATCTTTGACAACAGCATTCGTTTCAAATGCAGCTGCATTCATTCCTGGATAATCCATGACTTTTTTCCCAGGATTATCCGTCATGTATTTTTGAATATCGGCAGAGTATGCCGTGACCATCTCACCTAGACATTCGGTTTCAGCAAGTTCGGCAAGGTCTTGTGCATTTTTAGACTGGAACATGGTACGATAATCAAATGTTGTATCGTAAGCTGTAATCCCAGCTCCTGCCAATGCAGCATAAGACAATAAAGTCGCATAAGTACCCACTGCTACCGCAGTTGATGCTTTTTCTAAATCGGCTATGGCAGGTGGTGCAACCTCAAGAATAATTTTTCCTAAACTTGATGCAGGTGCACCTGCAACTGCACCTTTATAGGTTGGATCATTATTGGCATATTCTGCAATACCGAGAGATGCTTGCCCACCTTGTGATTGCCCTGTGGACATCCATGCACCATTAAGCTGCTTACCATAATGCTCTTTGGCGGCCTGAACCGCATAAGTTGCGGATTTGGCTTCACTTGAGATATTGAGGTATGGATGAATACCTGCCCCACCTAAACCTTCATAATCAGGAGCGACAATCACATAACCTGCAGCGAGTAAATTTTTCGCTGTATAATCTCTAAAACGCTCACCTAGTTCAGTTTTACTTGGTGCACATTTATCTGCAACACCAAGCGTACCATGTGCCCAAACTACGACACGATAACCATCTTTTGGCTGTGCGATTTTTGGAAATAATACGATTGCAGATGTTTCAACCGTTTTGCCATCCGCACTTGGCATTTTATACTTCATGACTTTAATCGACTGAACCACGCCAGCTAACGCAGCTTTATCAGCTGCCGCATTGGTTGCAGTATATTCAGTTTCTGACAGATAAACCTGTGGTGCAACAACCGATGAGCCTTTATCATTATCATCGTCATTACATGCGGTTAAGAATAAGCTTGTGCCAGCGAATGCTAAAGCAAGTGCCAATTTGGTATGTTTCATATTAAAGTCCCTTTTATCATCTGATATTACAAAATAATTAATACATAAAATAGCTCTATTGTATAGTGCTATTTCGTCCTATTGCCAATTCCAAATCTTTAAAAAGATAAGCCCATCACAGTTCCTGCCAACACTATCCAGCCAATCCAGCGATTGTGCCGAAATGCCCAAAAGCACAGCTGTGGTTCACGGTTTTTAATCTTGATTGCTTGATACATAAAATCAGCAATCACACAGCATAAAGCCAGCAAACCATACGGGAATAAAATCTGTTCCAGCCACATTGCCCACCCCAACAATCCGACACAAATCGTCTGCAATAATGCAATGATGGTTAAATCATAACGACCAAATAAAATTGCAGTGGACTTTACCCCAATTTTTAAATCATCCTCACGGTCAGTCATGGCATATTGTGTATCATACGCCACCGTCCATGCCAGATTGGCAAAGTACAGCAACCAACAGGTTAAATCAGGCGTTTGCCCGACGGCGGTATAGGTCATCGGAATCGACCATGAAAATGCAGCACCTAAAAATACCTGTGGTAAATAGGTATAACGTTTCATAAATGGATAAATAAACGCCAGTACTAATGCACCAAATGACCAGTAAAATGTCTGAATTGGTAGAAAAAATAATAAACAGGCACTGGCTGCAACCAATACTAGAAATACCCAAACGGCTTCTCTAGCACGAATCACACCTGTTGCCAAAGGACGGGTTTTGGTTCGTGCCACGTGTGCATCAACTTTACGGTCTGCAAAATCGTTAATCGCACAACCAGCCGCACGCATAAAAATCACCCCCAAAGTCATAATGAAGAAAATTTTGAAATCAGGTACACCTTGTGAAGCAATCCACAATGCCCACATGGTCGGAAAAAATACCAGTTCTGTGCCAATCGGTTTATCAAAACGACATAAATAATAATAGGCTTGTAATCGTTCACGCCACGTTGTTGCCACAGAGCTTGTCATAAAAATTCCACACTATTTTTGAATAAATCGCTCAAAATCGGCTAAAAAAGTTTCCTGTATAATAAAGCGACAATGATGCCATGTATAACAACTTTGCCGTGTCCAGCCTTCTGGCAAATAAAATACCCGTCGCTGACATTGTGGATGGGTACGCTGAAATAAAAAATGTCCAATCGGCTGCCGTCCAATATGTTTAAAAATTCTAGCACGCTGCTGCAAACTTAAAATCGGAAAAATACTTTTGGCTTTAACCCAAGGCTGTTCATCACAGCCAAATAAATGGCTTTCTCTCACCCATGCAATATGCTGATGCGACATATTCAGCCATCTAGCATCTTGTAATGTGAGTTTCTGATACGCCTCGTGTAAAGGATCAACATGAAATTGCCCTTGTGCAATGTCCATGAGCTGTTGTGTCAAAGAGCCTGAAGCATATAGCCATGGCTTTAACTGGGTAGGCATATCAGGATATTGATTCATTTTTAAGACAATCTGGCTGCTATTGATTTAACGTGATAAATAACGGGTCATATCTTCAATGCCTTTTAGGGTCATCGGGTACATTTGGTCGTCAAAAATTTGCTTAATCATTTGAATCGTATGGGTATATTGCCAATAGCCTTGTTCTTCTGGATTCAGCCATGCCGTTTTTT
This sequence comes from Acinetobacter sp., assembly GCA_008017315.1. GTDB lineage: Bacteria > Pseudomonadota > Gammaproteobacteria > Pseudomonadales > Moraxellaceae > Acinetobacter. The sequence goes on from SSHE01000045.1 coordinate 5,676, forward strand.
CAAAATGTTGGCGTAAACGTTGCAACCAGACTACACCCGCTTCGGCATTCATATATTCTACCGAGCCACCTGCTGAGGTCAGTTCATACGGTGCCATACTGGCATCACCGACCACAATCACCCGATAATCTTTACCATATTTATGCAATAAATCCAGCGTTTCCATACGGGTACTTTGCCGACGCTGATTATCTTTCCAAACATAATCGTATAGACAATTATGGAAATAAAAATATTCCAGCGTTTTAAATTCACCTTTTGCCGCCGTAAATATTTTTTGGCACTGGGCAATATGTGCATCCATCGAACCACCCACATCAAACAGCATCAATACTTTCACTCTATTACGCCGTTCAGGTACCATTTGTACATCAAGAATACCTTTTTGTGCGGTTTTCTGAATGGTTGTGCCGATGTCTAGCTCTTCTTCTGCTCCTTGACGGGCAAATTTACGCAAACGACGCAACGCCATTTGCATTTGGCGTGTACCTAGAATTTGCTCATCATCCAGATTTTGATATTTACGTTGTTCCCAGACTTTAACCGCCGAACGTTTACGCCCTGGCCCACCAATACGCACGCCTTCAGGATGGTCACCATAAGCACCAAATGGCGATGTTCCCCCCGTACCAATCATACGATTGCCGCCTTGATGTTTTTTATGCTGTTCACGCAGACGCTCTTCCAGCATTTTCATCAATTCTTCCAGCGAGCCTGCTTTTTGTAAGGCTTCACGTTGTTCGGGGGTGAGATGCTTTTCCAGTAGCTCAAGGTCGAACCAATCTTTAGGTAGATGTTTGACTTGATTAAGTAAATCATCAATATCAAAACTCTCAATCCCCTCAAAATAGTCTTGAAAAGCACGGTCAAATTTATCAAAGAATCGCTCATCTTTGACCATGATGGTACGTGCCAATTGATAAAACTGCTCTTGATCGGCAAACACCACACCCGAAGCCACAGCCTGATTAAGGTCTATCAGCTCACGTGTGGTCACTGGAATACCGTATTTTCGCAGTTTATAAAATAATCGAATAAACATATCTATGATGTCCCAATGATAAATTGGGCGTATGCAATACGCCTCTACATTACCCGTATATTATTGAATGTAATTAACGGCGGGACATAAAGGCTAGACGTTCCAACAACTGCACATCCTGCTCATTCTTAATCAATGCTCCATACATCGGTGGAATAGATGAGGTTCTGTCACGATTGCGTAAAACATCTTCAGGGACATCATCCGCCATGAGCAAACGTAACCAATCAATCAATTCACTGGTTGATGGTGGTTTTTTCAGCCCTGAAATATCTCGTAATTTAAAAAACACCTGTAAAGCTTCAGAGACCAAGGTTTGATTAATCGCAGGAAAATGCACATCTATAATCTGACGCATGGTTGTTTCATCAGGAAATTCAATATAATGGAAAAAACAACGACGCAGGAACGCATCGGGTAATTCTTTTTCATTATTTGACGTAATAATCACAATCGGACGTTGCTGTGCGGTAATGGTTTCGCCTGTTTCATACACATAGAACGCCATACGATCCAGTTCATGCAGTAAGTCATTGGGAAATTCAATGTCTGCTTTATCAATTTCATCAATCAAAAGTACGCAGCGTTCTTCACTGGTAAAAGCTTCCCATAATTTCCCTGCCTTGATATAGTTTTTAATATCATAGACACGGTCATCACCTAGCTGACTATCACGCAAACGAGAGACCGCATCATATTCATACAAACCCTGTTGGGCTTTGGTGGTGGATTTAATATGCCATGTAATCAACTTTAAGCCTAAACTTTGTGCAACCTGCTCGGCAAGCAAAGTTTTACCTGTACCTGGCTCACCTTTGACCAGCAATGGCTTTTGTAACACTCTTGCCGCATTGACTGCAAGTTTCAGTGCATCAGTGGCGATATATTGTGAAGTACCTTCAAACTTTTGCTGTTGATTTGACATAATAAATCCTAAAATTAAATGGTATGGCTATTTTTGTTGGCAGTGTATTTTGACCAGCAATAACCGACAAACAAGCCGAGTGCTGCCACCAGCAAAATGGACATCAAATTCGATAAAACCAAGGGTTGCTCTTTGGTCAAGACACCAAAAATTAATCCTATTAGGGCTGGAGCAAGTCCTGCATTATCACCTTCAGATACGGTCGGTGTGGCCAATAATGCAAACAGCATGACCCATGTAATGCCACCTAAAGGACTGGGTAAACGTCTAGCAATCGTGTACCATGCCCATAAGGCGATCATCGTTCCACCAACATAAACCGTCGTTGCTATCGTATCCTCGGCAATACCATCGAACAGGCTCAAAAAACCCTGCCACCATACTGCAATTTGCTCAAGCACCACGTAGTCCCTCTGGTTCGACGGCATTTGGATTGATTAAACCCTCTGGCGGCATCTGCACAAAATAACCTTTGGTTCGCAATGAATCCATAACATGCAAGATAGATACTCGTGCCAGTTTACGCTCAGTATCTAAGTGTAAATTCATCACAAAAGTGGCACGCCCAAACGCCTGTTGCAACATTTCAGGAACATTGGCAAATGGGTCTAGCTCTTTATCACTCTGCTCTGGACAAGCCACATAAAGATACATTTGGTCTTTTTTGCTGGATTTATAAATAGCACAATGCACAATCATACACCTTGTTTGTTTCGTTTAAGCATACACAATTTTTGCCCATGAGGGGAATTTTCCCTGACTTTAACGTTCATCTTGACACAGAAAAAACCGTCGTTGCCAAATCTTGCCGAATAATATCAATTAATGGCAAAGTTAAACACTCATAACGCCAGCCACGCAAATAATTCTCTAATTGATCGATATTCTGTGTATCTTGAGCAACCCATGTGGTCAATTGCGATAACCATTTTTTACGCATCAAAATATCAGCAGGTATCGCCAGCTCCTGACTGACCTGTGCAATTTTCGCTTCAATATGATCTTTGGTGTGCTCAAGTCGATAACGATACGGTCGTGGTAAACGTGTTGGGTATTGGCTTGGTTCGGGCAATTTATTCAGCAATTGTAAAATCTGCTTACCATGATGACGCACAATCGCAGGTTTAATTTGATAATCGCTCACTAATTGCTGCATGGTTTTGGGTGTGCGTTCCAATAATTGCTGAATGACGTGATTTTTGAGAATAAAACTTCTTGGCTGATTGAGTTCAATCGCTAGATTTTCTCGCCACATTGCCAATTGCTTAAGCTGCATCAACTGTCTGGAAGAATAGCGATGGTTTGCCATCTCTAAATAAATATCTTCAATAGGTAATTGCTGTGCCACATCCACACAATAATGGTGACAATCTTCCAGCACAAAATCATAAAAATGATGCTGTTTTAAATCAGTGATTAAATGCTGAGCCAGATCCTGCAAATAAAATACATCTATCGCTGCATAACGCTCCTGCTGTTCAGACAATGGACGAGCCAACCAATCGGATCGGGTTTGGTCTTTTTCGACCTGAACATGAAGTACCTGCTCTAGTGCAGACTGATAGCTCACCTGCCGACCATAGCCCAAGAATGCCATTGCGACTTGGGTATCAAACACATTGGATAAAGGACGCTGCCCTGCATAATGATACATTAAATCAATGTCTTCGCCGCATGCATGAAAAACATTTTGTTTGGCATTAAATAAGGCTTGCCACACTGCGGACAAATCCAACTGACCATCGATGAGATAAACTTGCCCATTGACATGGATCTGTAATACACCCAATTTTGGGTAAAGCGTATCTACCTTGATAAACTCGGTATCGAGGGCATTACATAAACTATTTTGTAGCTGTGCAATAATCGGGGTAAGTTGCTGACTTTCAGCAATCCATTGATAATTCATAAATACATTTACTATTGATTTAACACCAAACGATGCGTCAATGCTTGATGCAGAGTATGGCTATCGACATATTCCAACTCACCGCCCTGCGGTACACCTTGAGCAATTCGGGTAATCCGAATCGGTAAATACTTACAGGCTTCAACCAAATAATGGGCAGTCGCTTGCCCCTCGACAGTCGCATTGGTGGCTAGAATCACTTCTGTGATGTGTCCACGAGATAAGCGTTGTAATAAATGTGGAATACCCACTTCTTCAGGGCCTATACCATCCAAGGGTGATAAATGCCCATGCAAGACATGATATTTACCTTTAAAGCTACCACTTTGTTCAATGGCAAAGACATCAGTTGGTGACTCCACTACACATAATACTGCATCATCACGTGTATTGTCCTGACAAATTTCACACACTTCCAGTTCGGTTAAAGCGTGACAGACCGAACATTCATGAATATGTTCAATGGCTTCGGTAATCGCCTGTGCCAGCTCTAATGCCCCCACACGTTGTCGCATCAAGAGATGCAACGCCATACGCTGTGCAGACTTTGAACCAACACTGGGTAATAATCGCAACTTTTGTACCAATGTACTTAGGCGTTCGCTATACACGCTGTCATCTCTATTTGATTTTGTTGGATGATTCTCCCCCCGTAAAGAGGGAGTCATTGGTATTAGAATAAACCTGAAAGCCCTGGTGGCAAGCCCATACCACTATTTGCCCCTTTCATTTTTTCATCGGCAATGGCTTCCGCTTGACGCACAGCATCATTGACCGCCGCCGCAATCAAATCTTCAATCATATCCGCTTCATCCTGCAATAATTCAGGATTGATTTCGATACGTTTCACCACAAAACGACAGGTCATAGTCACTTTGACCAGACCACCGCCAGCTTCTGCCTGTACTTCGGTTTGTGCCAATTCTTCTTTGGTTTTTTTGATATTGGCTTCCATATCTTTTTGCATACGCTGTGCTTGCTGCATTAACATATTGATATTCATTACGATATTTTCCTATTCAACAATTAAATTAAGTCTAAACCACGTTTTAGGTCGGCGATAATATCATGAATATCTTCCAGTCCCACAGACACACGAATCAATCCTTCACTAATCCCTGCTGTCGCTTTGGCTTCGGCAGACATTCTACCATGAGAGGTTGTCGCAGGATGAGTAATCGTCGATTTTACATCACCAAGATTACTGGTAATAGATAAAAATTTAGTACTATCAATCACTTTCCATGCTGCTTCACGCTCACCTTTCACCACAAAAGACACCACACCACCAAAACCTTTTTGCTGTTTTTTGGCAAGAGCATGTCCAACATGATCAGGTAATCCAGCATAATACACTTTTTCAACATTTGGATGTTGTTGTAACCATTCCGCCAATGTTTGTGCATTTTCACAATGGGCTTTCATACGCAAATTCAGCGTTTCCAAGCCTTTTAGAAATACCCAAGCATTAAACGGACTCATTGAGTTCCCTAGTGTCCGAATCACGCCATTAATTTCTTCCATGAGTTGCTGACTGCCAACGACTGCACCACCCAATACACGCCCTTGCCCATCAATATATTTGGTCGCCGAATGTATCACCAAATCTGCCCCAAACTTAATCGGTTGTTGTAGCATTGGCGTACAAAAACAATTATCTACCGCAAATAATGCACCATGTGCATGAGCAATATCAGCAATCGCCTGCATATCCCCCACTTGTGCCAAAGGATTAGAGGGTGTTTCGATAAATAATAAACGTGTATTTGGGCGAATCGCCTGCTGCCAAGCATCCAAATTTTCCAACTCGACAAAAGTAACATCGACCCCAAATTTGATAATGTATTTTTCAAATAAGGAAATAATCGAACCGAACACCGCACGAGAACAAATCACATGGTCGCCTGCCTTTAAGTATGCTAGACATACCGCATGTACAGCCGCCATACCCGAACTGGTCGCGATGGCACGTTGTGCACCTTCGAGTTTGGCAAGTCGTTGCTCAAACGTACGCACCGTTGGATTGGTATAACGAGAATAGGTATTTCCTGCGATTTTTCCTGAAAATTTAGCCTCAGCATCGGCAGCACTTTTACAGACGAAAGATGATGTTAAAAAGATCGGTTCGCTATGCTCACCCTCATGCGTTCGCTCATGTCCTGTACGAATCGCTAAAGTTGCCATTTGATATTCTTGTTCCAGCTCGGAAGACTCAATGTACTGCGACATACTATTTTTCAGTCAAATGACTGCCTATACAAAAACCTGACCACATTTTGCTAGTCATCAGAATTAAGGTCAAGGTAAAATCAACTTTTCTATTCTAAACTCATCCAACAAAATGTTATTTTTTGAGCAAAAATGATGAAACCACAATATTTAAAACGCCAACCAAAACTGCAACAAAGCTACACGCATTTAAAGCGTCGTCTATTTGACCACAAAAGCCTGATTCTCTCCGAACAATTACCCTATCAAGTGATAGCGACTTTTGATAAAGCACAGGTACGTTACTATGCTAGCCAGCACAACACACAGCGTATTCCATTGGTTCTTGTTGCACCATTGGCCATCAAAATGTCGATTTATGATTTATTCCCCTATCGCTCACTGGTACGCCATTTAAGCGACAATGGTTTTGATGTTTATCTGATTGATTGGGGTAAACTCGACCGTAGTGATGTGCATCTGAATTTTGAATATTTTGTCTTTACTGCAATGCCAAAATTAATCCAAGCCGTAAAACAACACGCAAATTGCAATGAAATTTCTTTGCAAGGCTGGAGTATGGCAGGGATTTTTAGCTTGATGTATGCTGCATCTGGGATAGATTCTGGGATTCGTAATCTTCTGATTTTTGGTAGCCCTGTCGATAGCCATGCGTCTGGCAATATTGGTCGTGGTTATCAGTTGGCTTACCAGCTTATTCAACGTAATGCAAAAGCCAATAAAATGATTCTTAACAATAAAGTCCCTGCTAAGCTTCTGCATACACCAGGTTTTATCAATGCTCTAGGCTTTAAGTTGCTAAATCCACTTGGCATGTTGCAAGGACATTTACAACTTCTGAAACGCTTAAATAACTTAGCAGATGTCAAATCACATGCCACACTCAGCGATTTTCTAAACAATATGATCGATTATCCTGGTGCAGTGAATCAAGATATGCTGCTATGGATATGGCTACAAAATCCGATGATTCAAGGTAAATTTACCTATAAGGGTCGTGCATTAGATTTAAAAAATATCCAATCTTCATTACTGGTCGGTGCTGGTGATAGTGACAGCATCGTCACAGCACCTTCAATTCAACCTTTGACCACATTGACCTCTAGTACCGATGTCGCTTTCCAACTGATCCCAGGTGGACATCTAGGCTTGATGTGTAGTCAAGGCAGTAGCACACAATTTTGGCCAGTTCTTACCGAGTGGTTGAGAATACGCTCAAGTATCGGTACAAAAAATACCGATCAGGTTAAAATGCAAAAAAATTAAGCGTAAATGAAGGGGAAAATCAATGAAGAATCATCTATCCGTTGCTTTTATTGGTTTGGGTGCAATGGGCTATCGTATGGCAGCCCACTTACCGCAAGCCTTTCATGATGTTCGTGTATGGAATCGCACATCTGCCAAAGCCGAACAACATGCCGTACAATACGGCACACAGGCCGTTTCACTTGAGCAAGCAACACAAGCAGACATTATTTTCTCTTGCCTACCTACCAGTGCCGAAGTCGAACAGATTATTCGCCATCATCCGCCCAAAGCAGGTGCAATTTGGGTTGATTGTACCAGTGGTGAACCTGAATCTGCCAAGCGTATGGTGGAATTTTTACAGCAATATCAAGCAGATTTTCTTGATGCACCTGTATCAGGTCAAACCATTGGGGCGGAAAAAGGCACTTTAACCGTCATGGTCGGCGGTGATGCTGAAGCCTTTGCTCGTGCTTATATTGCGATTGAACCTTTTGCAGGACTGATTCAACATGTTGGCACATCAGGTGCTGGCTTTGCGGTCAAGGCAGTCAATAATATGATGCTGGCAGTGCATCTCTGGGCGGCAGCCGAAGGTTTTACCACCTTAAAAGCCAATGGTGTAGATTTAAACAGTGCTTTACAATGTATCAATGCGTCGAGTGGTAAAAGTGCCGTCACCGAAATGATTCTACCGCAACGTATTTTAAACCGTAGTTTTCCTTGCACTTTTGCCTTGCCTTTACTGGCAAAAGATACAGGTATTGCCCTATCATTAGCACAACAGGCAAAACTGCCAACCCCTCTATTAAGCCTCACTCAAAACCTCACACAAGCAGCCAATCTCAATGCAACCCCTGAACATGATTTTTCGACTTTGGTGCAATTTTATGAACAATGGACAAAAATTACGCTAGAATAAAAGGTGTTTTTAAATGGTGACAACCTCATTTATCTACTATAATCATATCTATTACCTCCAAATGATAAGGAAGGCAACGATGAAAACGCTGTTAAATATTACACTCACAACTATACTATTGGGTATGGGTACTGCGTATGCTGCCGAAGATTGTCAGTCTCTACAAGAGCAAAAAAATCTTATTTATGCGGCACATGGTTATTGTTTTAACGACCCAGCAGCACAAAAGGAATATGGTGCGGACTGCCACACCAAAAAACCGAAATTTAGTGATGCAGAAAACAAGCGTCTAGCACAAATCGAAGAGAAACAAAAAGCCTTAAATTGTCCAAAAAAGGATTAATTGCTGAGGTTTGACCGTTTTACATCTATCAAGGAATCGTTATGGCTTACGATGAACAAAATATATTCGCCAAAATTTTGCGTGGCGAACTTCCTGCAATCAAAGTCTATGAAGATGACAAAACATTGGCGTTTATGGATATCATGCCGCAAGCAGATGGACATACATTGGTGATTCCCAAAGAGTCTGCTGAAACATTATTTGATTTATCGCCCGAAAGTGCAGCTCACACCATTCAAATTGTACAAAAAATCGGAGTGGCGATTAAAAAAGCCTTAAATACCGAAGGCATTGTCTTAATGCAGCTTAATGACAAAACCGCAGGTCAAACTGTACCGCATATTCATTTTCATTTAGTGCCTACCTCATTACAGCAGCTCGGGAAACATGCCAGCCAAATGGGTGATCAGGACAAAATTAAAACTATTGCTGAAAAAATTAAAGCAGCGTTATAATTTTTTTTTGCAAAATGATGGCGATAAAAAAACGAGCAAATGATGCTCGTTTTTTTATGTACTGATGATTAGAAATCGTAACGTAAGCCCAAAGATAAACCACTAGCATCTTCGCCAGTAGAACCATTGATATTGGTGCTACGACCCTGCTGCCATGGTGTTAAGTTTGAATTTTTGTCATTTAAAACAGTAGCAAAGTTGGCATAGACACGTAATGGTTTCGCCAAACGATGTTCTACCCCAACCGCAACCAAACTGGCATTCGCATCAGTTGCATCAACGTCACGTAGTAAATATTGACCACGAACAGTCGTCTTTGCGGTAAGTGCATAATCTGCTGCTACGCCTAAGACTGTCGCATCTGGATTTGCTGTATCATTGTCATGTTTTAATAATTGTGCCAATGCTGCAATATTTAATTCTGGTGTCAATTTATACGCAGCAGCCAAGCGGATACCATCACGCTCACCACGTGCTGCATTTTCTTCATAACGCTCATATGCTGCAGTCAAATCAACCGAACCAGCTTTATAAGCCAAAGCTAAATCATAGGCCTTATCTTTCTTCGAATCCCCTTTTTTGGTGGTCACTACAGGTGGTGTACCTGCTGTGATATTGGCAGGATAACCTGCCACCACACCTTCATGCAAAGATAATGCAGCACTTGCAGTAAAACCATTAAATTTAGGTGATGTATATTCTACAGTGTTGGCATTACGCTCATCAAAACGTAAGTTACCCGCACGTGTCACGTTACGAATATCACCTAACTGGTCACCAAAGAAATTGATTGGATTACGTGCTGCTTTAAATGGGCTGTCAAAACGACCAACACGCACCTGACCAAAATCACCTTTTAATCCAACAAAAGTATCACGTGTTGCAAAAGAAACACCATTAGCATCATTGCCACCGCTGGTAAAACTGACTTCTTGTTCGATTTGTGCAAATGCAGTTAGACTATCATCAATTTTTGTATCCGCTTTAAAGCCTAAACGTGATGAGTTGCTAGACAAGTTCAATTCCTGATAATCTTTACCATCATCCAACACATCCAATGAAACATGTGCACGACCATAAATACCAACATCAGCAAATACTACAGGAGAAATAGTTGTCGCCCCGAGTGCCAATACCAATAATGTTTTTTTCATCTTTACTACTCCAAAATTAGACCTTGATTGGTCTATAAAAAACGGTCATCAGTTCCGCTATCTGATGTGACCAAGTATTGAGGAGAATAATGACAATTTTGTTAAAGTAAAATGACGAAATTATGAAATGTATATCTGTATTGATGATTTTATTTTTTGTAACATGTGAAAAATCCAATACCATTCAATAAATTATAAAAAACCACCCAATAAACATCTTCACCATTGTCATTGGGTTGTGTCATTATTTTCTGCATTGAACATGTCAATTTATTAAAAATGACCAAAATATATCTGATTATTTCACATTTTTTAGATGCAGCATGTGTGTTGCCGTCGTCTGTAAAATTCGGTCATCACGCCCAGCAAAATAACGCTGATTGATACCTTCACCAGACAAATCTTCCAGCACCACATAACCCAACTGCTGCACTGCATCATGCAAAGCCTTCACCTTAAAATTACCCATCAATGGCTCTTTTAAATATTGGGTAAACTTTGACAATGCCATTACCCCCAAACGTTCAATGCCTTGTAACTCTTGATAATGAATCGAATAATCCAGCACCACTTCGCTGCCTGACGCAGCATATTGAGCAATACTTTGTAAAGTCGCTAAGGTGGTTTGTGGGGCTAAATAATGCGTTGTCCCCAACCATGAAAAAAATGCAGGCTGATTCCGCTGATAAGCACTTTTTGCCAAGGCATCGGCAATCGATTCTTTCTCAAAATTGACTGCAACTAGATGTACATTCGGCGAAATATCACCAAGTTCACACAATTTACGCTGTTTTTCGGCTTGAGTATCAGGATGGTCAATTTCAAAAATGTGTAAATCTGGATATTTTTGGGCTTCACGCATGACAAAAGAATCCAGTCCAGCGCCAACAATCACATATTGCCGAGTGCCTTTAGCAATCGCCTGTTTTAACGCATCTTCGGCATAACGAGCCCGTCCCACCACTTGCCCTGTCAATAAACCCAAGCGTACAGCCATCGGCTTAGAATTCAAAAATTTGACCACAACAGGTTGATTTAACAATTTTTTCCAGCCTGCACTAGTAAAATGATAGGCATATGGGTCGGTAAAGACAGGGTTTTTGGTAAACAAAAAATGATTGGCTCTTAAAGCGGCTGCACCTGCGGCAGTACGGCTATATTGTCCTTCTTTCATGACGTACACTCTTTAATCAAATAAATCTAGTCTATGCAAAATGTTGAGATAATACATTGCTTAAATCAATACAATTTACAGCATAGCATGAACAAAAATGTTACCAGCGATACTTATTCCAGTTTTCAGGATTTGCCCAGAATTTTGAATTAAACCAGTCGGGTACATGTTTATAGTTGAGAATATTAAATTGCCAAATCTGTACCAGGCTATCCTCTGGCACAATATGCTGTAACTGACTAAAACCTAAAGCTCGTAATGGCTTGGTCTGCTCTGGAATTGCCAAAACCAATACTTTTTTGGCAAATAAATCTCGCAAACGTACCAGTGCATTTTCCATCAGCCGAACATCATCCCCATCAGATTGTTTTAATAAATTGACGACAGCCAAATCATAACGCTGTACAAATGGCAGATTTAATATTTGCTTTAAGCTACAATATTGCCATTGTCCAACCCAATGGGCTTGCGGCTCTATATCTACGCTAATGGCTGTATTAAGGTTCTCTGCTGCAAGCAATTGTAGCAATATAGGGATAAAATCATCATCAGCCATATCAAAATCCTAAATTTAAATCTTTAAAAAGTCGAGCAAAGCAATGGAATATCAAGGTATTTGCCATAAAATGCAGGCAAATATTCGCCCTGCATCATCTGATACGCCTAGCCATGTTGAGTATAAATTTGTTTTAGACCAATTTAACACGGATTTGATGAATTTAATTGGTCAAGACATTCAACTTGAATGGACTGGTCGTGTTTTTTGCGTATCCTGTGGCACAAAAACCCCGAAATCCTACTCACAGGGGCATTGTTTCAAATGCTTTAAAAGCAAAGCCGAATGTGACATGTGTATTCTAAAACCTGAAACCTGTCATTACCATCTTGGCACGTGTCGGGAAGAAGAATTTGCACAAAAAGTCTGCTTTCAGCCGCATATTGTCTATCTGGCAAATTCAAGTGCCTTAAAAGTCGGCATTACCCGTATTGTCAATATGCCGACACGCTGGCTTGACCAAGGGGCAACGCAGGCTTTACCGATTATGCAAGTCGGTTCACGTCGTATGTCTGGCTATGTCGAAACCCTACTGGCGGAAATGATTGCGGATAAAACTGACTGGCGAAAATTACTTAAAGGTGAAGCTGAACCATTGGATTTGGTGCAAGAAAAAAACAATTTATTGGATCAATTTCACATGGAATTGGCAGAACTCACCCATCAACATGCCGAAGATGAACTCAACTTTCTGGATGAACAGCCACTTGAATTTGTCTATCCCGTCACTCAATATCCGAGCAAAATTAGTAGTCATAATCTGGATAAAACTGCAAAAATTCAGGGCAAATTGCAAGGTATCAAAGGACAATATTTGATGATGGATACAGGCGTGATCAATATCCGTAAATATTCAGGTTATGAGTTGATTTTACGGGTTTGATGAGAATCTGTTGAGATTTCATAAATCAAAGGATAGACTTTTTGCCATAAAATACGTTTTTGTAGAGGTGTTTCCAGCATCTGCTGCAATGACGGTGCTGTAAATACTTCTCGTGTATGCACACATTGTGGCAAAACCATATCACCCAGCAAAATAAGCAACGGCTGACTGTGTAAAGCAAAAAAACCTTGCATATAGCTTTCAACCCACTGGTCAGCACTATCCCAATGCTGTACATGCAAAGGCCATTTTAGCTGAGTCTGTTCGGCAAAACAGGCTTTTTGAATATTGTTCAATAATGTACGCTCTGCACTATCGTGAATTTCTGCAAAAATTAAAAAATGCTCATGTATCAAAATCTGATAATCAAATACAATCGTTTGGCTTAATGCTGTTTCTGTGGAAATTTTTTCTTGCTGTGTATCTGCTGCGATGGGTTCAATAACGGATGTTTCAGCAAGAGTGACCGTCATGCTAGGCGATGTTTGATTTTGTATCGCTGGCGGTACATTCGTCTGCGTCATTTCTGGCGGAGATGGTGGTATCAGAACAATTTCACTTGAAAATTCCGCTTCTTCCTTGCCATCACGCCATAATATATCCAGCTTTTTGTGTTCAACGTCCTGCTGTCTGGGAATCCATTGCTGAATCCCCAGTTGTTGTAACAGGAGTTGCTGACGCTGCAACATTAAATTGCTGCTGCCTCATCTTTTTGTGGGTTGGTTTTGGCTTCGGTATGCAACCAATTCAATGCACTTAAATAGGCTTTGGCACTGGCAATCACGATGTCCGTATCCGCCCCTTGCCCTGTGACAATTCGCCCATCCTGATTTAACCTTACCAATACTTCGCCTTGACTATCTGTACCACTGGTAATGGCATTGACCTGATACAATTCCAAACTAGATTTGGATTTGGCAATCACTTCAATGGCTTTAAATACCGCATCGACAGGGCCTGAACCATTTTCTGCGGCTGCCTGCTCCTGACCATCAACAGTTAAGAGTACATGTGCTCGTGGGGTTTGTCCTGTTTTCGAGGTCACTTCTAATTCTTTAAGTTGAAATTTCGCTGCATGTTCATGCGATTGTCCAGATGCTAAAGCCTGTAAATCTTCATCAAAAATTTCAGCTTTACGGTCTGCCAAGTCTTTAAAACGAACAAACAATTCATTTAAATGTTCATCAGATTCTATGCCAATACCGATTTCATCCAGTCTGGCACGAAATGCTGCACGACCTGACAGTTTACCCAGTGTGAGTTTATTGGCTTTCCAGCCCACATCTTCGGCTCGCATGATTTCATAGGTTTCACGATGCTTCAGTACACCATCCTGATGAATACCTGATTCATGGGCAAAAGCATTTGCCCCGACAATCGCCTTATTCGGTTGTACCACATAGCCTGTAATCGTCGAAACCAGACGGGAAGTCGGTACGATTTCTTCACTGCGAATATTGGTGGTGACATTGAATAAATCTTTACGCACACGAGTCGCCATCACAATTTCTTCTAATGACGCATTCCCAGCCCGCTCACCCAAACCATTAATCGTACATTCCACCTGTCTTGCACCATTTTGCACGGCAGCCAGTGAATTTGCCACAGCCATACCCAAGTCATTATGGCAATGGGTACTCCAGATCACTTTGTCCGAGTTTGGCACACGCGTGAGTAACTCTTTAAAACGTGCCCCCCAAACTTCTGGAATCATATAGCCAACGGTATCAGGCACATTAATGGTTTTTACTCCAGCCTGAATCACTGCATCAAAAATACGCACCAAGAAGTCCATTTCGGAACGTGCTGCATCTTCGGCTGAAAACTCGACATCATCGGTATATTGTCTTGCCCAGCCAATTGCCTTAATCGCCTGCTCAACGACCTGATCTTCACTCATGCGTAATTTGTGTTGCATGTGAATGGGGCTAGTGGCGATAAACGTATGCACCCGACCACGATTGGCATGACGAATCGCCTCACCTGCACGAGCAATGTCTTTTTCATTGGCACGAGCCAATGAGCAAATGGTTGAATCTTTGATTTGTTTAGCAATATTGGAAATCGCATCAAAATCGCCAGGGCTAGCTGCTGCAAATCCAGCTTCGATAACATCCACCCCGAGCCGTTCAAGCTGACGTGCAACTCGAATTTTTTCTTCTTTGGTCATTGCTGCACCAGGGCTTTGTTCACCATCACGCAAAGTCGTATCAAAAATAATTAACTGGTTGCTACTCATTGCTGCCTGTCCTTTTTCCTATCATTTTTACCTATTCTATTCTAACCTGAGTTGGTCAGTTTTGTCCCCGTCTTTAGCCATGATTTAGAATTAAATTTTATTTTATTGCAACATTTTAACCATAAAAAACGCTAGAATATCGGCATAGAGCAAATCACGCTTTTTGATGACGTTTCGATATGTTTCAGCAACTTCCAAACTGGATTCAACTTGGTGCTTTTTTACTGGCAATGAATGCAGGCTTGATTAATACACTCGGTTTGATTACGGTGCTACATCAGTCGATTTCGCACATGACAGGCAATGTCAGCATGTTCGCCATCGCCTTGTCGCATCTGGACTATGGCATGATGCTATATCTAGCACTGGTGCTGGTCTGCTTCATACTTGGTTCATTTTATAGTGGTTTTATTCTCGGTGATGGCAATTTAAAACTGGGGCGGCGTTATGGTACACCTTTAACGCTGGTTAGCCTGTTTATGTTGTTATGCTGGTTGTTTCTGCCCTATTTCCCACGTTATGCACTGCTTTGGGCAGCCGCAGCAATGGGAGTACAAAATGCCATGGTCAGCCATTATCGTGGCACAATTATTCGTACCACACATTTATCAGGGGTACTTACCGATATTGGGCTCGCCTTTGGCTATATCGCACGAGGACTCAAAGTTGATTCTCGTCGTTTGCTCCTGCATTTTCTGATTTTTTTCGGTTTTGTGGCAGGTGGAATCATGGCGACCATGTTGTCACATTTTTTCGGAATTCATGCCTTTTTAGTGCCCATAACATTAACCACCCTCTTGAGTATTACCTATTGGTCTTTATACTTTAAGGCAGGTTAAATTCTTATTTTTTTCAAGGAATCTATTGCATGGTCAAAAATGCCTTACAGGCCCAGTTACTCAAAGCAGGGTTAGTCGATGCCAAGCAAGCAAAAAAAGCAGGCAAACAGGTACAACATGCCAAAAAAACTGGACAAGATCAGCATGCCGAGCTACAAGCAGAACTTGCCAAAGCACAGCAGGAAAAACAAACCAAAGACCAACAACTCAATCAAGCCAAGCAACAGCAGCTTGAAGAAAAAACCTTAAAAGCCAATATTATCCAAATGATTAAACAGTATCGTATCGAGCAAACCTCTGGCGATATTGCTTACCAATTTATTGATGATAATAAAATTAAAAAACTCTATGTCAATCAGTCGATATACAATGCCATCGTGGCAGGTAGTCTGATGATTGCACGCTTAGAACTGGATGCTTACGCCTTTATTCCACAAGCATTGGCAGAACGCATTGAACAAAAAATGCAAGGTTATATTATTGGTATGCAAAAACAACAGGATGACCAAACGACGGATGAAGAAGATCCGTATGCGGCTTATGTTATTCCTGATGATTTGATGTGGTAATCACCACATCTTTTTCAGTATTGAGCTGCTTAAAGGTGTAAAAATTTAACAATTTTTGTCCAATCCATGACGATAAAAATGTGGAAAATTTATGCTGATCCAAAATATTGAAAAATAAGTATAATGATGTCAATTTTATCATACAAATTTAGCCGATTTTGCTTTATCATTGGGCATTATTTTTTAGATACTGATACCTGTGGATACACTGACTCTCCTACGCCCAGATGATTGGCATACCCATCTTCGTGATGGGGAAGCACTGAAACGCACCGTTCCAGATATGGCAAAACAATTCCATCGTGCGATTTGTATGCCCAATCTCGTACCGCCTGTCAAAACTGTCGCCGAAGCAGAGCATTATCGTGAACGTATTTTGGCACATGTTCCAGAGGGTATGACGTTTGACCCACGCATGGTATTGTATTTTACCGACCAAACTCCTGCCGATGAAATCTTAAAAATTAAACAATCGGATACCGTCGATGCCATCAAGCTTTATCCAGCAGGTGCAACCACCAATTCAGATAATGGTGTCAGTGATATTCGTAAAGTCTATCATGTCATTGAGCAGCTTGAAGAACATCAAGTACCGTTACTTTTACATGGCGAAGTGACCCATCATCATGTGGATATTTTTGACCGTGAAAAGCGTTTTATTGATGACATCCTTGTTCCTTTATTACGCCAATTTCCACAGTTAAAGCTTGTACTTGAGCACATCACCACAGCCGATGCAGCCAATTTCGTACTGGAACAAGGGCGTAATGTTGCAGCAACCATTACCCCACAGCATTTATTATTTAATCGTAATGACATGCTGGTCGGTGGAGTGAAACCACATTTCTATTGTTTGCCCATTTTAAAACGCCAATCACATCAGACCACTTTGCTCGAAGTTGCGACCAGTGGTAACCCACAATTTTTCCTCGGAACAGACTCTGCACCACATGCACAAAGTAAAAAGGAAAATGCGTGTGGTTGTGCAGGTTGTTATAGTGCACCCTATGCGATTGAACTCTATGCTCAAGCCTTTGAAAATATGGGAAAACTAGATAGACTAGAAGGTTTTGCCAGCCATTTTGGTGCAGATTTCTATGGTTTAGCTCGAAATACCGAAACCATTACACTGGTTCGTCAGGAACAAAAAATTGCTGAACGCCTCAGTTATCTGCCTAATGATGACATCATTCCGTTATATGCAGGACAAAGCATCAATTGGAGTTTGCAATGACTGAACAAGCATTGCCGACACTACCTGTTCTTGCACAGCGTTTTCGTGGTTTTTTACCTGTTGTGGTCGATGTTGAAACCGCAGGGTTTAATGCCAAGACCGATGCCCTATTAGAAATTGCTTGTATTCCCATTGTTTATGATGAGAATGGCAAATTTACTCAAGGCGAGGCTTATCATGCTCATATCAATCCATTCGAAGGGGCAAATCTAGATCGTCGTTCGCTGGATTTTACAGGAATTGATCCGTTTAATCCCATGCGTATGGCAATGGCAGAAAATGAAAAAGATGCGTTACGACGGATTTTTAAATCGTTAAATGAAGTACGTAAAGCCCAACATTGTACGCATTGCGTATTGGTCGGGCACAATGCACATTTTGATTTAGGTTTTTTACAGGCCGCAATTGACCGTACCAGCAGCAAAAATCAAAATCCTTTTCATAGTTTTTCAGTCTTTGATACCGTGACTTTAAGTGCAGTGACCTTTGGTCAGACAGTATTGGCAAAAGCCTGCTTACAGGCGGGTATTGCGTTTGATGGTCGAGAAGCACACTCTGCCCTGTATGATACGCAAAAAACTGCCGAATTATTTTGTCATATCCTCAATCACTGTACAGCGTACTTTCCTGCCACATAAACTTTTGTTTGTTCAGAAGCACAATACATCCTTTGTTTTCCTCTAAGTATTTGACTATACGCAAGGAAGACAAAGGATTTCACCCAAAATTGGCTGTATTGCATACAAAGTTTAGAGATGTTTTTTTAACTCATCTTCAACGATTGCAATTTCAAGCATACTAAACTTGCGAATTTCACCTTCTGCATGTTTTTCCAGCATACCCCCAATTAAAGGTACTTTGACTTTTACCGTCCAATTTAACTGAATTTCAATTTTTTCCGCATCACCTGTTACACGGCGTTCGCCTGTGGCAACCAATGGTAAATTTGCACCAAGTTCCACAGTTGAAGTCAAAGCTTTAAGATTGGTCACATCAGCACGTTTTAAACGAAAGGCATTTTTAAGTAGTTTTTTTGCTACATCAGGAATATTCACATCCAAGTTATATTCACGACGTAAAGTGTAAATGTCATCGGTAATTTGCGATTCCAGAATTTCCAAATTTTCCCCCGGAATACGTCTGCATACCGCTTCATGTAAGGAAGTATCTTGAGCAAGCTCTGCAAATCTATCAATCGAAACACCATGAATCGTTGCATTGACTGTAAATTGATGTGCCATAAAAATGTCCATTTCACTTTTGATTAAAATTAAAAATCCAGTTCAATTGGATTAAAACTGGGAAAATTATAACATTTTTTGGCACTGTACCAAGTTTTACTCAAATATTTTGCTGACTGGTGTGTCTAACTTTATCAGGTCAAATTTAAAAAATAGTATATTTTCGACTAAGCCTATGTTATAAATCATCAAAGTTTATAATCGTTATATTTCTATGTCTGTATTGCACTGGTTTCTACATCGTATTGCCAGCTTGTCTCACCATGTGAAGCGAGCCGCTTGGCGACGTGTCCGTATTTTACGGTTTGAAGCGACCAGCAGGTACACGACAAGATTTATGTCAGCATAATCCGTCAAATTTTCCATCTAGGTCGCTTTAAAACAGCGACCTTTTTTATTTGCCATTATTTTATCTCAAGGATTTTTTCCCATGAAGCAGCCTTCCTTACCACAGGAGCATACACCAATGCCACAGTACCAACCGACTGTAACGTCCTCTGCCCGTTCCCTGCGTTTTGTTACAGTCGGTCAATTTATTGCAGTGGTCATGATTTGGTCACTCACACCTCTGGCCGCCGTCTGGACAGTTGCCGAGCTGCATTGGGCATGGGGTTTATTTATCCGTTTTAGTTTGGCAATTCCGATTGCTTTACTCTGTATGCTGTATTTTCGCCTAAGCTTTCACTATGATATAAAATCTATGTTAAGTTACTGTGCTGGAGCGATTGGTTTATTTGGCTCAATGACTTTTTGTTATATTGGTGCAACCGAAGTACCGTCTGCGATTATTTCAATTATTTATGGGATTTCCCCGATTTTATCAGGTTTGATGAGTACATTTATTCTTGGTAAAGACCGTTTTCACTGGATACAATGGTTAGGTTTAGGTCTAGCTTTATTGGGGATGTGCCTAGCGATTGGATTGGGTTCAAGTGAAATACAGATGAGCAATTTTGGCATTATGTGTGAAATCATTGCCATGGTTTTATATGTCATTTCCACATTTGCTGTAGGTATGGTTGGGGCGAATATTCATCCGATTACTCAGACTGCAGGTTCAACTATTGTGTCATGGTTGGGTTATTTATGTTTGTTGCCAATTTTTTGGGCATATTTACCTCATCAGTTACCCAATATACATACCAGTCTGGCTGTTTTATATAGTGCGTTCTTCTCTTCGGTACTGGCGATGATTTTTTATTATGCTTTGATTAAAAAATTAAAGCCAACCACGGTGTTACTCATCACCATTATGACACCTGTTTTAGCAACCCTTTGGGGGACGTGGTTGAATCAGGAACATTTAAGCTCTCATCTATTATTAGGTTTGATTTTATTGTGTTCAGGATTGTTTTTATATACTCATTATCGTCGTGGATAATCTTATCCTATCATCATCATGCAATTTTATATACTCGATTGCATGATGATAAGAATAAATGATTTATCATCCATTTAGTGATGATTTTTAGCACAATCCCAACAATTTCATTTTCTATTTTTCGTACAAATCCAGTAAGATAAAACTTAAATTTGCATAGGACAACAACAATATGTATCCCAATACACAGCTTTATATCAATGCACAGTGGGTTGATGCAATAGATAAAAGTACACTAGCAGTCATCAATCCTGCCGATGAAACACAAATCGGCACAGTTGCCAAAGCGAGTATTGCCGATTTAGACCTTGCCCTACAGGCAGCCGAACATGGTTTTGCAACATGGAAAAATACCCCAGCACAACAGCGTAGTAAATTGATGCGTAAAGCCGCACAAATTTTACGAGAACGTAGCGATAACATCGCTCACATCATGACTTTAGAACAAGGTAAACCACTTGCCCAAGCAAAAGTAGAAACCCTTGCCGCTGCAGATACGATTGACTGGTTTGCAGGCGAAACTTTACGTGCTTATGGTCGAATCGTGCCACCTCGTGCGATGGATGTACAATCTATGGTGATTAAATCACCTGTAGGTATCGTCGCTGCATTTACGCCGTGGAATTTTCCGATTAATCAGGTGGTACGCAAACTTTCGGCAGCTTTAGCCGCAGGTTGTGCCATTATTATCAAAGCACCAGAAGAAACACCAGCATCACCTGCCCAATTGATTCAAGCCTTTCATGATGCTGGGATTCCTCAGGGTGTGATTAATCTGGTATATGGCATACCTGCACAAATTTCCGAATATCTCATTGCTCACCCAAGCATCAAAAAGATTTCCTTTACAGGTTCAACACCAGTGGGTAAACAGCTTGCCAGTCTGGCAGGTTTGCACATGAAAAAAGTCACGATGGAATTGGGGGGACATGCCCCTGTACTGATTTTTAACGATGCCGATTTAGACCTTGCCGTCAAGGAAATGGTGGCAGCCAAATTCCGTAATGCAGGACAGGTGTGTATTGCACCCACACGCTTTATCATCCAGCGTGACGTATATGATATCTTTATTGAAAAACTGATTGCCCAAGTCAGCCAGCTAAAAGTCGGCAATGGCTTGGATGAAGCAACCGATGTCGGCCCAATGATTCATACCCGAGGTTTGAGCAATATCCAACGTTTGATTGCTGATGCACTGGATCAAGGTGCAACACTGTGTTTGGGTGGCAAAGCCCTGACAGGCAAAGGTTACTTTATGCAGCCAACCATTTTAAAAGATGTGCCACTCGATGCAAAATGTATGCACAGCGAACCCTTTGCACCACTCATTCTGTGTGTACCTTTTGACCACTATCAAGATGCAATCGTCGAAGCCAATCGTTTACCCTTTGGTCTAGCGGCTTATGCCTATTCAGCCAGTAATCGCACTTGTATGGCATTAGGGCGAGATATTCAGGCAGGAATGCTGACCATCAACCATAATGGTTTGAGTGTTCCAGAGTTACCTTTTGGTGGAATCAATGATTCTGGTTATGGCTCAGAAGGTGGCTCAGAAGCCATAGAAGCCTATCTCAATACACGACTGGTCACGGTTGCAGGACGATAAGTAATGAACGTCGCACAATTCATGCTGGGTGTTGTGTTTAGTGCGATTGGATTCGGTTATTTTCTCTATGCTAAAAAACAGAAAATGTCCGTACCCTTCATTTGCGGTATTGTGCTGATGTTGTTGAGTTATTTTATTGATAATACGGTTATTTTGACTATCATAGGGCTTGCTGTGTCAGCCATGCCCTATTTTTTGCGTTTTTAAACTCAACCCACACACACTTATGATTTACATTCCGCAGCTGTGCCTTTCAGTTCCTGAGCCGCTTCGTAATTTTCACTACTTTCCATCATGTCTTGAATTGCAGCTGCATCCACACTCGCATCTTCCAATACAATTTTAGCCTGTGCAAGATCACTCTTCATGAGCTTGGCAAATTGAGTTTCCGCAGCAACTGCTTCGCAAACATACTTATTATAATTCGCCGTTTCCACATCGGTTAATGTTCTCGCCAAACGAATTTCATTGAGTGCATCAATCTTGCTATATGCAGCCGATTGTACCGCTGAAATACTTTGTTTTTGCTGCCAAAATTCAGGTGTTACCCCTTTTGGTGCTGCATTTGCATAAACCAAAGTACAGCAAAATACACTTGATAATATCAACAATTTTTTCATTCGAATATTCCCCAAATAGACATTAAATCAGTCACATATTGATAGAGCCACTGACTATTGTCAAGTTTAGAAAAATTCTCTTACAGCTTGATGATGATTAAGGCAGTCACATCACAGAACGGCATGAATATGCAGGATAATATCACGTTTTGTACATTTTAAAGATTTGCTGTTTTCCTGTTATGATGACCCACACAGGTTTTTAGGTGTATTCACTGATGATGTTTGCTCTCTTTAATAAAATTGTTGGTATTGTGGTTTTGGGTTTGATGATGACGGGCTGTGCCAGTTTAAAATATGGTTCAATGGAAAAACGCTCAGACAAGCTCGCAAAAGGCTTACAGCAAAGTTTCGCTGTCCCAGCGACCACAGCAAATCGTTTATCACCGATGATTATCCAAAATGCAGATCGCTACGATGTTGCCCCCGAATTGATTTCTGCCATCATTAGACAAGAATCCAATTTTAAAAGCACAGCACGCTCACCTACTGGTGCAGTTGGCTTGGGGCAAATTATTCCATCGTATTGGCGTAAAGCTTGCCCTGGCAATCTATATGATGAATTGACCAATATCCAGTGTAGTAGTCATATTCTATCTTCTTATTATCAACAAGCAGGCAGCTGGAAAAAAGCTATTGGCTATTATAATGTTGGCCCTACGGGTTATGAATCAAGCTTTTGGACACGCTGGAAAGTTCGGAAATATATTCAATCTGTCAAAAAACATCAAAAAACCTTAAAACAAAACTTATAATTGTATGCACACAAAAAATCAGCCCTTAATCATGTCAAGGGCTGATTCCGATTATACATTGCAGATTAAATTAATCGCCCTGATAACCTTTCAGTTTTAAACGTGCAGCATGTAACAATGGTTCGGTATAACCCGATGGTTGCTCAGCACCTTTGAAGATCAAATCTGCCGCCGCTTGGAATGCAATACCGTCAAAGTTTGGTGCCATTGGCGTATAAAGTGAATCGTTGGCATTTTGCTGATCAACAATCACCGCCATACGCTTCAACACTTCTTCAACTTGCTCTTTGCTTACAATACCGTGACGTAACCAGTTTGCCACGTGTTGAGAAGAAATACGCAATGTTGCACGGTCTTCCATCAAGCCGACGTTATTGATGTCTGGAACTTTAGAACAACCTACACCCAAGTCCACCCAACGTACCACATAACCCAAGATACCTTGACAGTTATTTTCAAGTTCGTTATTGATTTCTTCCGCAGTCCAGTTGGTTTCTGGTGCAAATGGTGGCGTTAATAAATCATCTAAAGACAGCATGTCTTCAGCTTTAAGCTGATCCTGACGTGCTTTTACATTGATTTGATGATAGTGCATGGCATGTAATGCCGCACCTGTTGGCGATGGCACCCATGCACAAGATGCACCTGCATTTGGATGTGCAGCTTTGGTTGCCAGCATGTCTTTCATGCTATCAGGTTTTGGCCACATGCCTTTACCGATTTGTGCCTTGCCCTGTAAACCACACGCCAAACCAATCGCTACGTTACGGTTTTCATAAGCTGCAATCCATTTCTGGGCTTTCACAGCTTCTTTACGTACCATTGGTGCAGCTTCCATAGAGGTATGGATTTCATCACCCGTACGATCCATGAAGCCTGTGTTAATAAAAATGGTACGATCTTTTGCTGCAGCGATACAATTTTTCAAGTTTACGGAAGTACGACGTTCTTCATCCATAATGCCGATTTTCAAACTTTTCGCTGGCAAGCCAATCGCCTGTTCCGCACGTTCAAACAATTCAACCGCAAATGCTACTTCTTCTGGGCCGTGCATTTTTGGTTTTACGATATACATTGAGCCTTTACGAGAGTTTTTGTTCTCATTCTGACCACGAATATCAACAGCTGTTAATAATGGTGTCACCAAAGCATCCATGATGCCTTCAAAAATTTCTTCACCTTCAACAAGGATTGCAGGATTGGTCATCAAGTGACCCACGTTACGAAGAAGCATCAATGAACGACCATGTAATGTCGTCGTGCCACCAATCAGGTTTTTGATGGTACGGTCTTTATTTAATGCACGCGTAATGGTTTTACCATTTTTTTCGATAGACTCTTGCAAATCACCTTTCATTAAGCCTAACCAGTTACGGTAGCCTTCGACTTTTTCTTCTGCATCCACAGCTGCAACAGAATCTTCCAAGTCCTGAATAGTGGTCACTGCGGCTTCAAGGCACAGGTCTTTTACGCCTGCTGTATCAGTTTGACCAATTGGGCTATTGGCATCAATTTCAATAATCACGTGCAAACCATGATTTAATAA
The DNA here is from genome assembly GCA_008017315.1 of Acinetobacter sp. Classification (GTDB taxonomy): domain Bacteria; phylum Pseudomonadota; class Gammaproteobacteria; order Pseudomonadales; family Moraxellaceae; genus Acinetobacter. The sequence continues at coordinate 30,543 of SSHE01000045.1, forward strand.
TACAACTTCAGTTGGATTGGCTTCATCACCATTAAAACCAACAAATTGTGCTTCATGTACCAAAGTGGTCGTTGAACCATCTTGCAACGTCACCGCTAAACCATTATTTTCCACTGCATATTTGACCGCATCAGCATGTGAACCTTGTGCCAATGGGAAAGTTTCATTTAAGAAATTTTTGGCAAATGCAATGACTTTTGCACCACGAACAGGATTATAGCCCTTGCCTTTTTCTGCACCTTCATCTTCTGAAATGACATCTGTGCCATAAAGTGCATCGTATAAAGAACCCCAACGTGCATTGGCAGCATTTAAGCAATAACGAGCATTACGCACAGGTACAACCAACTGAGCCCCTGCTAACAATGCGATTTCTTCATCAACATTTTCTGTTGTCACTGAAAAATCTGCAACTTCTGGTACTAAGTAACCAATTTCAGTTAAAAACGCTTTATACGCTTCAAGCTCAAAACTATTGTTGCGATGCCATTCATCAATTTTGGCTTGTAATTCATCACGCTTTGCCAACAATATTTTATTTTTTGGCGTTAAATCGACAACGACTTGCTCAAAATTTTTCCAATATGTTGCACTATCAATACCCGCTACAGGTAATGCTTCGTTTTCGATAAAATCATAAAGCTCTTTGGCAATTGCAAGTTTGCCTTGTTGAATACGTTCAGTCATTGTACTTCCTAACTTTGAGCGACTTGAGTAGAGTGTTAGTAGTGTAATGATAAATTTTCATCTGTACACTGCTATTCCATCTCAAAATAATAAACATGTTACACAAAAATAATAGTATTTTTTGCAACGTGACTAAAAATTAAGTGTCTATAAATATTTCAAGCATAAAATATCCACAAACACAGCACTTATATCAGCTTTTGCTGTTCGACAAGATTCGCTTCGGCTAGACGATGTTCGGCATGAAGATAATCTTCCGATTGCATTTCGAGTAAACGTGAACGGGTACGTTCAATTTCAAATGCCAATTTTTCACCTTGATAGAGATGAAGAATAGAGTCTTCCGAAGTTAAAATCAATTTGACTCGGCGATCATAAAACTCATCGACCAAATAAATAAAACGGCGTGTCCCATCATTTAACTGGTCGGTTAAATGTGGTACGTTGCTGACCAATACCGTATTGTAAGTATTGGCAATTTCAATAAAATCTGCTGGACTACGTGGTTTTAAGCAAAGTTCGGAAAAGTCACACCACAAAATATCTTCGGTATGTGCTCGTGTGCTTACTGTACGGTCATTGATGATAATCGGCTCTACGCTGACAACTTGCGTTGCCGTAAGCGTATTAAAACGCTCTTCAATCCAGACTTCATGTTCACGATTCAATGGATGTTTAAACAATTGTGATTGTTTCAGCACTCGCAGACGATAATCCACGCCTGAGTCCACATTTAACACCACACAGCTTTTTTTAACCAATTCAATCGTGGGCACAAAACGATCACGATGGATGCCATTTTTATATAAACCATCGGGCTCGATGTTCGAGGTGGCAATCAAAGTAATGCCCCGACTAAATAATTTTTGAAATAAATCACTTAGAATCATTGCATCCTGTACATTCGACACAAAAAATTCATCGAAACAAATCACCACGGCATCACGATAAATTTGTTCAGCCACAATATCCAAAGGATTACGCTGCCCTGATAACTTATTGAGTTCCTGATGTACATGCTGCATAAAATGGTGAAAGTGCATCCGTATTTTACGCCGAAATGGAATCGATTCATAAAATTGATCCATCAACCATGTTTTACCACGCCCTACACCGCCCCACATATACACACCTTGTGCAGTATGCTGACGGCGAAAACGGCGAAATGCCTTTTTTGACGCTTTATAACGTTGGGTCAAATCCTGACATACTTGATCCAAAGCCTCAACAGCCTTAGCTTGCTCTACATCGGGAGAAAATTGACCAGAATCCAACGCTTGTTGATAACGCATCGCAGGAGTCAAAACTTCAGTAGAGTATAAATTGTTCATATTGGACAGTTTTTTGTAGTAAAAACACGATGCGATATTATACTCAATATTTCATAAAAAGAATGCAACTTTAGTGAAAGCCCATATTAATATTATTGATAAACCAACCAAAATCGCCACGACGACAGTACGATTATCATTTCAGGCTAAACTTTTGCAAAATTTCTTGTTTTTATGTCCATCTGAATATGGATATTTGTTAAATTTACCCTTAGTCTCTACGCTGTACACAACAACACTTTTTGAATCTAACAGGTGATTTTATGACAAATACAGCTCAACAAAAACAAAAGGTAGCTGTGGAAAATTCCCCTCGCAAAACAGGTATGGTCATTATTGGTTCGGGTTTTGGTGGTCTGGCTATGGCTATTCGTTTATTACAAACGGGTTATACCGACTTTATGATTCTGGAAAAAGCCAGTGAAGTTGGCGGAACATGGCGTGAAAACCAGTACCCAGGGGCAGCATGTGATGTGCAATCCCACATGTATTCGTTTTCTTTTGCACCAAAGACCGACTGGTCGAAACGCTATGCCAACTGTCATGAAATTCATGATTACATTTTGGAAACAACAGAAAAATTTGCTTTACGCCAATATTGTCAATTTAACCATGAAGTCACAGGTGCATATTATCAGGAAGAGCGTGCTCAATGGCGTATCGACATCAAGGATAACAGCCCTATTTTCGCCCAATTTGTGGTTCTCGCTTCTGGCCCTTTGCATGTACCACAAATCCCTCATATCAAAGGGATTGAAAAATTTGATGGTAAAATTTTCCACTCTGCTCAATGGGATCATAACTACAATCTAAAAGGTAAAGTCGTCGCCTCCATCGGTACAGGTGGTAGTGCAATTCAATATGTGCCAGAAATTGCTGCTGATGTAAAAAATCTATATGTATTTCAACGAACTGCCGCTTGGGTGATTCCACGTGACGAACGTAAATACTGGAATTTAGATAAAGCATTATTCAAAAAATTTCCACTCATTCGTAAACTACACCGTGCCAGACTGTATTGGTCAAATGAATCCCGTGTTGTGCCCATCTTTAAACCAGAAATCATGAAATACGGTCAAAAATTAGCAGAAGCATTTATCCGTTTCCAAGTGAAAGATAAAGCAACTGCGAAAAAATTGACCCCTGATTACATTATGGGCTGTAAGCGCATTCTGATTTCCAACAAATACTATCCAACATTTAATCGTAAAAATGTTGAACTCATTACTGATGGAATTCAAGAAGTTACCGAAAATAGCATCATTAGTAAAGATGGTAAAGAACGTAAAATTGACTGTATTATTTATGGTACTGGCTTTATCACCGATCCACGTATTTACATGAAAGATTTTCCATGTAAAGGTGCACGCGGTCACGATCTCATGGTGGATTGGAAAAATGGTGCTGAAAGTTATTATGGTATTTTAACCAAAGGCTTCCCTAACTTATTCCAATTGGTTGGTCCAAATACCGGTTTGGGGCATAACTCCATTATCTTTATGATTGAAGCACAAGTGGACTATATCCTCAAAGCCCTTGAAATGATGAAAAAACATCATATGGATAGTATTGAAGTCAAGGCTGAGGTACAGGATGAATTTAATAAAAAATTGCAAAAAGATTTAAAAAATACAGTGTGGTCAAGTGGTTGTAATAGTTGGTACACCAATGCAGAAGGTAAAAATTTTGCACTTTGGTCAGGTTATACTTGGAAGTATTGGCTAGAAACGCAAAAACTCGATCGTCATGCTTTTATTCTGAAAAAAGCACCCGTTGTAAAAAAATCAGCCGCCTAAATCAAAAAATCCCCTTAAGTTAAATCTTCAGGGGATTTTCAATTTTTGTAGATTCAACAATCGCTATTATTGCACCTTACCTTGAGTAAGTACCTGATTCAGCAATGTTTCAGCTTTTTGATCCAATTGTTTTTCGGTGAGTTTTTTACCTTCAACGGATTTTGCTTGCTCAAAGAATTTTAAATAGTGAGCCGATTTATCCGCATCATCTTGATTGGTATAAGGTAAAGCCAACACTTTATTTTGTGCAAAAGCTTTATCCCATGCTTTCACGACACTTTTCCAATAGTTGGCATTATTTTTCCAATACGCATACGATTTGCTAAAATCATGACCTTTGACGAGTTCGTAATAATGCACCCCACGCTCACGCACGATAGCCTGCTGCGTTTTGGTATTGTATTTTACATTATCTTGCTCATGCACCCAACCTGTATTGGTTAAAGCATGACGATTCACCCCCACCATGACATCATAATCATCACGTGTCGTGCTTTCACGACGTGGCAATGGACGATAGCTCGCATCAGATGTCCATTCTATAATGCCATGATTATTTTTCCATTCCCCTAAACCTGCATAACGTGGAGAATCATCAACTTGCCAAACCGTTTGTAGCCATTTGCCTTGACTTTGTGCTGGTGTTAATGCCACAGACTGCCAAGCGTAATCACCTGCATACGACCACATTGCTTGGGGTTGATATGTCCAGTCTTGTCGCCAGTGTTTCACGACATGTCCACCTGCTTGTAAAATATGCTGAAGTACAATTTTGTTCGGACTATCTTCTAGCACGAAAACTGTTTCATATACTCCAGATTCTTTATGCTCTTTTGGCTTATAATCTGGTTGATTGCTATATGGTTCATCAAAAGTGAATTTAACCGGCGGATTCAACAACGAAGTGCGACACAATTGAAATAGGTTGAAAAAGTTAGGTATATTAAATCACTACTGATTTTTTCAACTCGCAATTGGAAAGCACGCAATGAAGCAATACACCCAACTTTCTCAAGAAGAAAGATACAACATTTCTGCCGCTGTGAAAAGCAAAACCCCTAAGGCACAACTTGCTCGGGAAATAGGTCGTCATCGTTCTACAATTTATCGAGAACTTAAACGTAATAAGGGACAACGTGGCTATCGTCCTAAACAAGCACATGAATTAGCACAGCAGCGTTGTTATCGTAAAACATCAGAGTTTACAGACTTTGCTTTAGCGTATATTGAACATCTCATTCATTGTAATTGGTCACCTGAACAAATTGCAGGTCGCTTACAGCAATGTGGTTGGTTAGATGTACCATCTCATGAATGGATTTACCAGTACATCTATCAACAACAAGGCAAAGGCAATACGATGCACAAACACCTTCGCTGTCAAAAAACCTATCGTAAACGAGGGTTTAAGAGCAATGATAGACGTGGTCAAATCGCAAATAAAACAAGCATTCACTGTCGTGATGCTGTGATTGAGAATAGAGAACGACTCGGTGATTTTGAGGGTGATACCATTATCGGTAAACACCACAAAGGTGCATTACTCACGCTGGTTGAACGCAAAAGCCTTTATACACATATCGTTTTTCTTGGAGCAACCCGAGTATCATCCGTGACAATTGCTAACTGCATATCTAGGCTAAAATTGAGCAATGCCTATAGCGTTACATTCGATAACGGCAAAGAGTTTGCTGAACATGAGCGGTTGCAACAACGAGGTATAGATACCTACTTTGCTGACCCGTACAAGTCAATTCAACGTGCTAGGAATGAAAATACCAATGGTTTAATTCGTTATGAGGAGCACTGCTCCGTAAAGCCAAAATCATCTTCATTCGATGACCTTAGTCATGAGCAGATTCAACAGATCGAGGATGCTTTAAATAATCGTCCACGAAAATCTTTGGGCTGGCTTACACCGAATGAAGTGATGGCTAGTTTTTATACTGTCGCACTTGCTGCTTGAATCCGCCTTATTACAACCAAACTGGTGCATCAGGTTATATTAGCATTCGCTATATTGATACACGTTATCCAGAAGATGTCAGAACTATTGAATATATTGATGCAACAAGCGGTTGGGCATATATTGATTTAAAATCAGGTTCAAAATCCGCCACTGCCACTTCTACATGGCAATTGGCATTTAACCGTTATAATGTACAAACCAATACAGCCATTGGTAGTACTGCTGGATTACAACCAACAGGTTTTATGATGCCAGCAATAAGCCAATTATCGAGAAATTCAAATCAACCACTGTATTCAATGATACGCTCGCTGCATTAAAAGGCATCGCAACAACCGTACCACAAGTAAACAGTTGGAGTAATAATGCGGTTAAATCTTTATTAAATCCTGCATATAAAGGTACTTATGGAAAAGAAGCACTCGACTACGGTTGGTATTCATACTACTCAAGCGATGCTTTGGCTGCACCTGCTGGTTTAAAAGCACATATGCTAAAAGCCAATCCTGAAGCTGCTTCTATTATTCGTGGCAATACTGGCAAGAGCTATGCCCGTTTACATCTCAAAGATGTCAAATATGCAGACAATAGCAACCGTGAAAGTTTAGCGACTTGGACATTTGAATTTGATATTCAACCTGCTACAAAGTAAGCATCGGTATTCGGCAAAGATGGCATATTTCATTATGCCATCTGCTGTGGTTGATATTCAAATTACATATCAATGATCAAAAAATCGTGCTCAATTTTTTTAAATTGTTGCCAATTCCAAATATCAGCAAGCGGAATCACCACATCTATCGCCAATGGTAATTTCTTCGGATTAAACTGCATCTGTTGCAAATCATGCCCATGTGCAATGAGATCAACATCCAACGAAATATCATGTGATGGACGTTTACGCCCCGTCTGCATTTCTAAATCTTTTAAAAATTGCTCAATTGCACTCACAGAACAATCACTCTCCAATAAGCAAGCACAATTCCAGTAGTCCGCCCCTATACCATCACGGCAAGGGATTTCATAGACAGGCGAAAATTCACACACACCAAGTTGCTGTATCGCACGCATGGCCAATTGGGTATATTGCAACCGATTAAAATTACTAGCAATGGCTATCGCATAAATAGTCACGATGACGCTCGAGTTGAATCCCAACAGATTGGGCGGCAGGAATAATTGCAGGTTTACGCACAGTAATCCGTATTTTTTCAATCGCAGAAAATTGTTGGAATAACGCCTGTAAAACAATATGGGCAGCATGTTCAATCAATTCAGGTTGTGCCTGAATAATCACTTGGCTGGCTAACGCACAAATTTCTGCATAATTTAAAGTATCCGCCAGTGCATCACTGGCAGCTGCTTTCGACAAATCCACAAAAATTATTAAATCCAGTAACAGTGGCTGCCGAATTTGTCGCTCCCAGTCAAAACAGCCAATCACTGTTTCAACTTTGAGCCCTTCAATCAAAATACAATCTTGCATAAGCTGCCATCAATGAATTAATTTCGATGCAGGTTCAATATTCTGCAACATTTTCAAACGACTATCTGCATAAATATCGGTATAAGGTGCAAGCACACGCATAAAACGGTCAAAATACAACATTTGTTTAAATAACAACGCAAAATCACGTGGGAAGCGAATGCCATGACGCTCACCTACCGCCACCATATCCAACATAATATCATTTAAATCCGCAGGATTGCTGGTTAAAAGTTGTTGTGGATCTGCTATCAATACGCCACTAAACAAACGCTCCAAATCCTGTGCGAGAACTTGCGGATCAATATTTTTAGATGTCATCCCCATTTGTAACATATTGATTGCCATATTGTGATAATCGGTATGTTGCAACGCATCCATAAAACGCATACACGCTGCCCATACTTCAGACTGCAACTGCCCCACAATACCAAAATCAATAAAACCAATCCGCCCATCTTCCAACAACATCAGATTACCTGCATGTAAGTCGGCATGGAAACTCTTACACATCATCAAACTACCAAACCAAGTATTCATTGCTGAAATCAGCACCTGACTCGGATCTCGAGCATACTTTTTTACCACTTCAAAATCAGTCAAAGGCACACCATATAATCGTTGCATGGTTAAAACCCGACGTGTCGAACACTGATGATATACTTTCGGTGCAATCACATATTGATTTTTCGTTAGGTTAAGATAATCGGTAAAATCCTCAAGATTCTGTGCTTCTTCAATAAAATCAACTTCCCGTACCATACGTGTTTTAATTTCATCGACAATATCAGATAAAGACGCAAATTTAATCTTTGGCATGGCTTTTTCCAGCATCTTGGTCGCTAGATGTACCACACCTAAATCGGTATAAAGGATGGTTTCCACATTGGGTTTTTGCACTTTAATGACGACATTTTCGCCTGTTTTTAACACGGCTGCATGGACTTGTGCAATGGATGCCGATGCCAAGGGCGTTTGCTCAATAGACTGAAAAATATCGGCAATATTTCGCCCTGCAAACTCTTCCTGTAATACCTGTTCAATATAGGCAAAGGGTAAAACAGGGGTTTGATCTAGGCATTTTTGAAATTCTTCGACGTATTCACGTGGAAATAATGAAGGTGTACTGGCGATAAATTGACCTAATTTAATATAGGTTGAGCCTAACTCTTCAAAAGTCTCTCGCATCAATCTGGCATTACTCGGTTTTTCAGTGGCATATTTCACCCCTGCTTTCACCGCAACCACAGCCGTTTCGCCAATACGTGCGACTGAACGTAATCCTGCAAGTAATTGTTTTGTACGCATAATCAAGATAGTAGCTAAAAAATTTGCCCTATTATAACAAATTTTTTATTTCTACCGTGTGTTATCGTCTAACAGCACAACATGGACAATTTTTTTCGGCGTGTAAGCGAATGATACGCTGCTGCATGGACATCCCATCCCAAAGCAATAATTGGTTGAATAAAGGTTTTTGCCCCAAACCCAAATACAACAAGGCATGATGCGCCTGCAAACTCGCCATAATGGTCGGTACAGTTGCCAATACACCTGAATCGGCACAGCGTCGTTCATCGCTCGCTTCAGATTCAGGGAAGACACATTGATAACATGGCTGCCCGTGTACAAACAACAGTTGTCCTTGCATCCCTATCGCTGCGGCACTGAGTAAAGGTATATTGTGCTGCACACACATTTGATTCACCAAATAACGTGTCGCAAAATTATCACAGCCATCCAGCACCACATCAAAATCTATCGCTTGCTGAGCTATCCAATCTGTACTTAATCGTTCGGCAAAGGTTTGTACTTTAATATGCGGATTAATTTGGCGTAATCGTTGCCCTAACACTTCAACTTTAAGCTGTCCAATATGCGGTGGCTCAAAGGCAATCTGGCGTTGTAAATTACTGGTTTCAATCGTATCAAAATCAATAATGGTGACATGCCCAACACCAGCCCTTGCCAATAACTCGGCACTACTACAACCAATTCCACCAGCACCAACAATCAGGACACGGCTTTGTTTTAAGTGTTGCTGTGCTTCTATATCCCAGCCATCGAGTAAAATCTGGCGGCTGTATAGATGAAGTTCCTGATCATTTAGTTCAGCATGTTGTGACATATCTAATACCTTAATGATTTTAAATCATCATTTGCTGATTATTAAGCAAGTTATTCAAATCAGTATTCACGCCATTTAAGGTCAATAACAGCGTACTACTGTAACCTGAACCACCACCATCACGATCAATATAGAGCTGAGTATTCGATCCACTCACCATTGTCCTGCAATAAGGACTCAGACCATCTATACTATAATTTCCTGTATAATCAATCAGTAAATGACCAATATCAATTTTATCAGCATTCACATTTGTCGCTGTATTTCCAACTGTAAAATCAGACCAGATATCCTTACCATTCCCACCCAAAACATCCGAGGCAACCAATAATTGATATACTAGGGTATCGGCTCCTGTACCACCTGTAAATTGGTCATTACCACCTTGTCCATCTAAAATATCATTGCCTGCCCCACCATTCAGAACATTCACAGCACTATTACCTATCAGCGTATTATTCAGTGCATTACCTGTACCATTGATGGCTGCTGAACCCGTGAGCGTTAGATTTTCAAGGTGATTACCTAATGTATAAGTAAGAGAACTCAATATTGTATCTATCCCTTCATTGGTATTTTCCGTAACTATATCACCTGTATTATCAATAATATAAGTATCATTTCCAACACCACCGAGTAACTTGTCTGCACCGGCACCACCATCCAGATAGTCATCGCCTGCACCACCTGTCAGCGTATTTACCTTACTGTTTCCAATCAGGATATTATTCAATGTATTACCTATACCATTAATTGCTGATGTGCCTGTTAAGGTCAGATTCTCTACATGATTTGCCAATGTATAAGTCACACTACTCTGGACGGTATCTATG
>SSHE01000098.1 GCA_008017315.1 Acinetobacter sp.
ATGTAGATGATAAAACAATTATTGATGCGGTCAAGCAGCGTAGTCGTTGGATCTATAAACAATTAAGAGGGTTTCGTGAACAAAGTAAATTTATCACGCCTCGCCAATATAAAAGTGGTGAAAGCCACTTTTATTTGGGTAAACAGTATCAATTGAAAGTACTCCATGATGATGCCAAACCCAAAGGTGTAAAACTGCTGAGAGGAAGATTGCAAGTAAACACCTTAGATACGAATATTGAAAGTATTCAATCTCATTTAAATGAATGGTATAGATCCCGAGCAAAAATCATATTTGAAGCACGTTTGCAGCATATTCTGGAGCAAGCTTTATGGGTGGAAGACCAACCTAATATTCGTTTGATGACCATGCGGACACAGTGGGGAAATTGCTCTCCATCAGGTGTACTGACGCTCAATCCTCATCTAGTGAAAGCACCTACAATCTGCATTGATTATGTGATTCTGCATGAGTTATGCCATTTAGTTGAGCATAATCATAGTGAGCGTTTCTACCAACTTTTGACTCAAGTGATGCCAGATTGGGAAATAGTGAAAGAGAGATTAGATCATATGGCTGTGAAGTTTTTTAATCAAACCTGTTAAGGTCTGTCTAATTTTTCTTGACCACTACAATATCAACATATCCCAATAGAAAAAATCTGTTGGGATATTTTTTGGGAGTATGATTGTCGCAGTTAGCTGGCAATATAATTCTGTAATTGTTGAATCAGGTTTTTTTGCTGTTCAATAATGCCTTTAACCAAGTCTCCGATGGACACCATACCGATTAATTGACCATTTTCAACCACAGGTAAGTGACGTAAGTGGCGATCGGTCATCAGTTGTAAAGATTCCTCTACAGTATGCTTACGTTCAATCGTGAGCACTTTGCTGGTCATAATATCAGAGACCAATGTATCAGAGGATGAACGCTCCATCAGTGCAACTTTACGGGCATAGTCACGTTCTGAGAAAATGCCGATGACAGTGTTTTCCTGCGTAACGACCAGTGCACCAATGCCTTTATCTGCCATTAAGGTAATCGCTTGGAGTACGGTTGCGTCAGGGGCAATGGTGTAGGTGGTGTGTTCTGGTTTAGCCTGTAAAACATGTGCAACAGTTAGCATCGAGATGTCACTCCTATGACGTGTCTTTATCAGTCATAAGCTATAACGTACTTTTGTGAAAATGCAAAGACAAAATTGAAAAAAATGTAGGGATGACACAAATTTTGCACAATAAAAAACGAGGCATAATACCTCGTTTTGGGGTTTAAAAATCCTAAAAGGATTAGTGGTGATGACCGCCTTCACCATGAACATGACCGTGGTCTAATTCTTCTTCTGTAGCAGGGCGTACTTCAACGATTTCTACATCAAAGGTTAAGTCCTGACCTGCAAGTGGGTGATTTGCGTCGATAATAATATTGTCACCTTCAATCGCTTTGACGGTTACGATTTGCATACCATCATCAGTTTGTGCCTGAAATTGCATACCCGCTTGAATATTATCTACGCCTTGAAACATTTGGCGAGGAACTTCTTGTACCATTTCTGCATAGTATTCGCCATAACCTTCCGCTGCTGGTACATTTACGGTAAGTTTGTCACCAGCAACTTTACCTGTTAAAGCATTTTCCAAACCTGGGATGATATTGCCTGCACCATGTAGGTACGCTAAAGGCTGACCTTCTGATTTATCAAGTGTTTGACCTTCACCATTGGTTAGGGTGTAGTGAAATTTGACGACGTGGTCATTTGCAATAGCTGTCATTATCGATTCTATCCAATCGTAGGTAATAAAGAACTATATGATAAAGAGAATCTGCCAAAAAGGGGAGAGATTTTAGATAAAGAAATATGCTTTTGTGCAAATAAGTGTAAAAAGCTGTATTCAAAATAACCCTACCTAGCCCTCCCTCATCAGAGGGAAGCTTCCGACTTAGGGCTTTGTATGGTTCTCCCCCTGTGAAGGGGGTGTATGTTCTGCAAGAGAGGAATCGTTTTGGTTTAACATTAGTGTAACTTGACCAATGGGGCTGTACCTTTTCCAAACAAATCACGAGCGGTCAATAAACCTGCACGGGTATAGCCAAGGATATTGGCTTGATGCAAGCGATACAGTGAGTGGTACATGGTTTTTGCCAGTAAGCCTTCGACGTGGATATTACCTAATAACTCACCAATCGCACCATTTTGCGTCAAGGAAACCAAAGAGCCTTTGTCATTAAATTTAAACATAGTAATAGGCTGATTTTTGATTTTACGTACAATGGCATTGACTAGAAAATCAGCTTGTTGGCTGGCAACCTGTGCACGTGGTGCCAGTACAGGTTGATTGGCGATAGGTTGGCAGTGAGCACAGTCACCAAAAGCAAAAATATTCGGATCATCAACCGATTGCAAGGTGGCATAGACTTTGATTCGTCCAATACGGTCTAGGGTTAAGCCAAAATTTTGTGTGACGGAGGGTGCTTTGATGCCTGCTGCCCAGACTTTGAGATTGGCGGCAAAGATTTGACCATTTTGACAATAGACGTGGGTATCATCAATTTTTTCCACTTTATGTTGGGTAAAGACATTGATGCCGTATTTATGCAGCTGCTGTAGTGCACCTTGTGCAACTTTATCGGATAGTGCAGGTAAAATACGTTCTGCGGCTTCGATGATATTGATTTTTACTTTATTCGGGTCGATACCATCCAAACCGTAGCGATGAAAGTCCTGTGCTGCCTGATGTAATTCGGCTGCCAGTTCTACGCCTGTTGCTCCTGCACCAATGATGGTAATGTTTAATGGCTGTTCTCTAGGTTGAGCATGGGCTTGTAGATAGAGATTGAGCAAATCACGTTGGAAGGTATCAGCTTGGGTACGATTATCCAAAAAATGGCAATATTGCTGTGCACCTGGCGTTGCAAAATCATTGGAAGTTGAGCCAATGGCAAGTACCAGCGTATCGTAGCCAATACGGCGTTCATCAGCCAGTTGTACATTGCCTTGCATGAGCGGTGAAAGGACGATTTCCTGCTGTTCACGGTCAATACTGCTAAGGTAGCCAAGTTGAAATTTATAATGATGCTTTTTGGCATGGGCGAAGTAATTGATTTCTTCGCTGGCAGCATTGAGTGTACCTGCGGCAATTTCATGTAATAACGGTTTCCAGATATGGGTCAGGCTGGTATCAACCAGTGTAATCTGGATATGTTTCTTTTTACCGATGTGCTGTCCAAGCTGAGTTGCTAGCTCCAAACCGCCTGCACCACCACCGACAATGACAATACGATGTTGTTTAGCCATAGGTTAATTCCTATTATTTTAGTAAAGATTAAGTATAAATTGACCTCATCATGGCATGTCCGTGCGGTATTGTCATTTGCTCATTTGCATTTATGACTGATGAATTGGGTAAATCACCGCTTTGAGTGTATGTCCCTGTATCAATTGAACTAGATGACGTAGCCATGCCATGAATCTATGCCACAGGCTGGCTTCGACCAATGCTATGTCCTGTTGTACTTCAATTTTGTGTAGAGACTGTTTAAATTGTTGAATATCAATTTTTGCCAAAGGCATGGCGGGTTGTATGAGAGGTGCGTGGAGCTGTGGCTGTAATAATGTGATGGTAAATTGCAATTGTTCGGGTTGTTTTAAGGGTTGTAAAAGCTGCATAGGTTGTTGTTGCAGGATGAAACGCTGTTGTAGAGTATCAAATTTTTTTACATCCAGAACATCATTATTTTTGAGTAAACTCAAGGTATGGTAACTTTGGCTTTGTGGTAGATTGACCTGATACATTAGCTTTTTCCCAGCAATAATCGGGATGTCGGCAATCTTTTGGTCACGGCTAAATAAATGTTTGGTTTGACTATATTGATAACCAATATTGAGTAAGGTATAAGCCACATCGGCACGTTTTTGTTTCGATGCTGTTCCCATGACAATGACAATGAGACGACGATATTCATTGGTATTAGGATCTAATCGATTGGCAGTTAAGGCGAGATTGTAGCCTGCGGCATCGGTGTAGCCTGTTTTTAAACCATCCACACTGTCATCTTTTTTCAATAAAATATTGGTTGCTCGATGATGAATGTCTTTGTAGCGAAACTCTTGTTGTTTTGAGTAATTTAGGTATTCAGGCGTATCTTGAATGATAGCTTGCGATAACAGTGCAAGGTCAAGAGCAGACGCATAATGTTCCTGCATGGTAATGCCTGATGGATTGCTAAAGTGGGTATGCTGCATCCCTAGTTGTTGTGCTGTGGTATTCATCAAGTTTAGAAATTGGGGAATATCGCCAGAAATGAGTGTCCCAAGGGTGAGTGCTGCATCATTAGCAGACATGATAATCAGTCCTGAAATTAATTCTTGTACCGTGATCTGTGCATTGGGGTGTAATTTTAAACGTGATTCGTCACCTTTGACTGTGCGAACTACTTCAGGAACAGTCACCATCTGCTCAAGCGATAATTTGCCTTGCTCAATTGCTTTTAGTGCCAGATACCCCACCATCATTTTGGTCAGAGAAGCAGGTGCACGTTGTAGATTTTCATTGTGTGAAGCGATGATTTGCTGTGATTGTGGGTCAAAAATCACCCAGCTTTGTGCTTCTACACTTTGTGGGTCGAGATTGAGTACCTGTGTATGATTTTGAGCATGGCTGAATAGGGAAAGACTACTACAAATAATAACGGCAAGAGTTTGGGGGAAACGAAGCACAATAAACCTGATGAAACCTGAGAATACAGGGCGTAGATGCTAGACCGTTTTGCCAAAAACTACCAGCGAAAAATACTTTGAATAGGTAAAATTAAAAGCGGAAAATGATACACTTGTCATGATTGCTCACAGGACGAAAATACATGATTCACTATCAACTTGAATTTGATGATTTTAACCAGCATTTAATTCACGTTACACTACGTTTTTTAGCCAATCCACAGCAACAACTTTGGTTGCCGACATGGATTCCAGGTAGTTATCTGATTCGTGAGTTTTCCAAGCATATTGAGCAGGTTCGTGCATTTGATGAAGCGGGTCGTCAATTACAGATAGATAAAACCCATAAAAATCGCTGGCAACTGTTTAATATTGACCATGAATTTATTAGCCTTGAATATAAAGTCTATGCCTATGATTTGTCGGTACGAGGGAGCTATGTGGATCAGATTCGTGTGTATGTCAATCCAACAGCTATCTGTATGGGTTTGACAGGGCAGGAACATGCACCACATGAGTTAGAGTTGTTTTTGCCCAAAGCATTGCAACATTTTAGCTATGCTGGGGCTTTGCCGAGTAAATCACTGGTTCAGGGACGTTTTACCCTAAAAGCGAAAAACTATGCACACTTGATGGATAGCCCATTTGAGTTGGCAGTGCAGGATAGGTTTAGTTTTGAAGCAGAAGGGATCACCCATGATTTTGTCTTATCTGGTCATCATCAAGCGAATGTACAACGCTTAAAACAGGATATTGAAAAAATTTGCCGTACCGAGATTCAAATGTTTGGTTCAGCACCTTTTGAGCATTATACCTTTCTGACGATGGTCACAGGGAATTTGTATGGTGGTTTGGAACATGCTGAAAGTACCAGTCTGATTTGTCCTCGTGAGGATTTACCCAAAGCTGATGAAAAAGCTCAACCGAGCAAGGATTATCAGCGTTATTTAGGATTATGTAGTCATGAGTATTTTCACTCGTGGCTGGTGAAGTTTATTCGTCCTGAAAACTATGTTGAGCCAAATTTGCATGAGGAAGACTACACCTCATTACTGTGGATATTTGAGGGTTTTACCTCGTATTATGATGATTTGATTCTGGCAAGAAGTGGGGTGATTTCGAGTGATGCTTATTTGGCGTTATTGACTGAACAAATCAATCGCTATCTACAAAATCCAGGGCGTAAAGTACAATCGGTCAGTGAATCGAGTTTTGATGCGTGGATTAAATTCTATCGTCCTGATGAAAATTCCAATCATGCTGGGACAAGCTATTATAATAAAGGGGCATTAGTTGCCTTATGTCTGGATTTGGGGCTGCGTTGCCAAGGCTCAAGTTTGGATGAATTAATGCGTCGGTTATATGCCAATGCACAGGCTGGAGTTCAAGTACATGAACGTACAATCTTTGAATTATGTCATGCTCTTACAGGGCAAAATTGGATTGAACGCTTAAGTTCATTGATTTTTTCTACCGATGATTTACCACTGGCAGAGTTGCTGGCAGCATTTGGCGTGCGATATGAAATTCAGACCGAAAAAACTTTGGCATTTGGTGCAAAAGTACAGGAAAAACCAGAAGGTCTATTGCTGCAACAGGTGTTAAGAGATTCCAGTGCGGCACAGGCAGGCTTATCGGCGAATGACATTGTCATTGCATTGGATGGCATCCGTATCAGCCAAAACCTATGGCAAAGTAAAGCCAAAGAAAATCGTGTATTGCGTTGTCATGCGTTTCGTCGGGATGAGTTGATGCAATTTGAATTAAATGCACAAGAATACCCATTGCCAACGGTGCGTTTGCGAGTAGAACATCAGGATAAATTGATGCAATGGTTGGATTGCAAGCTGTAATGACAATTCAGTGAAGATGACTTAAGGGGTGCGATAGGTATCGCACTTGCTGCTTGAATCCGCCAGCTTAAAAATATTACTCAACCTGACAATACAAACCATACAAAGTTTGCATAATCACCAGTACACGTTCATCGGCAATACGGTAAAAAATTTGTTTTCCCTCTCGACGTGTGAGTACCATCTCAGATTTTCTGAGTACGGTGAGTTGTTGTGACAGCGTCGGCTGATGAATATCGGTCTTTTGTTCAATGGTTTGTACATTCATTTCACCATCAACCAATGTACATAGAATTTTCAGGCGATCTGGATTGGACAGCACTTTTAATTGTTCCGCCACCATGTCCACTTTATTAAAGTCAAATTGGATGTCAGTTTCAGTGTTTAACATACGAACTATAAAATCCTCAATATAGGGCTTGATTAAAATATAATTTTATATAATATTATAGCTAAAATTACGAGATTTCAATCATGCACGATTTCATTTTTGCATTCATCGGTGGCACATTGCTGGGTGCCAGTACGATTGGCTACTTATATATCAATGGGCGTATTGCAGGTATTAGCGGTATTATAGCTTATGTTATGACAGCAAAGGAAATTTCTAAGTCACCTGCACTATATTTTTTGTTGGGATTATTGCTTGTGCCATTTGTATATCAGATGCTGGCAACCCCACAGATTGTGTTAAATAGTTCACCTATTGCGATGTTAGTTGCAGGGTTATTGGTGGGTATAGGGACTCGTATGGGGTCTGGATGTACCAGTGGGCATGGGATTTGTGGTATCAGTCGTTTATCCGTGCGTTCAATCGTGGCGACTGCAACTTTTATGTTGATGGGTTTTGTGACGGTATTTGTCATGCGTCATGTCATCGGGGGGTGAGTATGAAAAATTTTGCAGCATTTATTTTTGGTGGGGTGTTTTCGCTTGGACTGATGTTATCGGGCATGTCCAATCCTGAGAAAGTACTTAATTTTTTGGATATTTTTGGGACATGGGATGCAAGTTTGATGTTTGTGATGGGTGGAGCTGTGATGTTGGCTTTTATCCCCTTTCAAAAGGTTGTACGTGCCGCTTCGCCTAAAACCTTGTTGGGCGAGTTGATTGAATTGCCTCGAAATACGCAAATTGATAAAAAATTATTACTCGGTGGTGCACTATTCGGGATAGGCTGGGGTATCGCAGGCATTTGTCCTGCACCTGCTTTGACCTTAATCGGGCTTGGTCATTATGAGGTGTTTTATTTCATCGTGGCGATGCTTGGTGGTATGTGGATCTATCATAAAATGAGTGGAGGATATTAAGATGACGATACAAGCACAAGTTCAGCATTTTTTTGATGAAGCAACCAATACCTATAGCTATGTTGTGAGTGACCCTGCGAGCAAGCAGTGTGCCATTATTGATAGTGTACTCAATTATGACCCTGCATCGGCAACGACCAGTACCACAGGGGCAGATGAAATGATTGCCTATATTCGGATACAGGGCTTAACTGTACAGTGGATTTTGGAAACCCATGTTCATGCCGATCACATGACGGCTTCGCAATATTTAAAAGAAAAGCTTGGTGGTCAGATTGCCATGAGCCAGAAAATTGCACTGGTACAGGAAGTCTTTAGTGCGGTTTATCATATAGATATGAAGTACTTTAATAGTCATCAATCATTTGACTATCTGTTTGATGACCATGAAAAATTTATGATTGGTGACATGCAAGCCTATAATATTCCAACACCAGGACATACGCCTGCCTGTTTGAGTTATGTGATTGGGGATGTAGTATTTGTTGGCGATACGTTGTTTATGCCAGATTATGGTACAGCACGTTGCGATTTTCCAAAAGGCAGTGCCGAAGTGCTATATGATTCTGTACAAAAGTTATTTGCCTTGCCTGATGAGATGCGTATGTTTATGTGTCACGATTATTTACCTGCAACACGGCATGAATATAACTTTCAGACTGATGTAAAAACCCAAAAAAATCATAATATTCATATTCATCATGGGATTGAAAAGCAAGATTTTGTTCTCATGCGTCAAAAACGGGATGCAACACTGGCGATGCCTAAGCTGATTTTACCATCAATACAAGTGAATATGGATGCGGGACGACTGCCTGAACCTGAAGCCAATGGAGTGCGTTATTTAAAGCTGCCATTGAACTTTTTTAAATAAATTTTTGTGTTATATTTGGGGCATAGAACATAACGCTTAGGTTAGACAAGATGTCCAATAAAACCCATATTATTTTGATTCATGGTACGTGGTGTACAGGCAAGTCTTGGGGTAAGTTTGTACCTGCACTGGAAGCATTGGGCTTGCAGGTACATACGCCAACTTTACGCTATCATGATTTACCCATGGATGAGGGCGCGGAGAAAGTTGCTACCGTCAGCCTGACGGATTATGTCGATGATTTAAGCCAATTATTATTATCGTTGGACAGTCCAGCGATAATTTTGGGGCATTCCTTAGGTGGATTGATTGCTCAGCTCTTGGCAGCTCGGCATCCCGATAAACAAAAAGGTTTGGTATTGCTCGGGCCTGCACCGATGGCAGGAATTTTTGCCCTTTATCCGACCATGCTGGCGACGTTTTATCAACATTATCTACAATGGGGGTTTTGGAAAAAACCATTGTATCCGACCAAAAAACGAGTATTTGACTATTGTATGAATCATCAACCTGATGATTTGCGTGAAGAATTTTATCGTGGTTTGGTGGCAGAGTCAGGGCGAGTGTATGCCGAATTGGCTTTTTGGTTCTTAGATCCAAATCAGGCATCCAAAGTCAATACCGCCGTGTTGCAGGAAACACCGATACTGGTGGTGACGGGTACGGATGATAAAATTGTGGTGTCGAATGTCCCCAAAGCCACGGCAAAAAAATATAAACGTTCAACCTATGTCGAACTGCAAGGTTCAGACCATATGTATGAGATGGGAGCGTTTATGCCAAAAACTGTTGCTCTGATTCAGGATTGGATGCAGAAGAATCGGCTTGAATGATGTGGTTCCACACATTAGACCACTATAAAGTATGCAATCTACCTAAATGCTGGTACAACGGGACGTAGTGATGCGTCCTTTTTTTGTGCTATGCTAGAGCTACAAAAAGTATCAAATGAGAGGATTATCAGGATGAATGCCATACGTCAAATTTATCATGATGTACAAGAGAGTATTCCTGTACCAGCATATAGAAGTTATTTTTATCAATTTGGATGAACCGATAGTAGCTCATTTTCAACCTAAACAAGGACTGGGAACATTGGCATTACAATTATTTTCCAATGTTGAATATGAAAATGAGCTGGAATTTGAACTTCCTGCAAAAGAATATCCACCTGCGATGACATTTGAATGATTTTATTAGATACCTTTGAGAGTAGCTTTCCCTATTACCCACTTAAAAACCGATTGACCACTTTGGTAAATTGAAAAGGTTCAGTCACTAACGGCATATGCCCAGACTGTGCAAAGACTTGAATGTGAGCATTTTTCAATTGTTCCGCTACCGATAACTGTCCACGCATATCATACAAGGCGGATTGTTTGCCAATAATAAAATGCGTAGGTTTATCCAATGCAGCAAGGGCAGTGCGATAATCCTCATCATGTTGCAGATAACTGCGTAAATACCACAAAATATAAGGAAGAGACTGCAAAGGCAAGAGTTGAGTTTGCCATTTGTTGGACGGTAGATAATGCAGCAGCTTGGTTAATCGTGAATCAGGGTTTTGTATTTGCATGAAACTTAACCACAGTTCATTGAGCTGTGCTTGTACACGAGGGGGAAGCTGGGCAATAGAACGCAGTTGTTGATGTGGTTCAAGCAGAGTAATCATCTGTTGCATCAAATTCAAAAAGGCATCTTGATGTTGTCCCATGAGACCATATCGCCATTCAGTATCATTTTTGATTTTTGCGGTTTGGTCGATATGTAGATAACGTCTGATTTTCTGGGCAAAATTTGCATATTTTAAGCCGTGCATAGTGGTGGTTGCACCCATGGAATAAGCAATCACATCTATTTCTTTCAGATTAAGCTGTTTCAGCAGAGCATCAATATCTTGCCAATGACTTTCAATGGTATTTAAATGTTGTGGAATTTTACAATGTTTTGAGCCAGCAAAACCTCGATAATCGGGAATGATAAATCTGCGTTGATTTAAACTGGGTAAAATAAAGGGTAGCCATTGCCAACTACTCATCCCCAAACCCGATAAAATCAGTACAGGTCTGGCTTTGCCTTGACCGATTTCACGGACATACAGTTTTTCATTGTCGGGCATGGTGTAGTAAGTCACGGCATTATCCTTTGCATTGTGGAGCTGGATGCTGTTGCAATAATTCAATCATCTGTTTGAGCCAGTCAGTCCAACCTACTTCAAATTGAATCCCTAATTCTAAAATTTTTTGTTGAATGAGGAAAGTACGCATATCCTGCTGATTTTGTTTTTGTTGGTCTTTGGCAAAAATTGCCTGATACAGGACATATTGTGCTTCATGTAATGCAAGATGGCGTTGTAATTCAGGTAAAATTGCCTCACCACCCAGTTGTGCTTCTGCACGAAGTTTGACCATGAGTTCACAACGAAGCTTGGCAAGAGGGCTATTTTGTGTAATCCATTGCTGTAATTCATCCTGTCCAGTTTGCTCAACTTGATAGGTTTTTTTACGTGAATCACTGTCCTCTGTATTGATGGTACTTATCCAGCCCTTGTCCAGCATTTGCCCCAACTCTCGATAAATCTGCTGATGGGTCGCATTCCAGAAAAATCCCATGGAACGGTCAAAACGTTTGGCAAGCTCAATACCTGTGCTAGGTTTTTCCAGTAAGCTGGTTAAAAGAACATGAGATAAGGACATAGCGAATCATTTCATCAACAGACTGCAGTATTGTAAATTATTATGCAACATATTGCATACTTTATTTGTATTGCTATAACATTTACGCTAATCTATGCAACATATTGCATGATTTATTTTTGCCAGCCACCGCAAGCCTAAAGGAATAACCGTATGTCGTCACTTTATCCACATTTATTACAACCGCTTGATCTGGGTTTTACCACATTAAAAAATCGGGTCTTGATGGGGTCAATGCACATCGGATTGGAAGAAATTCCCAATGGATTTGAACGTCTGGCTGCATTTTATGCCAAACGTGCACAGGGCGATGTCGGGTTGATTGTGACGGGAGGTATCGCTCCCAATGCCGCAGGTGTGGTGTTTAAAGGGGGGAGTAAATTAGAAACAGTGCAAGAAGCCGAACCGCACAAAATCATCACGCAGGCAGTACATGATGCAGGTGGTAAGATTGCTTTACAGATTTTGCATACAGGGCGTTATTCTTATCAGGAAAATATTGTCGCACCATCGGCAATCCAAGCACCAATTAATCCAGTAAAACCAAAGGAAATGACAGCGGATGAAGTGCAGCAAACCATTGATGACTTTGTCAATTGTGCCAAGTTGGCACAGTATGCAGGTTATGATGGGGTGGAAATCATGGGGTCGGAAGGTTATCTGATTAATGAATTTATCGTGGCTCGTACCAATCATCGTCAGGATGAATGGGGCGGAAGTTATGAAAATCGTATCCGTTTTCCCATAGAGATTGTGCAGCGTGTTCGTGAAGCAGTGGGTGAACATTTTATTATCATTTATCGTTTGTCCATGCTGGATTTGGTAGAGGGTGGCTCAACCTTAGAAGAGGTGATGCAACTTGCCAAAGAAATTGAAAAGGCAGGGGCAACCATTCTAAATACTGGAATTGGCTGGCACGAAGCACGGATTCCAACCATTGCCACCAAAGTGCCACGTGCGGCATTTAGCTGGGTGACCGAAAAGCTCAAAGGTACTGTTTCCATTCCTTTAATCACTTCAAACCGTATTAATACCCCAGAAGTAGCAGAACATGTATTGGCACAAGGTCATGCCGATATGATTTCGATGGCACGTCCAATGCTTGCCGATGCGGATTTTGTGTTAAAAGCCAGTCAGGGGCGTAGCGATGAAATTAATACCTGTATTGGTTGTAATCAGGCATGTTTGGATCATATTTTTTCGCATAAAACGGCAACTTGTCTAGTTAATCCAGAAGCAGGCTATGAAACTGAATTATTATTTTTGCAGACCCAACAGCCGAAACGTATTGCGGTAGTCGGTGCAGGGCCAGCAGGATGTAGTTTTGCGATTTATGCGGCACGTCGTGGGCATCAGGTCACGATATTTGAAGCAGAGGGGAAAATTGGTGGGCAATTTAACATCGCCAAGACCGTTCCAGGTAAAGAGGAATTTTATGAAACCTTACGTTATTTTCAGCGTCAGATTGAACTGAATCCTAGAATTACGTTAAAACTCAACCATCGGGTGACGTTTGCAGCATTAAAATCTGGTGATTTTGATGAAGTCGTGATTGCAACGGGGGTAATGCCACGTCACTTAGCCATTGATGGTATCGAGTCAGCAAAAGTGTTGAGCTATCTGGATGTATTAAAACATGGTAAGCCAGTCGGTAAACGTGTTGCGATTATCGGGGCAGGCGGTATTGGCTTTGATACCGCAGAATTTTTGGTACAGCATGGTGAAAGTGCGACGGTTAATCCTGAAAAATTTTACCGTCAATGGGGGATTGATACCAACTACGCACAGGCAGGCGGAATAAAAAATGCCGAGCATGGGGTTGCTGAACGAGAAATCTATTTATTACAGCGTAAGGCTTCAGCAGTGGGGGCAAATCTAGGGAAAACAACTGGTTGGATTCATCGTACAGGCTTAAAACAGCATCAGGTGAAAATGATTGCTGGGGCAAGTTATGACAAAATTGATGACATGGGTTTGCACATCACAGTAGACGATCAGCCGATGTTACTTGAAGTAGATCATGTGGTGATTTGTGCAGGACAAGAGCCATTTACTGCGATGTTTGATGAATTAAAACAGGCAGGTCAATCGGTGCATTTGATTGGTGGTGCAAAAGAAGCAGGTGAGTTGGATGCCAAACGTGCGATTCGCCAAGGTGCCGAATTGGCTGCGGTGATTTAAATGGTATAGCGTGTAAAAATATGGCATAGGGTAACAGCTATGCCATATTTTTTATTGATTAATGAATACTTTAGCATTATCCGATAGGATAGTCTGGCTAATAGTGCTCAGAATTTGCTGCAATAAATCAAACTCAGTTTGTAACGGTGTACTCTTACGAGTAATTAGTGCCAGTGTTCGCTCTGGCGGATGTTTGATGCGATGAATGACGATGTCTTGACGTGCTTTTAGACCTGAACTTTGCGTCGCAATTTCAGGCAACATAGTATAGCCCAAATTGGCAGATACCATTTCCAAGAGTGTTGGTAATGAGCTGGCTTTTAAACGAGAGTCATTTTTACGGTCGTTGATTGGACAGGCACTTAAAGTATGGTCACGCAAGCAATGACCTTCTTCCAATAAAATCAGACGAGATAAATCGAGTTCGTCAATTGTTTTTGCTTGTAAGGTCTGTTTATCATTGCGATGGCAGACAATAAATAGCTTTTCTGTAGCGACTTCTTTAATCTTTAAACCATGTGTGTCAAAGGGTAATGCTAGTACAATCATATCCAGACTGCCATGTTCCAGATTGGCAAGGATTTTGTCACTTTGAGCCTCATGCAGATGTAGCTGAATACGAGGCAATTCCTTTTGTACCATGCTCAGTAGCTGGGTGAGGATAAATGGGGCGATCGTGGGAATAATGCCAAGGTGCAAATCCCCAGTGAGCGGTTCGCTCATTTCACGACTTAGACGCATCAAATCCTGTGCATCTGCTAACAGAACACGTGCACGTGCGACCACTTCCTCACCTAGAGGGGTAAGTCTGACATTTTGTCGGTCACGCTCTACCAAAACACCACCAAGCAGGCGTTCCAGCTCCATAATTCCACCCGATAGCGTGGACTGGGTCACAAAGGAGCGACGAGCTGCCTCAGTAAAGTGTAAAGTTTCCGATAAGGTGACCAAATAAGAAAGCTGACGTAATGAAGGAAGAGCAGCCATAATGTCCTAGCTTAATGATTAAAGTGTTGTACAAAATGTTGTACTAATGTTGGTATGAAATAGGGTGCAAGATCATGCCCCATGCCATCAATCAGTTCAAATTGAGCATTTTTAATCGCTTTCGCCACTGCTCTACCATGTGATGGCGGTAGTAAACGATCTTTGCGACCATGCACGACTATCGTAGGTTGTTGGATGTGTTTGTCAAGAGGTAATAGTGAACCAGTACATAGAATCGCAAGGAATTGTTGTAATATGCCCGCAGGATAATAGCTACGATGGTAAAGTTTACGAGCAGTTGCGGCTGCTTCAATTTGATTGATAAAACCAGCTGAACCAACAGTATTAAACACTTTGACCGAATGTCGAATAATGCCTTCTGCATCACGTTGTTCTGGGCGTGCAATCAGGCTCATCAATTGTTTGGGAAATGGTGGTGGCAATAATGGCTGATTATTACTGGTAAATAATAAGCCTAATTTTTGTACTTTTTCTGGATATTTTGCCGCTAGAATTTGGGCAATCATCCCTCCCATGGATGCACCAATCACATTGACGTGTTTGAGTTGTAGTGCATCAATTAACAGACTCACATCTTCGGCCATATCATATAGATTATAAGGTGCACCATTATTTTTTAAGCCAAGACTAAAACGTCCCATCAGTTTGAATGTATTGAGGCGTTTGCCTTTTTGACGTATTTTGCTGGATAAACCAATATCACGATTATCAAAACGAATGACTTGATAACCAGCATCAATCAGTTGCTTACAAAACGCATCGGGCCAGAACAGCATTTGTGCACCCAACCCCATAATTAATAAAATCGTGGGGTGCTGTGGATTGCCACCTATTTCTACATGTAGGCTGAGTTGATTGGGTAAATCAACTTTGCATTCACGCATAAAATCGGCATAAGGCGAAGGCTGAAATTGTAAGGCTGCTGACATGGTAGTATTCCCAAATTGGGCAAGAGAAAAATGCTTGCCCGAATGTATCAAATCATCAAATAATATTTAAACCTGTGCAGGGATTAAATCTGGAACAAGTTTGGCAAGGGTCAAACGTTGTTTAGCTGCGGTTGCACCCAGTAGCACAAAACCGCGTAAAGTTCCTGTGTTATCCATCGCTTTGGCAAGCATTCCATCATCAAATTCTTCCGTTTCCCACGTGACTTCTACATCCATAGGGGCAGGAAGTACGGTTAATGGGGCAGCAGGGGTTTTGACTGCTACGGGCATTGCTGGATAATGTACATGTGTGGTTTCACCTGCCAGCGTTTTGGCTAAGGCACGTGCTTGTTGCATGATTGGCATGACGAAAGGCAATAATGTACCATTGACCTCTGCACAGTCACCAATCGCATAGATATCTGCTTGATTGGTTTGTAGTAAAGAATTGGTCATGATGCCACGGCTGGTTTGAATATCAGCATGTTTGGCAAGGTCAATATTGGGTTGTAAACCAATCGCAGACAGTACCACATCTACGACAAAACGCTGACCATTGGCTAAAGTTACTTCATAATCATCTGCACCAGCACTGGTTGCAGGGATGATATTGACTTTATCAACTGTTGTAGCCAGACAGAATTTAATACCTGCCTCTTCCAGATTTTCACGGAATGCTGTTGCTGTGTGCGGTGGCAATAAACGTCCAAGTGGTTGCGGTGCTAAATCAACAACGGTTACTTGATGTGCGGTATTTTGTAAGTCATTGGCAAATTCACAACCAATTAAGCCTGCACCAAGAATCAGTACACGCTTATCTGGACGCTGTTCTAAATGCTCACGGAAATTTTTATAGTCCTTCAGATTATTGACCACACAAATATCGTCCGCACCATCACCAGAAATCGCAAGGCGAATTGGATTTGCTCCAATCGCAAGCACTAATTTGCTATAAGGTTGCTCGGTACTTTCATCATTGCATTCAAGCTGTAAGGTATGTGTTGTTGCATCAATGGATTTCACCCAGGTATGGGCTTTGATGATCATATTGAGTTGTGCACTCATTTTTGCCGCATCACCCAATGCAATTTGTTCAGGTGATTTTTTACCTACCAGTGCATTGGAAAGGGTGGGTTTGGCATAATTGCTGGCATCGTCCGCACAAATCATCACCAGTTCTTGTTCTGGATTGAGTTTACGGTATTCTCGTGCCAGTGTATAACCTGCCATACCCGAACCAATAATGACTATAGGCTGCATTGTCCTCTCCATGCAAATTTAATTTTCTAAACATAAAAAACCATGCCGAGTCTGGCATGGTATTAAAAAAACTTAGATTTCAATCATTTCAAAATCTACTTTTGAAACGCCACAATCTGGGCATGTCCAATCTTCGGGAATATCTTCCCATTTCGTTCCAGCAGTGATACCGTCTTGTGGCCAACCTTCGGCTTCATCATAAATCCAGCCACATACGATACATTGATATTTTTTCATTGAAATCTCCATTCGCTGATGAGGTGGACTATCTGCTGCCTATCAGCGATACAACTTGAATTGACAGTAGGGTCTGTTGAAGTTCCATAAATGGATTGCGTTGTAGGCTAAAATTTCAATAGACCTTGACTTGCCAAGCTTTTATCAGCACTAATACTAAAGTGATATGCACAGAAAATAAAGCTTGAATTGAGTTTATTACGCTATAATTTTTTTAGATATGTCTTATTTGCAAATACTTTAAGGCAATCAGGCAAATACTATGAGTTTGGAGAGAGTTATTGGGGAAATAGAATAGGGCTGGTTGCCCAATCTTAAGCAAGTTTCGCCTTGATTTTGGCAGATACCAAAGAGGCATCAGCACGTCCAGCTATGATTGGACGTAGAGTATTCATCACCTTACCCATATCTTTCATGCTAGTAGCACCTTGTGCATCAATCGTTTGCACAATGAGAGAATCAAGCTCTTCCTCAGTCATAGCTTCAGGTAGAAATTGAGAAAGTATCTCAAGTTCGGCTTGTTCTTTACTAGCTAAATCTAATCGATTTGCACCTTCAAAGGCTTTAATCGATTCTTTACGTTGTTTTACCTGTTTTTCGACGACATTTAAAACTTGAGCATCGTCAAGTTCAATCCGTTCATCGACTTCAATTTGTTTGATTGCCGCTTGTAAACCACGAATTACCGTTACTACCGCCATGTTTTTGGCTTTCATGGCAGTTTTTAGGGTATCAGTAATACTGTTTTTTAGCGTGGTCATAGCAGGCTCAATTCACAAATTAATTAGTAAAGGCGAGTTGTACGGATAGATTCACGAGCAACTTTTTTTGCATAACGCTTAACAGCTGCAGCTTTTTTGCGTTTACGTTCTTGGGTTGGTTTTTCGTAGAATTCACGTTTACGAACGTCTGCTAAGACACCAGCTTTTTCGCATGAACGTTTGAAACGACGGATGGCTACGTCAACTGGTTCGCCTTCTTTCAATTTAACTTGTGGCATGAATAATCCTCATAGATGATGGATAAATGTAAGCACCCCATGTGCCTACGGTGATAGAGTGCGGTATTTTACGCTTTTACATTGATAAGTACAAGTCTATAATGTCGTTATCCGATTTTTGATTGATTTTGATAGGCATTAAATATGTTGGTACTTGGTCTGGAAACATCCTGTGATGAAACAGGGTTGGCATTATATGACAGCGAAAAAGGACTTTTAGGGCAAGTATTATATAGTCAAATTCAGCTTCACGCCGAATATGGTGGCGTTGTTCCTGAATTGGCTTCTCGTGATCATGTGCGTAAACTGATTCCTTTGTTAAATCAATTGTTACAACAAAGTGGCGTGAAAAAATCGGATATTGATGCAGTGGCTTATACTCGAGGACCAGGCTTGATGGGGGCGTTGATGACGGGTGCATTATTTGGGCGGACGTTGGCGTTTGCCTTAAATATTCCTGCGATTGGTGTGCATCATATGGAAGGACATTTACTTGCTCCATTATTATCTAAAAATCCACCACAGTTCCCATTTGTTGCATTATTGGTATCGGGTGGGCATACACAATTGATGGCAGCCCATGCACTCGGTGAGTATGAATTATTGGGTGAATCCATAGATGATGCCGCAGGTGAGGCTTTTGATAAAGTAGCGAAAATGCTCAAACTGCCTTATCCAGGAGGGCCGCAGATTGCCAAATTGGCACAGCAGGGCAATTCTGATGCCTTTGCTTTTCCACGCCCACTGATGCAGCAGGCCTTAAATTTTTCTTTTAGTGGTTTAAAAACAGCCGTTTCTAGCCAAATTAAAGCCGTGGCAGGACAAGGGCGAGATGCGGATATTGCTGCATCTTTTCAAGAGGCAGTGGTGGATACTTTGCTGAAAAAATCCATTAAAGCCTTAAAACAGACTGGTTTAAAGCAACTTGTCATTGCAGGTGGGGTAAGTGCCAATTTACGCTTACGAGAAAAATTGGAAAATTCGCTCAGTGGTATGGGGGCGACAGTTTATTATGCCGAGCCTGCTTTATGTACCGACAATGGAGCAATGATTGCCTTTGCAGGTTATCAGCGTTTAAAAGCAGGGCAACAGGATGATTTAGCCGTCACTACCACACCAAGATGGGCAATGACGGAGTTGAGTTTGGTTTAGAACTTGAGAGTCATTATGTTGTTTGCATTTGTAAACGGTTTAATTATACTTAACCATCAGGAAACTGGATGTCTTTGATGAAAAAACATAGCAATAAGCATATTAGAGAAGCAATTGAATATGCTATTGCTCATGGTTGGGATGTAGTGGAAACGGGTAAATTAGCTCATGCTTTTTGTCGCTTGCGTTGTTTACAGGGTCATGCAGAACATCAAATGAGTATTTGGAGTACGCCCAAAAGTCCAGAAAACCACGCCAAACAAATTCTGCGTAAAGTTCAACAATGTCAAGATGAGTTTGTGGGAAAAAAGGAGTAAGAGCAATGCTGAATATTTATCATTTTACTGTGGTGATTCGTGATGCTGATGCCAATATATCTGATTTAGAAGATAAACTTTTTGAAGTAGGCTGTGATGATGCCTTGTTATGCTATTATAACGATACAGTATATTTAGAATTTGACCGTGAATCAGAAGGTGCAGAACAAGCAATTCAATCGGCTTTAACGAATATTCGGTCGGCAGGATTTACACAGCTTGTTGTGCAGGAAGGTGGTGTTTCTACGCTATCAGAAATGGCAGAGCGAGCAGGACTTACGCGTGCAGCATTATCGCAATATGCTAGAAATAAAAGAGGACAAGGGAATTTTCCTACACCTATGTATGGTGTCGCATCAGGTTCGGCATTGTATTCATGGCGTGAAGTTGCAGAATGGTTATATCAACAAGGTAAATTGCCGCAGTCACAATATGAAATCGCACAAGTGGCGAGTATGGTTTAATGAAATAACCTATCCGTCACTACCACAGCAAGATGGGCAATGACGGAGTTGAGTTTGGTTTAAACTTACAGGTTGTGATTATTTTTCCACAAAGGCACGTTCAATCACATAATCACCCAATACGCCCATTTTCGGTGATTCTTTTAACCCTGCTTGGTCCAAGAGTGCAGCGACATCGGTGAGGAAATGTGGACTGCCACACAACATGGCACGGTCAGTTTCAGGGTTAAATGGCGGCAAACCAATTTTTTCAAATAACTCACCCGTTTCAATGGCTTTCGTCACACGACCTTCATTTTTGAAAGGTTCACGAGTGACGGTTGGATAATAAATCAATTTATCCTGAATACCGAGTTCTTGAAAAAATTCATTATTTGGCAATTCATTCAACATTAAGTCCTGATATGCCAATTCATTCATCCAACGTGTACCATGTACGACGATGACTTTTTCAAATTTTTCATAGGTTTCTGGGTCACGGATTAAAGACAAGAAAGGTGCAAGCCCCGTGCCTGATGACAATAGATATAAATTCTTTCCAGGATTTAAGTCATCATGAACTAATGTTCCTGTTGGTTTTTTAGAAATGAGAATCTCATCACCCACCTGAATTTTTTGTAAAATCGAGGTTAAAGGGCCATCTTGTACTTTAATGGAAAAAAATTCGAGTTCTTCTTCATAGTTGGCACTGGCAATGGAATAAGCACGCATTAATGGTTTGCCATTGACTTCTAAACCAATCATCACGAATTGACCGTTTTTAAAACGTAATGCGGTATCACGAGTGGTTTTAAAGCTAAAGAGGGTATCGTTCCAATGGTGAACATACGTTACACGTTCTACATTAAATGCAGCCATTAATTTCTCAATATTTATCCAATAAAAACAGATTGCTATTCTAATCTAAAATGATTCTCGATACACTGAATATATTTAATGGTCTTTATCAAAAAAAGTGATGAATGATGATATTGTTGTCCCTGTGATCGGGGTGATGCGTTCAGCGTATCGGGGAAAATTTGGTATTCCTCGTCAGCCAAATTTAGTCAGTTCAATGGCTTATGTGGTGATGCAAGCACCTTATGATGATTTGAATGCTTTTGTTGGCTTGGAGCAATTTAGTCATATCTGGTTGCTTTGGCAATTTCATGAGAATAAGAGAAGAAATTTTTCTGAAGATTTTCAGCCGTTGATTCGTCCTCCACGTTTGGGAGGGAATCAAAAAATCGGGGTGTTTGCCAGTCGCAGTATGTATCGCCCTGCACCGATTGGGTTATCTGTGGTTCAGTTCGTTGAGATAAAACGTGTTGGGCAGGAAACTCGAGTATATGTCAAAGGTGCAGACTTACTCGATGGTACACCTATTTTGGATATTAAGCCGTATCTTGCGTATGTCGATGCAATCTTTGATGCAAAAAGTGGCTATGCTCAAATTGCACCTGAACGATACGCCGTATGTTGGTCACAGGAAGCAGAGCAACATCGAGATAAATTATTAATAAAAAATGTGATTTCCTTATCTGTACTTGAGGAAATAGAGCAGGTATTGGCACTTAATCCAAAACCAGCGTATCAGCAGAATCAGGATAAGGTATATGGATTACACTATGCAGATGTGAATGTACGTTTTAAGGTCTTGCAGCAGACGATTGAAATTGTGGGAATTGCATTTTGGGAGTAGTATGGACTGGCTATGAATGTATAACCAGTTCGTGTGGGTTGAGTGATATGCTCGCTTGAGCATTATAGGGTATGAGGGGATTGGAATAGTCGATGGAACGCTTGCCACGTCATTTAAAAATTGATTTGCACTGGTGTCTTACGCAGTTAAAAAAAAATCATAAACTGACTGAAAAAGATGCCAATCTGATGCTGACTACGTCACGCTCCAAAGAGCAGATGATGTGGCATCCCTTGCAATGGATTGCTCACTTTAATGTGATGGATCATAGTAGTCCTGATAAAAAGCTCACCATCAATCGTTTATGTCAATGGCTTGCACAAGAGGCTCAACTTGATTATTTTGTGATTGATCCTTTAAAGGCTGATGTGGGTCGCCTCACGCAAGTGATGTCACAGGAATTTGCCTTACGCAATCGTATTTTGGCGGTCGAAGTGAGTGCTGATGAGGTTGTGATTGGGACAGATCAGCCATTTTATTTTGAATGGGAAGATAATTTACGCAATACCATTAAAGATAAAAAAATTAAGGTTGTATTGCTCAATCCAGAACAATTAACCCGTTATTTGCATGAATATTATCAAGTGAGTCGTGCGGTTGCCTCGGCACAAGGTTTAGGTGCATTTAAAGCTGAAAAAGGTGTCGAAGCTTTATTACAGCTAGGTGATGTGAGTAATAATCCTGATGCCAATGATCAGCATATTGTGCGTATTGTCGATTGGGTTTTACAGTTTGCATTTGAACAAGGGGCAAGTGATATTCACTTAGAGCCTCGTAAAGATACTGGGCGAGTGCGTTTTCGTATCGATGGGGTTTTGCATAATATTTATGATATGCCAGCCAATATTCTGATTGCAGTTGTGGCACGGATTAAGATTCTAGGACGCATGAATGTTGCAGAAAAGCGTAAACCGCAAGATGGACGTTTAAAAACTCGCACACCGAAAGGGATGGAAACGGAGTTGCGTTTATCCACATTGCCGACCGCATTTGGTGAAAAAATGGTGATGCGTATTTTTGACCCAGAAGTATTGGTACGTTCTTTTGCCCAACTTGGATTTACAGGGCAACTTTTGGATACATGGCAGGGATTAACTGCACATACGCATGGTATTATTTTGGTGACAGGGCCGACTGGGTCAGGGAAAACTACAACTTTATATTCTACCTTAAAGCAGCTTGCGACTGATGCGGTGAATGTGTGTACGGTTGAAGATCCAATTGAGATGTTAGAGCCGAGCTTTAACCAGATGCAGATTAATTCGGCGATTGATTTGGGTTTTGCAGATGGGATTAAGGCATTGATGCGGCAAGACCCTGATATTATTATGGTGGGGGAAATCCGTGACCATGATACCGCCAATATGGCGATTCAGGCTGCATTAACAGGACATTTAGTGTTATCCACACTACATACCAATGATGCACCATCCAGCTTGACTCGTTTAAGTGATTTGGGGGTACAGCCATTTTTATCCGCAGCAACGATTTTGGGTGTTTTGGCACAGCGTTTGGTGCGAACCTTGTGTCCACATTGTAAAAAAACCACCAGTACCAATCCAGAACAATGGCAAAAACTTACCCAGCCATGGGCAGGGAAGCCACCAGCTCAGGTGTATGAGGCTGTGGGCTGTGAGCAGTGTCGTAATACAGGTTATAAAGGGCGGATGGGGTTATATGAAATGATGCCACTGAGTCATGATCTAAAACGCTTACTCGGTCAAGGGGCAACTTTAGAACAGTTACGTCAAGCAGCGTATCAGGAAGGTTTGCAACCTTTACGATTGGCAGGAGCAAAACGGATTGCCGAAGGGGTGACCAGTTTTGATGAGGTTCTACGAGTTGTGCCTTTGTAAAATTTATGTGGACTATAAATAGTCCACATAAACAACCACGAATTATTTTTGTTTTCGATATTATTATTTTGTTAGAATCAGGCGGTTATTGCGTGTGAGGCGTAAGCGATATTCTTCGCCTGCATGTAAGATGCGAATCTCACGCCCTAAAGCAAAGAGATTACTGGAATGCAGCATGGGTAAATGGTGTCCAGATTCGTGGTGACGAGTAAATAGGGTAAAAGGTGCGTTCATTGTTATTGCTCCGTGGTATGTGCTTTAATGTTTTAAATGATAATCATTATCGAATATATCTGTCAATGATTCTCGTTAAAATAATTGCACATTGATGATGTATTTGTGTAAATAAATGGAGAATGGATGCGTAAACAACCTCTTCGAGTCGCGATTGCTTTAATTGTTCAACAGGCTAAAGTACTGATTGGTTGGCGTGATGCAGCTTTGCATCAGGGCGGTTGCTATCAATTTGCTGGTGGAAAGGTTGAAGCGAATGAAACGCCAGAACAAGCGGTACAGCGTGAAGTGCTGGAAGAAGTCGGCATGACTGTTCAGGTATTACGGTTATTTGAAGAAATAAGCTTTGAGTATCCAGATCGAGCGGTACAGCTGTATTTTTATTTGTGTCAGCCACTATCGCATGAGATGCAACAAGGTTGGCAATGGGTGGATGTGGATCGGTTAGATACTTTTGAATTTCCTGCAGCCAATCAATCTATTATTCAGCGATTATCATGGGCAAGACACATTGCCATTACTACAGCAACACAAAGGCTCAATGTGAAGTCGGGTATGGGTTTATGTTATTTACGTCATCGCACAACATTAGGTGAAGATATTGCACAGTTACATCAGCAGAATATACACGTCATTGTCCCTGTACAGGATTATTTAAACTTAAATCCACACATACAAAAAATGGTTTTTGCAGTGCATTTAAATTCAGCACAATTGCAGCAATATTCATCATTGGCAATGTTGCAGGGTAAAAATGTGATTGCAGCTTGTCATCATGTTGCGGATATTCAGCAGGCTAATATGTTGGGTTGTGATGCGATTTTTCTGAGTCCAGTGCATCGTACTTCAACACATCCAGAGCGAGATGGCATGGGCTGGGAGCAATTTCAGCAGTTGGCTATGCAGGCGAATATGCCTGTTTATGCCCTTGGTGGGATTGGGCAGCAAGAGCTAGAGACTGCCCAATGTTATGGTGCTTATGGCATTGCAGGGATTTCAGATTTTTGGTAGGTTCAATTACATGAGAGAGCTGAAAACCATGTAGGTGGCGACCAGTGCGACCGTGCTGGCAAAGATCTGTTGTACGATACGAGGGGAAATTCTACGAATCAATTGTCGTCCAATCAGCATTCCGATGATACAGGCGATGACAAAGCTGAGTGTCACTTCTAATGGGTATTGAAATCCTTCCAATACGTGGATAGATATACTTAATCCACCAACGAGAAAAATAATCATCAATGAGGTTGCTACGATACTTTGCATGTCAAGGTCAGTGGCTTTACGCAGTGCAGGTACAATCACAAAACCGCCGCCCACACCGAGTAAACCTGTCAGTAATCCTGCAATAATACCAATGAAGCCTAATACCGAAGCAGTTTTGACATTCCAAATAATTCGTCCTGTATTTTGATTGACTTTAATCGGTGGATTTTCAAAATCGGTGACTTTATTGGTCAAGAGTCGATAGGCAACAATGAACATGACGACACTAAAGCCTAGACTGAGCCACATTGGGGAGATGATGTGCGAGAGCTGTACGCCGTAGCGTGCCGATGGAATGCTTAGGAGTGCAATCCAAAGTGCAGCCCGATAGCGTACAATTTTTTGAATAAAGCTTTGTATTGTACCGATAAAGGCGGATAGGGTAATCGCAAGTAAGCCAACGGGTGCAGCTTGTGCTACGCTCCAGCCTTGACTTGCCATGAGGGCAGGTACAGCTAAAATACCACCACCAGCACCCGTTAGACCGAGTAAGCAGCCAATGGCTAAACCTTCTAAAATTAATAACCACATGGGTGATGACCTCTTTTTATCCCTTGCTGTGTTTTTGAAGTACAGCAAGGTTGGGGACGTATGGCAACATACGCCCTAAAAATGGGGGAACAAAAAATTACGATGTGACTTTAGGTTTTACCAGCCATTCATGGCCTTTTAACATACCTTCCCAATAAATCGGAGGGAGGATACGCTCTTTGAGTAGCCATGCCATACGGGATGGTTTTTGCCCATCAATAAACCATGTTGGGAAACTGGGGAGTAATTTACCGCCATAACCAAATTCAGCCAGCACAATCTTGCCACGTTCCACAGTAAGAGGACATGAACCATAGCCATCATAATGGGCAAACGTGTTGCTTCCACTCAGATATTGCAAGACATTGACGGCGACAATCGGGGCTTGTTTGCGTGCTGCGGCTGCGGTTTTGGCATTTGGTGCATTCATCACATCACCCAAAGCAAAAATATGTGGGTACTGGGTATGTTGCAATGTTTGCTGATCCACACTGACCCAACCAGCGGCATCGGTGAGATTGCTGGCACGGATAAAATCAGGGGCTTGTTGTGGTGGTACGACGTGAATCATATCAAAATCAGTTTCAAGCAGTGGGGCATTTTCATCATTCACGACTTTAAACCATGCTTTTTTCTGTGCACCATCAATTTTGACCAGTTGATGATTAAAATGCAGATGAGCATGATAACGTTCAATATAGCTCATCAACGCTGGGACATATTCTTTGACACCGAATAACACAGCACCTGTATTATAGAAGTCAATTTGAATGTCTTTGAGTACACCTTGTTTTAGCCAGTGATCGGCAGACAGATATAGGGCTTTTTGTGGTGCACCTGCACATTTAATTGGCATAGGTGGTTGAGTAAATATCGCTTTACCCCCTTTAAGATTTTGTACCAATTGCCATGTATAAGGAGCAAGGTCATAACGATAGTTCGACGTGACACCATTTTTTCCCAGTGTTTCAACTAGGCCTTCGATACCATGCCAGTTGAGTTTTAAACCAGGGCAGACCACCAATACATCATAAGCGATGGGTTTACAGCCTTCCAAAATCACCTGTTTTTGTTCTGAGTCAAAAGCAGCAACCGCAGCTTTAATCCATTTGACAGATGTGGGTAATAGACTTTGCATCGGACGTGCGGTCGTTTCAGGCTTAAAAATACCTCCGCCGACCATCGTCCAACCAGGTTGATAATAGTGGGTTTCCGCAGGGTCAATGATGGCAATATCCAAATTTCCCTGACGAGATAGCAAGCTTGCTGCAACAGAAATCCCTGCTGCACCAGCACCAACAATGACTACCGTATGTTTTGCAATGTCGGCATCGGTATTGACTTGTTTTAAAATACGAGGGATAAGTCCTTGTAAATCATAGCCTAGCGATTTGGCTTTTAATAAGATCTGGTCAAGTGGTTGGTCGCTCAGTTGGGCGAGTGCCCATAACGTGATAGAGCGTGTGCCTGTACGGCAGTAGGCAAGGATAGGCTTTTGCATTTTAAGATAAAGGTTTTTAAATTCTTCAGCTTGCTCATCGCTGACTTTGCCACTGGTGACAGGTAAATATTCGATGTGAATCCCGTGCTGTGCTGCCGCCTGCTGAATTTCAATCACATTAGGTTGGTCTGCACCTTCGCCATCGGGTCGATTGCAGATAATCGACTGAATGCCTTGACTGGCGATGTGCTGCACATCTTGTACCGTGATTTGTTCGGCGACGTAGAATTCTGGATTGACTTGTTTTAATGACATGGTAGGTATTCCCTTATTGACCACAGGCTTTGTTGGCAGGTAATGCAATATCAATTTTCTTCGGATATGGCAAGTTAAGATTGTTCATCATCTCAATAAATTCTGCCTTAGAGCGGTGGTGACCTAGACGTGCATTGGACTGTTTTTCCTGTCCGATGGTTGAAGATAATCGACCTTTATAATCATGTCCTGGATAGACGATCGTGTCATCAGGCAGGCTAAATAATTGCTGGTGGATACTCTCATACAGTGTCGCTGGATTGCCTTCCTGAAAGTCAGTACGTCCACAACCATCAATCAACAAGGCATCACCAGTAAAGACCATGCCATCTATTACATAACTGGTACAGGCATTGGTATGTCCTGGGGTGTAACGTGCTTCAATCAAAAAATTACCAATGCGGATTGCACTGCGGTCAGTAATGAAAATATCACCACAATCCACGCCAGAATTGCGATGCAAAATGGATTTACTGCCAAACTTGTTACGTAAAGCATTGGCTGCTGTAACATGATCTGCATGAACATGCGTATCCAGTGTATAAACCAATGTTAAGCCATGTTCATCGAGTGCTTGCGTATAGTGTTCTACTTCTGAAGCGACAGGATCAATCAAAACGGCTTCATGCGTGTGTTCACAACCCAATAGATAGGTATAGGTGCTGCTTTCGGGTTCAAAAAACTGTTTAAACATCATCTTGAAGATACTCTGAAATTTTCATCTTATCGTAAGTTTGCAAAACGAATGCCATCTTGCACTGTTTTAATTAAAAGTAATAAAAACAATGTATTATAAGATAGTTTTTAACATTATTTTTACTTATTGTTTCAATAATGTTTCATTTAGTGTTTAAGTGGTGTTACATTAAACCAAAATTGCAACAGATGAATCACCATGTTGAATGATTTTACCGATTTTTCTGCGTTACAACAGACTTTTCATAGTCAGTCACCAGAAATGCTGAAAATGTTTTCCATTATCCAGAAAGTTGCCGTGACGGAATTTCCAGTATTGGTACGAGGGGAGTCTGGTAGCGGTAAGGAGTTGGTCGCACAAGCGATTCATGATTATAGTCAGCGTCGGGATAAACCATTTATTGCAATTAATTGTGCCGCTTTAAATGCCAATATTTTGGAAAGCGAATTGTTTGGGCATGTCAAAGGTGCATTTACGGGTGCAATTCGTGACCACAAAGGGGTATTTGAACGCGCAGAGGGAGGGACTTTATTTTTAGATGAAATTGCCGAGATTCCGTTAGAGTTGCAAGCGAAATTATTAAGAGTGCTGGAAGCAGGTGAATTTAACCGACTAGGTGGCGAGAAGGCAATCAAAACAGATGTACGAATTGTGGCCGCAACACATAAGGCACTACGAGAGGAGGCACGATTGGGGCATTTTCGGCATGATTTATTGTATCGTTTGCGAGTCATCCCAATTTTTATTCCACCATTACGAGAGCGAAAAGCTGATATTCCACTGCTGACGCAACATATTTTGCAACAACATAAAAGCCGTGAAATGCTGATCACACCAACTTTAACCGATGCCGCTATGCAAACGCTGATGACCTATGATTGGGCGGGTAATGTGCGAGAACTTAAAAATATCTTGCTGTATGCGTTGGTGATGTCGCATGGTCGTAGTGTCATTGATGTGGATGATTTACCCAACGACATTTTCAATCCAGAAGTGTCGTTATATCATGAACAGCCTATACCTGTTCGAGCTGAACAGGCGATGAACAAAAAACGTGTACAGCAGGCATTGCAACAATACGGCGAGCATCTGGAATTGGCAGCCAAAGCCTTAGGCGTGAGTCGGACAACCCTATGGCGTTATCGGAAAAAGTATCACATCTAATACTTGGCGATATTTTGCTGTGCTTGCTGAATCAAGGCAGCTTTATTTTGTTGTTGTGCCGATTGGAGAATTTGTTGCCAGAGTTGTTTGCGTTGTACATTATTTTGGGCAAACGTTAAGCCCTTACGTGCAAGAGCTTCAGCATTTGCTGCTTGTTTTTTGAGATTGGCCAAACGTGCCAATTCACGATAAACATCAGCTGATTGTGGTGCAATGCGTTGTGCCTGAATCAGTTGCTGTTCTGCTGCGATTAAATTATTTTTGCGTAAACTTTGCAAATAATCCTGCATCAATTTTTCATAGGCAGCAATGCCATGTCCATTCTTTAAGTGACGATTGGGTGTTGGTGTTTGTTCGGGTAAAATCACACGAGGCGGTTGTGGAGGGGCGACAGGCGGTAAAGGTTGTGCCTCACGACGAATTTCGTGATCAGGATAGGGTGTGATAATCACTTTGGATGTTGGCGTAGGGGGTTGTGGTATGACCTTAGTTTTGGGTGTTTCTATACTAGGTTGAATCGGCGTGGTGGTTTGGCAACCGACTATAGACAGACTACTGCATAACATAATGACACACGAAATCTTTTGCATTAATCATTTGCTCCCATTCGATAGCCACCTTGTGAGAGCACTTGTGGTTTTTGTTCGGTAGGTTGTGTGGGTTCACTTTCACGGATAAAATTTTCAATCGCATCATCATTTGGGCGGCGTGATGGTGTTGGTGATGCAGGATTGCCAAATTCATCATAACTTTGTTCTGAATATTCAGGCTCGACTTGATAATGTGGCAGACCACAAGACGTGGCTTGCCGTGGAATGCTATTGGTCACCATGGGAATATATATTGCACCTGTACAGCCCTGAGCAGAAAGTAAACCCTCGCTACTATCCATCCATTGCCATTGAATATCGCTAGGTTGGGGCAGGTTATTGGCTGTATTTTTGAGCTGTTTCATGACACTAATCCAGACAGGCAATGCACCCGTAGAGCCTGTTAAACCAATCGGTTTATTATCATCCTGACCTAACCAGACCACGGTGAGATAATTGCCACTATAGCCTGCAAACCATGAATCACGTGCATCATTCGTCGTGCCTGATTTTCCTGCTAGACCAAGCTCGGAAGGAAAACTATTGTAGCCTGCACGCCCTGTGCCTGAGCTCATGACTTGTTGTAAACCATGATTCAATAGGTATGCAGTTGTAGGATCGATGGTATTTTGTACTTGTAAACCATAGCGTTGTAGTAATGAACCATTGGCATCAACCACAGCACGAATGGTACGTGTTGGGTATTTGAATCCACCCGTCGCAAAGTTTTGATAAATTCCCAAAATCTCAAGCGGCGATAAGTTCACTGCACCCAGCAATATGGAAGGATAATTGGGAATATCAGACTGTATGCCAAGTTTGCGTAAATTATTGATAAAAGTTGGTAATCCTGCCTCCCAACCTAACCGTACTGCTGATAGATTGTAAGAATTGGCAAGGGCAGTCTGCAAAGTGGTCGTGCCATGTTCGACACCATCATAATTTTTCGGTGTCCATTCTTTTTCACTAACCCCTTTAATCACGACTGCATGATCCTGTATTGGACTTGCCCAAGTATAGCGTCCCGATTGCAAAGCCTGCATATAAATCACAGGTTTAAGCAATGAACCCACTTGTCGCTTGGCATCCAATACACGGTTAAAGCCTGTAAAATCGCTGGTACTGCCAATCGCTGCGATAATTTCACCATTTTCGGGATGAGAAACCACCACTGCCCCTTGTAAGCCATTGAGGCGTGCTGGATTGCGTTTAACCAGTTGTTGCACCGTGTTTTCCACACTAGTTTGAATGCGTGTTTGTGCCACAGGGTCGAGTGTGGTAAAAATACGCAAACCTTGATTGGTTAAATCATTTTCTTGATATTCTTGTTTTAACTGACGACGTACAATATCCATAAAATCAGGGAAGCGTACCGCCGTTACACCAGGTTTCTTCATGACACCCAATGGGCGAGCAATTTCAGCCTGATATTGTGCATCGCTAAGTTTGCCTGTATCACGCATTTTTTGTAGCACTGCATTGCGACGTTCAACGGCACGCTCAGGATTACGCCATGGATTATAGAACGATGGCCCATTGACTAAACCCACTAAAAAAGCCAATTCAGAGGTATTTAATTCTTGCAAAGGCTGCCCAAAATAGAATTGTGATGCCAGACCATAACCATTGACCGAATAATTACCACTTTGCCCGAGGTTTACCTCATTGAGGTATGCTTCTAAAATCTCATTTTTGTCATAATGTAATTCTAATAATAAGGCCATTAAGGCTTCATTGGCTTTACGTTTATAGGTTCGTTCTGGGGTTAAATAAAAATTTTTAACCAGTTGCTGGGTAAGGGTTGAACCCCCTTGTCGTGTTCCTCCCGTCACATTGCTGAAAATAGCACGTGCCAGACCACGTACAGAAACCCCATAATGCTGGTAAAAATTACGGTCTTCGGTCGCAATCAGTGCATCAATCAGGGTTTGCGGTACATTTTGTAATTTGACCAGTACACGGTCTTCATTATGCTGCGGATAAATCCCACCGATCAACATCGGCTCAAGTCTTAATACCCCTGTGCTGGAGGGTTGTGTTGTACGGATACTGCTAATGGTATCGCCTGCAAAATTGAGTTCAATGACCCGTTCTGGTTCATGACTATCACCAAAATCAAAACCACGTGTATGAATCGTGAGTTGATTTGCTTTATGGGTAAATGTACCTGTTTTGCTATAATGGTCAGCACCTTGATAATTGAGTAATTTTAACTCATCCAAAATATCTTTTTGGGTTGCATCCGATTGTGCATATAATTCTAACG
Source organism: Acinetobacter sp. (assembly GCA_008017315.1). Classification (GTDB taxonomy): domain Bacteria; phylum Pseudomonadota; class Gammaproteobacteria; order Pseudomonadales; family Moraxellaceae; genus Acinetobacter. Next base: position 32,043 of record SSHE01000098.1, read on the forward strand.
GACGAGCATAAACTTTGGCAGGAATATCCCAGCGTTGCCCTTCAAAACGCTTACGCACAATATCATCCAGTTTAACCAGATAAATACCCAGCACAATAAAGGCCGCCAGAAAAAGAATCAGAATAAAAAATGCGATAATACCAACGCCACGTTGTTTCTGCATGTGGATTTCATAAATTTCAAAACAAATTGGGTAAATAATGCGATAGCAAGCTGCGTTATGCAATGCAAACTATGTTGTAAATTGCTAATAAAGCCAAAAAAACCGTATTTTTGTGAAAAAAATAGGATTGAACGGACATGTCATTGGTGTGCAACGCACAAAATGCTATGATAAGGTGCTAATTCCACAGGAGTGCATGGGGTGCAGCATCATTTCCAGAAATCTTTTCGGAATATCGGTTTAATTGGTCGTCCTGGAAAATCATCTGTCGTTGATACATTGAAGTCCATTTATGATTTCTTGCTAGAGCGAGGATTACGCCCTATTTTTGAGCAGGAAACCGCAGAACTTGGCGATTTTGGTGATATACAAACCAGTAGTCTGGCTTTGCTCGGGCAAGTGGCGGATTTAGTGGTGGTTGTAGGTGGTGATGGTTCATTGCTACATGCGGCTCGTGCCTTGGCAAAATATAATGTGCCTGTGGTGGGTGTGAATCGGGGGAGACTGGGTTTTCTGACCGATATTCGTCCTTCGGAAGTATTACAAAAATTTGGGCAAGTACTCGATGGTGACTATGTGCTTGACCAACGCTTTTTGTTGGAAACAGAAGTACGCTCACAAGGACAAACGGTGTATCGTGAAATTGCAATGAATGATATCGTGCTACACTCAGGTAAATCCGTACACATGATTGATTTTGAACTGCATATTGATGGTGCTTATGTCTATCGTCAGCATAGTGATGGGCTGATTGTCGCCTCTCCGACGGGTTCAACAGCGTATGCCTTATCAGGTGGAGGGCCGATTGTTCATCCAAATATGGATGCGATTGTACTTGTGCCGATGCACCCGCATACATTGTCATCACGTCCAATCGTGGTGGGTGGACAGAGTGAAATTAAAATTTTAATTCGTGATAATCGTGTTTTGCCAATGGTCAGCCCAGATGGACAAAGCAGTATGACGTTGCAAATCGGTGACACTTTACATATTCGTAAACATCCCTTTAAACTGACCCTATTACATCCACCAAGCTACAATTTCTATGCTGCATGTCGTACCAAATTACGCTGGAATCAGGATTTTGAAGCCGCCGATGATGAAAAAAATGAGGAATAAATCATGAATATTGAGCAAATTTTAAAGACGTTGACCCCCGAGATTGTGGCAAAGCTCAAAACTGCGGTCGAAATTGGCAAATGGGACAATGGTGTGGCATTGACCAAAGAACAGCGTCAGACCTGTATGCAGGCTGTACTGATCTGGGAACATAAGCATTTACCCGAAGCTGAGCGTACAGGCTATATCGACCGTGGCACAAAACAAGAAGATGAACATTGCGATTCTCATGACCCCAAAAATGATGAAGAATTTCAGCCGATTCGATTTAGCTGAACCATCGCTATGGTTTGCCCAGTTCCTGCAAATGTAATCTTAAAATACGACGCAACTCCAGCACAGCTTCTGGACTGTACTGAATCGAATGTCCACCTTGGATAATTTTTTCAGATTGTGCACCATCCAGATGAGCACTGCTATACGGCACAATACCATCGGTAATCTGAGCGGTATCATGATTATCGAACGTCGTATCATTGCCGATAATCACATGATATTTCACTTTGGCTGAAATGGGTGTTTCAGCGGTAATTTTCATAAAGGCAGATTTTCGGCTTAAATCACTAGGACCATTTTGCAAAAAGTCCTTGGTCATCTGGGTAAGATAATCATTGGTCAATTCACCTGTTAAACCGTGCGTAATCGTTTCGAAAGTTGCCGTCAGGAAACTTTTGGGTAATTTAATGATTTTGCGAGCGGCAAGGGTAAACCAACGGTCAGCAAAATCCGTTCCACGAAAAGGTGAAGAAATAAAGATTGCACGGTCAATTGGTGGCGTAAGTGCATGGAGTTGTAGTCGAGCTTGTGCCAATTTTCCAAAATTCTGATTTTCATTTTTATATGCTTCATATTTACGCACATGGTTCTTTTGTAAATAATGCAAAACATCGGTACTAAAATCGGCATCACTGACTAACATACGACTAATCACACCACCCATGCTGTGTCCAAGCAATACCGCATGTTGAGGAGGTTGCTTTGGATACTGTCGTTTTAAATCATCAAACGTCTGTTTTAATAAAGCATGAATTTGATAACGACTTTCCATAATCGGCATATTGGTGGAATAAAAAATCTGCCAGACCTGAAAATTATCCCGCAAGATGGTATCGCCCATAATGTCATTGGTCATGGCAATCCATGCTTCTGGGCTACTGGCTAGGCCATGAATCATAATAATCACTTTTTTATTTGGATTATAAGGTTCAAGCATGAATAAATGTGGCATCACAAGATTTTGTTCACGATCGAGTAATGTCCAATAAGCGGCTGCACCGAGATTATTATTGGCCAACCATAAACCATAAGGGGCGGAAAAATTGGCAGCCAGTGGAAAGTTCTTGTCTGCAATTTGGATGTCATGATAATGATTGGGGTCAATCAGACGAAATTTAAGAGTTTGGCTGGCTAAGATACTTTCGACCGAATCTTTTTGTGTGGGTTCAACCACAAGTGTGGCCGCCAAAAAACGAGCATCATGGCGGTTGGGATGAGAGATTAAACTTTGTCGTTGCTGTAAAGGATTCATTAAATATGAGGTGGTCGGTACTTGCTGGCTTTTCCGCATTTGAATGACAAATTCTGCACCAAAACCATCACGGCGACTAATGGATTTGAGTCCTGAAAAACCTAGATTATAGGTAGAGAGCAACTGTTCAACTTGTGTCATATCCAGATGAGGATATTGTTCAATATCAATTTGATAATGATTTTTTCCTATGCTGAGTGTGTGCTCATAATTGATGGTTTTTTTTTCGTTGCGTTGATTATACGTATCGATCAAATTGGTCACAGCTTGATTATAAAAATCTCGTACTTGAACTTGACGATTATCAAAGAGACGTTGCGATAAAGGGCGTTTGCTAGCAAAAAGATAAGCATAACTATAGCGTAAAGATTGAGTCAATGCTTCAAGTTGTTGTTCGGTACACTGCTGAAATGCTTGTATAGCATGACGTTGTTCTGCTTCGGTTTGCTTATATAAATGCGGTTGATTTGCATTGCAATCACTAGATTTTTTGAGTTGTATGGCTTGAGCTAAATAGATTTCGCTGCCCGTCGAAAGGATTTGCTCATCCAATAGCTCTGGAATGTGCTGTAATGCTGTGATGCAATGCTCGGCTTGTCCAATACAGGACACAGCTTCTTTGCCTGTCATCGCAAGCACATTTAGGCTGGCTTCACTGAGTGTGCTGCGATTTAAAATACTATCACGCTGATTACTCAGAGTTTTTGCGGTATTTTGTTGCTTTACACTGATGACCTGACAGCCTGCCATAGCAACGATGCCAAAACTCAAACCTAATGAAATAAATACTTTAGAAAGTGGCATTGTGAAAAAGACATCAATACAATGAGAATGATTCTAACAATAAAACGTTTATCATGTATTGTCTAGCATTTGCAAAAAAACCAGTCAAATGACTGGCTTTTTGAGGAAGAGCAATGATTTATTGTTGAATGAGTTGCCAAACATTATAACGTTTACCAGACTCGAACTCTTTCATCAGAGCGTTTACGACAGCTTGCTCACTTGGATATTTGATGGCATAGTTTTTGAGTGTCGTGATGGCATTTTTCTTTTGTTCCATATAGATATAGTTGTTTGCCATTGATAAATAGGATTCTTGAATCCCAGCGTCCATTGCTGTGGTTAAATACGGAATCGCTTCTTTAAATGCACCACCTTCTGATAAGCCTACACCTAACCAGAAACTGATGGTTGGATCTTTAGGCTTCATGGCTAATAGACGTTTGGCATAACTTAAGGCTTTGGGTCCATAATGCTCACCCATATCCAGATTACGTGCCATACCACTGGCTTTGGCTGCACGTACCAGAATGTCATAAGAGGCATTGCTATGTAATGCAAGTGGATCGAGTGTGGTCATGATCGATTTTAAACGTTCGGTATAACCTTCACGTTCACGCTTGGAAGTGAAGCGTACAGGATAATGGCGTGCTTTACCTTCCAAGGTATTAAAGAAATCATCTATCTCGGTGACATCTAATTCATTGTCTTGTGCAAGCACAGCAAATTTGAGTGCCTTATCTTTACTGTCGGTCAATGGAATAATAAAACGATTTTTATCCAGTACCGTTTTTGCTGCATCAGGCTGGTTGGGATTGCTGATTTCCATTTTGATGACAGGTGTTGCGGCTGCCCGATAGAGATTTACTTCAAATTCAGAAGGTTTACTATAGTCATAAGGATTGAGTGCATAGAATGCAGTTGTGAGTGCTGGTTCGGTAAAAATGATCGGTTCATCTTGTACAGGTGCTGGCTGTACGATGGTTTTTTGTTGTACAGGTGGCGTTGAACAAGCACTCACGAGCAATGTGCTCATACTGAGTAGAAATAAGCGGTTAAAATTCATCATTTTGTATCAAGTCTTTGTTTCATTGAAAAATGTGCAGTGATTCTAGTTAAAAACCCACAGCCTTTCAACACGTCTTATGTTAGGACTTGTTGCAAGCAAGGGGCATTTATGAGCTTATTTATGCGTTGAACTTAGATCACATTCACGCTTCACTTCATCAAGGATATTTTTTTCAGCCTTAGACATGGGTGCAAGACGAGGTTTTTTAAATTCAGGGTCGAGTTTACTGAGCTGTTCGCACATATGTTTTATTTGTAACTCATTCTTTTGCAAACGATTGAGTAATATCCGCATACCTTCAAGCATGGTATCAGGTTGTTCTTGTGCTGCTGCATACGGCTGAAATTCTGCACAAGGAGACTCTGTACCAGATGTGATCTCTGTGGGTTGTTCTGGCATGATAAATCGGGCAGGGTTGCCAACGGCAGTTGCACCAGCAGGTACCGCTTTGGTGACGACGGCATTAGAGCCGACTTTGGCATTTTTTCCTACGCTAAAAGGCCCGAGAATTTTTGCCCCAGCACCAACAATGACACCATCTTCTAGCGTTGGATGACGTTTACCTTTATGCCATGTTGTTCCACCTAGCGTGACACCATGATACAACGTCACATCATCACCAATTTCGGCAGTTTCTCCAATCACCACGCCCATTCCGTGGTCGATAAAAAAACGTTTCCCAATTTTTGCCCCAGGGTGAATTTCAATCCCAGTGAGCATACGGCTAAAAGCTGAAAGCAGTCGAGCAGAGCCTTTATGCTGTTTTTGCCATAATTCATGTGCCAGTCGGTGCATGACTAAGGCATGAATCCCAGGGTAAGTCGTAATCACTTCCAGTGTATTGCGTGCCGCAGGATCACGGTCAAAGACGGCTTGAATATCTTCTTTAAGCTGTTTAAACATTGGATTGTTCTCCATGTGCATCTTGCTGTCTAGGGGCGTGCCAAGTACCTTTTGCCAATGCTTGAACCCGAGTGAATACACCACGTAATAAATGATATTCCATACGATCTAATTGTATGCGTCCAAATAAACGTCGCAAACGTAATGGCAATAATCGTGGATTATCGGCATCCAGAAAATCAATGTCCACCAGCATTTTTTCCAAATGTGGATAAAACTGCTGCATCTGTGCCTGTGTGACCAAAGGTTCATCCCATTGCATGGACTGGTTTTGTACCAATGGCATTACTTGCGTATTTTGTGGTACGGCTGGAATATGACTTAATGCACTCATGCGTAGCTCATAACAAATTACTTGAATCGCCTGAGCAACATTGAGGACACCATATTCAGGATTCACTGGAATGGTCAGATGATAATTGGCCAATGCCAGCTCATCATTAGTCAGCCCACGGTCTTCACGTCCAAATAAAATTGCAATCTGTTGTTGTTGTTCCGCCGCCTGCATGATTTCCTGTGCGGCTGGACGTGCATCTAGCAATGCCCACGGAATGGTACGGCTGCGTGCACTGGTGCCAAATACCACATGACAATCTGCAATCGCCTGTTCCAGACTTTCTACAATTTGAATATGCGAGATTAAATCGCCTGCACCTGCGGCAAGTGCGTCAATATCAGGATGAGGATAGATTTTTGGTGCAACCAAGATTAGGTGCTTTAAGCCCATGGTTTTCATGGCACGTAATGCCGCACCAATATTGGCGGGTAAAGTGGTATTGACCATGACAATACGCACATGGTCGAGTAATTGCTCAGGAGCGATGGATACGGACATATCGAGATAAAATGATCCAGTGATAGGCGGACATTATAACCTGATTTGGTTCTTTGATGCGAAAGTCTTGATGATTTGTATGATGTCAATAAAAAAATAATACCCCTTATTTGGGGGTATGTAAAATTTTAGAGTTATGTAATACTGATGCAGCAAGTCATGTAAATAGACTGCGAAAAATAATTTTTTGAGGATGTAAAAAATGAAGATGATGCTTGGGAAACGTAGCGTATTATTATCTGCTTTGGTCAGTTCAATGTTACTCGTTACTGCCTGTGGAGGAAGTGATGATAAGGATTCTGGTGCAAAGACACCAACTCAACCTACGCCAGCCACTGAAAAGCTAACGGGAACAGCAGCAACAGGTGCAGCATTAGCCAATGCTGATATTGAAGTCACCAATAAAGCAGGCGTTAAGAAAACTGTAAAAGCAGGTGTGGATGGTAAATTCAGTATTGATGTAGAGCAAGGTGCACCGTATATTGTCAAAGCAACAAAGGGCGAAGTCGCACTTTATTCCTATGCAGCGGCAGCAGGAAATGTCAATGTCACCCAACTCACTACACAGGCAGTACTGGCAGCCAGTGGGGACGCTGTTTATGGTGATGCAAAGACACTGGCGGATATTTATAGCCAATGGGCAACGATTGCGAGTAATTCAGCAAAAATTACCACAGCAGTAGATAAAAGTGCTAAAGAAATCGTTGCAAATTTAAAAACAGTTTTTGATGCCAGTGGTTATACAGCAGCAAAAGGTTATCCAGACATTTTTAAAACCGCTTTTGATGCCAATTCCAAAGGTCTGGACAAAGTCTTAGATAGCGTAAAAATTGATTTGGATGCTAATTCATCCTGTACAGGCACAGGCACAGCATTCAACTGTAACTTTAAATATAAAGTCAATGGTGAAACATTTAACTGGAACTATAATGTTGATACCAATGGTATTACGATTGATTTAGATAGCACGGCTGGTAATACAGGTGGCATTCCAACGGGTAATTACAACTTGACCGTCACGACAACAATCATGGGGAGTCAAACCCCAGCCGTTACCATTAAGAATATTCCAAAACCAGCGAATCAGAATGAATTCTGTGGTTCAAGTGATGTTACAGGGCAATTGCCTGATGGAGAATTTAAAATCAATAGTTGTAGCTTTAATGGTACAACAGGAAATATTAATGCAACAATTAACACACAAGGCGTGACTTTCACATATGATGTAAAATATGTGTATTCAGCAGCATAATTCTTAGCCGTAAAAGGGGGTGTGTGCGAGATAGAGGGTATAACTTCTTAAACACATTCCCTGAAATAACAATAATTTATAGTAAATCACGGTACGCTGAAGTTATTCCTGTGGAATATATGTCAATCGGGTCACTAATAACTGGTCAATTTTATAATGGTCAATATCGACTACTTCAAATTTAAAACCTTCATGTTCTACCGAATCAGCAGGGCGTGGGATTTTGCGTAATTTATACATCATAAAACCTGCAATGGTTTCATAATTTTCCCATTCTGGAAAATCTTCAATATTCAGCACATGTTTGATATCTTCAATCGGGGTTGAGCCTTCGATAAACCACGAATTTTCATCACGTTTGATAATTTGCTGCTCTTCTTCTATTGGCGTGACCCAATCACCCATCACTGTAATCATAATGTCAGATAAGGTAATAATACCAACGACTAGAGCATATTCATTCATCACCACCGCAAATTTTTCTTTGGTGGAGCGAAAGCGGTCTAATAGCTCGGAAAGTGTTAGCGTGTCTGGAATAATCAGGACATTACGAATGGTGGATTCATTGAGGTGAATCATAGATTGATTATTCATGATTCTCACCAAAATGTCTTTGGTATCGACATAACCAATCACTTGATCAATGTGTTCACTACAAACCAAAAATTTAGAATAAGGATATTCGGCGATTTTTTGTCGGATACTCTGCTCAGATTCTTTCAGGGTAAAGTACACCACATTTTCTCGTGTGGTCATACTGGATGGCACAGTACGCTCTTCCAATTCAAATACATTTTCGATAAAGTGATGTTCCTGTTGCTGTAAGACACCAGCTTGAGCACCAGCATCCATCACTGCCGAAATATCATCAAAGGTAATATTATCATCTCGTATGGTATTGATTTTAAATAAACGAAATAGCAAATTGGCAATAGCATTAATGCCCCATGCCAAAGGTTTACACATCTTGATAAAAATGCTGATGGGATTAATCACGGCGACGGCAATTTTTTCAGGAGCAATCATTGCCATACGCTTGGGCATCAAATCGGCAAATAAAATAAACAGTGAAGTGACTAAAGTAAAAGATAAGACGAAGCCAATCGTTTCAAGCCATGGTCCTGTATAAAATTGTGCGACAAAATTGACAATATAAGGACGAAATGCACCTTCGCCCAAAATTCCGCCCAAAATCGCAATCGCATTGAGTCCAATTTGTGAAGCTGCAAAAAAATCTGCGGAATTTTCCTGTAATTTTAGAACTTTATTGGCACGTTCTTCACCTGCTTCTACCAGCAGTTTGAGTTTGATTTTACGTGCTCCAGCAAGGGCAATTTCTGATAGTGACAAAAAACCCGCAGTAGTGATTAAAATTGTGATGACGAGGATATTTTGAAATAAACTCACAATGTACCTATACGAATGAATTTGGGTTTAATGTACCTGAAAATCATGACCAAGAGATAAAAAATGATAAAAAATCCTGATAGTATTGATCTGCTATCAGGAATAAAACTTAAAAATTGGCAAAAGGAGGGTGGGTACTATTATTATTGGAGAGGTATTCACGCTTTTCCTCCTCGACCATCTGGCGTGCAACAAATAGAATGAGCTGACGTAACCAACGATGTGCAGGATGATGATGTAATAACGGACACCATGCCATTTTTAACTCAAATTCTGGAATATAAAAGGGCGGGTCTTTAATAAGCAGGCGAGAATTATTGGCTTGTAAACGTGCAATACGTGTCGGTAAAGTGGCAATTAAATCGACATTTTGTGCCAATAAAGCAGGCATTTGGTAATGTCGGGTAAATACGGAAATTTTACGTTTTTGTCCAATACGTTCCAAAGCTTGGTCAATCCAGCCCAAACCTGCTTGCTTTTCAGGATTGACACCAAAACCTACCCCCATACCTGTTTTGGATACCCAAATATGCTGGGCATCCAGATAGGTTTTTAAATTGAGGTGGGCAACAGCAGGATGTCGATCGTTGAGTAAGCAACTAAAACTATCACGCCAAACTAAAACTTGATGGAAACTTTGCGGAATATCGTTAAAGCGGTTAATGGCCAAATCCACTTTGCCTTGTTCCATATCACGATAGGACACATCACTAGGGGTGAGAAAGTCCAGTACGACATTGGGAGCTTCTGAACGTAAGGCTTTGATCAAGCGAGGAACCAGAGTGGCTTCGGCATAATCCGAAGTCATAATGCGAAAGACCCGATTTGAAGTATAAGGGCGAAACTCGGTACGAGGCTCTAAAATCATCGACAAATCAGAGAGTGCATCACGAATACGTGGTTGTAATTCTAAAGCACGTTCGGTTGGGGTCATGCCTTCAGATGAGCGAATGAGTAGAGGGTCATTAAATAACGTACGCAAACGGCGTAAAATGTTACTCATGGCAGGCTGGGTAACCCCAAGTTGTTCTGCAGCACGGGTCACATTTTTCTCTCGTAATAAAACATCCAGATAGATGAGAAGGTTTAAATCGACCCGTTCAAGATTCATCTAGGAAATACCCGAAATAACACAGTGAAATTATCCGAATTATGCCATAATTGATCATGCTTGTGTGTCAATTTTGCAAAAAACTTGGCGATCTTGAGGATGTTCTAAAAGAGAATTTAGACTTAAGTCTAAACATGATTCTGGTATGGGTTTAATAAAATAGGTGTAAAAACTATTTTTGAAAGTTGTTTAAAAACATGATGATAGGTTTTTGTGTTGTGATTATATTTATATCGTGATTGGTATATTTCGAAAATAAATAATGGAAATCAAGGTAGAATATTGGATTAATCTGCGTACAACAACTATGCTGTGCAACATTCATAAAGTGGGTAGAAATACCTGTTTTAAGTAGATGCTCCTAACTCAATGCAGGAATATATCATGACATATCAATCAGCTTTAGAGCACGTACGTGCCGTTAAAGAAAAATTAGGTGGTACTTGGGATGCGATTCGTCCTGAAGATGCTGCACGTATGATGGTTCAAAACCGTTTCCATAC